>NZ_CP108644.1:2516000-2830500 GCF_041435495.1 Streptomyces sp. NBC_01116
AATCTGACCTCGTACCTCTTCGGCTCGCTGGCCACCGTCTCCGAGTCGGACGTCATCGCGATCTGCGTGCTGGCCGCCTTCGTGGTGCTGGTCACGGTGGGGCTGCGGCGGCAGTTGTTCGCGGTCAGCCAGGACGAGGAGTTCGCCCGGGTGTCCGGGCTGCCGGTGCGGGTGCTGAACCTGCTGATCGCGGTGACCGCCGCCGTGACCGTGACCGTCGCGATGCGGGTCGTCGGCCTGCTGCTGGTCAGCGCGCTGATGGTGGTGCCCGTGGCGGCGGCGCAGCAGATCACCAAGTCCTTCAGGGTCACCTTCGTGCTGGCCGTGGTGATCGGCACGGCCGTGACCCTCACCGGCACCGTGACCTCGTACTACCAGGACGTCCCGCCCGGCGCGACGATCGTGCTGCTGGCCATCGCGGTGTTCGTGGCACTGACCGCGCTGGCCGCTCCGCTCGCGCGACGCCGGGCGCGGGCGAGCGAGGCGAAGGGCGCCGAGTGCACCCTTGGAGTACCGGGGGCCCGCCGGGAGCGGGACGACGTAAGCGTGTGACAGCGGTACGTGTGACCGAGTCGCACCGTACGTGTTCGCCGGCGGTGCCCGGCCGGGCTGGCACAATGGCCCGACACATGTACGGGCGACACGAGGAGGCAGCTGTGGCCACGGCGCCGATCAGTGGCACGAACGCAGCGCCGGTGCGCGGCCGGTCCACCCGGCAGCGGGCGGCGGTGGCGGCGGCGCTCGACGAGGTCGACGAGTTCCGCAGCGCTCAGGAGCTGCACGACGTTCTCAAGCACCGCGGCGACTCCGTGGGCCTGACCACGGTCTACCGGACCCTGCAGTCCCTCGCCGACGCGGGTGAGGTCGACGTCCTGCGGACCACCGAGGGCGAGGCCGTCTACCGGCGGTGTTCGACCGGTGACCATCACCACCACCTGGTCTGCCGGCTCTGCGGCAAGGCGGTGGAGGTCGAGGGCCCGGCCGTCGAGCAGTGGGCCGAGACGATCGCCGCCCAGCACGGCTATGTGAACGTCGCGCACACCGTCGAGGTCTTCGGCACCTGCGCGGAGTGCGCCGCGAGCAAGGCGTAACGAGCGGGACACGAACGAGAAGAGGCGGGTCCGGGACGCTGTCAGCGTCCCGGACCCGCCTCTTTCACGTCACTTTTCGCGTCACTTCTTGGCGGCCTCGGCGGCCTCGGCGGCCTTCGCCGCCTCCACCGCCTCCGCCCCGCCGAAGCGGCGGTCGCGCTGGGCGTACTCCAGGCAGGCCCGCCACAGGTCCCGACGGTCGAAATCCGGCCAGAGAACGTCCTGGAAGACCATCTCGGCGTACGCGCTCTGCCAGATCAGGTAGTTCGAGGTGCGCTGTTCGCCGCTCGGCCGCACGAAGAGGTCCACGTCCGGCATGTCCGGGTAGTACGTGTACTTCGCGAAGGTCTTCTCGTTGACCTTGGAGGGGTCGAGCTTCCCGGCCGCCACGTCCTGGGCGATGCGCTGCGCGGCGTCCGCGATCTCGGCGCGGCCGCCGTAGTTGACGCAGAAGTACAGCGTCATCCTGTCGTTGTCCTTGGTCTGCTCCTGGGCGACCTGGAGCTCCTGGACGACGGACTTCCACAGCTTGGGCATGCGGCCCACCCAGCGGATGCGGATGCCGAGCTCGTCCATCTCGTCGCGGCGGCGGCGGATCACGTCGCGGTTGAAGTTCATCAGGAACTTCACCTCGTCCGGCGAGCGCTTCCAGTTCTCCGTGGAGAAGGCGTAGAGCGAGAGGTTCTTCACGCCCATCTCGATACAGCCCTTGAGAACGTCCATGACGACGCCCTCACCGACCTTGTGGCCCTCGGTGCGCGGCAGACCCCGCTCCTTGGCCCAGCGGCCGTTGCCGTCCATCACGACGGCGACGTGCTGGGGCACCAGCTCGCCGGGGATCTTCGGAGGCGTCGCGCCCGTGGGGTGCGGCTCGGGGGTCTTGTACGTGCGCCGGTTACGGCCGCCGAGGATCCCGCGTACTGCCATGAGCTTCTCAGTCTCCCTGTGTCACTTCTCCACGCGCCGCGCCGTCTGCCCGACGCACCGCGTCACTTCTCCGCGCACCGCGTCACTTCTCCACGTGCCGCGTCACTTCTCGACGTACCGCAGCGAACGCAGTCCGCGCTCCAGATGCCAGTGCAGATAGGCGGACACCAGTCCGCTCCCCTCCCTGACATGACGTGCCTCGCACGCGTCCGCCGTCGCCCAGTCGCCGCTGAGCAGCGCGCTCAGCAGGGCCAGGGCCTGTGCCGAGGGTACGACGCTGCCGGGGACCCGGCAGTCACCGCATATGACGCCCCCCGCCGCGACGGAGAAGAACCGGTTCGGACCGGGCATTCCGCACTTGGCGCAGTCCTCGAAGCTGGGCGCGTACCCGTTGACCGCGAGCGAGCGCAGCAGGAACGCGTCCAGGATCAGGTGCGGGGCGTGCTCGCCCCGGGCGAGGGTGCGCAGGCCGCCGACGAGCAGCAGATACTGCTGGACGGCCGGTTCGCCCTCGTGGTCGGTGAACCGCTCGGCGGTCTCCAGCATCGCGGTGCCCGCCGTGTAGCGCGCGTAGTCGGCGACGATCCCGCCGCCGTAGGGGGCGATCGTCTCGCTCTGGGTGCAGAGCGGCAGCCCGCGGCCGACCAGCTCGCTGCCGCGCGCGAAGAACTGCACGTCGACGTGGGAGAAGGGCTCCAGGCGGGCGCCGAACTTGGATTTGGTGCGGCGCACCCCGCGGGCGACGGCCCGCACCCGGCCGTGGCCGCGGGTCAGGATCGTGATGATCCGGTCGGCCTCGCCCAGTTTCTGCGTACGCAGCACGATGCCGTCGTCCCGGAACAAGCTCATGGGCCCATTGTCGCCCACCTGGGGCCTCCCGTGGCGGGGGCGGCCCGGAGAAGGCCGCTACGAGGGCGTACGGGCGGCCGCGGCCAGCAGGCGGGCGGTGTCGTCGGCGGGGAGCTGGAGGGCGCTGCCGACCGTGGTCAGGACCTGGCGCTCGGCGGCGCAGTAGGGACCGTCGGCCAGCGCGATCCTGGCGCCCTGGAGGAGGACGGACTCGCGGCCGGCGGTGGCCAGGTGCGGGGCGAGCGGGGCCAGCACCTCGTGCAGCTCGATGGCGAGGGTCGGGCCGCAGGCCTCGGCGGCCGGGTCGGAGCCGGAGCCCCGGCCGGTGTCGGCGGCCAGCACCTCGACGACGGTGAACAGCTGCTCCTGGGTGCAGTCGTCGAGCCCGGCGTCGCGCACGGTGGCGACGGCGGCCTCCAGGACGGTGCGGGAGGTGGTGCCCCCGGCGGCGAGGACGGCCAGGGTGACGGTGTGGACGGCCTCGCGGAGCATCGTCGAGAACCGGGTCGTGGTGGGGTGGTCCAGCGCCTCGGGGGCGTAGTGGGTGAGGCAGGCGGCGCACTCGACGACGGGCTCGGTCTCGCCCCGGCGGACCAGCGGGACGCCGAGGACGGTGAGGCGGCGGCGGCCGGTGAGCCGGCGGTAGTTGCGGTCTCCCCCGCAGCCGGGGCAGAAGAAGGCGCCGTCGCCGACGGCGTCCCAGATGGTGCGAACGCCGCAGAGGACCGGCCTCAGAGCGCGTTGTCCTTTGGTTGACCGCACGTCGCACACCTCCGTAACGCTCCGGCAACATTGCCGTGTGTTGGACGTGATGTTAGCCACACGCGCGATGCGGCGTCAGCCTCTGGGACGTCACAACCCCTGGATATGGCCGAACCCCGACCACCCGGTGCGGGCGGTCGGGGTCCGTCAATGCCGTCGTACGGGGTCGAACCGGACGTCCGTACGAAGAGGGGACGCGAAGGCCCGGGAGGGGCCGGTCGGGTCAGCGGGCCGCGCGGTTGACCGCGGAGACGACCGCCTTGAGCGAGGCGCGGGTGGTGTTGGCGTCGATGCCGATGCCCCAGAGGACCTTGCCGTCGATCGCGCACTCGATGTACGAGGCGGCCTGGGCGCTGGCGCCCTCGCTCATCGTGTGCTCGGTGTAGTCCAGCAGCCTGGCGTCGATGCCGATGGCCTGCAGCGCTTCGAAGAACGCGGAGATCGGGCCGTTGCCGGTGCCGCTCAGCACGGTGTCCGCGCCGTCGACGGTGGCCTCGACGGTCAGGGTGTCCCGGCCGTCGGTGTCGGTGGTGGTCTGGCCGGAGCGGAGCTGGACGCGTCCCCACCGAGCCGCGGTGTCGTCGGCGTTCGGCAGGTACTCGTCCTGGAAGGTGGTCCAGATCTGGGCCGGGGTGACCTCGCCGCCCTCGGCGTCGGTCTTGGCCTGAATGATCCGGGAGAACTCGATCTGCATCCGGCGCGGCAGGTCCAGCTTGTGGTCGTTCTTCAGGACGTAGGCGATGCCGCCCTTGCCGGACTGCGAGTTGACCCGGATGACGGCCTCGTAGGAGCGGCCGACGTCCTTCGGGTCGATCGGCAGGTACGGCACGGCCCACTCGATGTCGTCGACGGTCTTCCCCTGGGCCGCCGCGTCCCGCTCCATCGCGTCGAAGCCCTTCTTGATGGCGTCCTGGTGGGAGCCGGAGAAGGCGGTGTAGACCAGATCGCCCGCGTAGGGGTGGCGCGGGTGGATCTCCATCTGGTTGCAGTACTCGCTGGTGCGGCGGATCTCGTCGATCTGCGAGAAGTCGATCTGCGGGTCGACGCCCTGGGAGAAGAGGTTCATGCCCAGGGTGACCAGGTCGACGTTGCCGGTGCGCTCGCCCTGGCCGAACAGGCAGCCCTCGATGCGGTCGGCGCCCGCCATGATGGCCAGCTCGGCGGCGGCGACGGCGGTGCCCCGGTCGTTGTGCGGGTGGACCGACAGGCAGACGTGCTCGCGGCGGGTCAGGTTGCGGGACATCCACTCGAAGCGGTCCGCGTGGGTGGAGGGCGTCGAACGCTCCACGGTGGCGGGCAGGTTGAGGATGATCTCGCGGCCCTCCTCCGGCTGCCAGACGTCGCAGACGGCCTCGCAGACCTCCAGGGCGAAGTCCAGCTCGGTGTCGGTGAAGATCTCCGGGCTGTACTGGTAGCCGAAGACCGTCTCCGGGCCCAGGATCTTCTCGGCGTACTCCATGACCAGCCGGGTGCCGTCCACCGCGATCTGCTTGACCTCGTCGCGCGAGCCGCGGAAGACGACGCGGCGGAAGGTGGGGGCGGTGGCGTTGTACAGGTGGACGGTGGCCCGGCGGGCGCCGACCAGTGACTCCACGGTGCGCTCGATCAGCTCCTCGCGGGCCTGCGTCAGGACGGAGATCGTCACGTCCTCGGGGATCGCGCCCTCTTCGATGATGGAGCGGACGAAGTTGAAGTCGGTCTCGCCGGAGGACGGGAAGCCGACCTCGATCTCCTTGTAGCCCATCGCGACCAGCAGGTCGAACATCTCGCGCTTGCGGGCCGGGGACATCGGGTCGATCAGCGCCTGGTTGCCGTCGCGCAGATCGGTGGACAGCCAGCGGGGCGCGACGGTGATCCGGTTGTCGGGCCAGGTGCGGTCGGCGATGTCGACGGCCTCGTAGCCGCGGTACTTGTGGACCGGCATCCCGGACGGCTTCTGGAGCTGCGTCGCGTTGGTGATCGGGGTGGGGCGGCCGACGGAATCACGGGCGGGATTCACGGTGTTACCGGCAGGATTCACGGTGGTCATGGCGTAGGGCTCCTCGGTCCAGCGGGGGTCGGCCGACTGTGTCGCTGCAGCACCAGACTCCGCGGGGAGGGGGTCGGCCTACGACTACAGGCCCTCGCCGCGGCAGCTAAGGAGAAGCAGCCCGAAACGCATGATGCGACGAGCGTAACCGAGTGTGGCCCGTGGTGTCGGTCCGTATCAGTATGCGGGACCGGGCATCGATGACGGGTAAACGGTGACTCATCACTCCATTTCGTCAATCATCGTCGCAACCAGTGACAGGGCCGTGACGGAGTGCCACAGTCGTTGTATGCACCTTCGAACCGACGGCGATCTCCACCCCGTCTTCTGCACCATCGTTCCGCCCCACGTCCTCGATCACCTGTCCCGGTCCGCCGACGCCCGGCTCGCGGATCCGGCCCGCCGCACGCTGGCCGCCGACGGCCTCCGCCGCGAGGGCCGTCGGACGAAGGCCCTCGCCGCCGTCCCGAGCACCCCCGGCGTACTGGCGGTCCCCACCAAGCCCCACCGCACCCTGTACGACTGCCGGAACGGCACCGCCCTGCCCGGCCGCCAGGTCCGCGACGAGGGCGACAAGCCCACCTCGGACGCCAGCGTCAACCGCGCGTACGCCGGCCTCGGCGCCACCTTCGAGCTGCTGCTCTCGGCGTACGGGCGCAGCTCGATCGACGGCAAGGGGCTGCCGCTCATCGGCTCCGTGCACTACGGCGAGGAGTACAACAACGCGTTCTTCGACGGCGAGCAGATGGTCTTCGGGGACGGCGACGGCGAGATCTTCCTCGACTTCACCGTCGCGGTCGACGTGATCGCCCACGAGCTGGCCCACGGCCTGACGCAGTACACCGCCAACCTGCGCTACGAGGGCCAGTCCGGCGCGCTCAACGAGTCGGTCTCCGATGTCTTCGGCTCGCTGGTGAAGCAGTACTCGCTGGGCCAGAGCGCGGAGCAGGCCGACTGGCTGATCGGGGCCGGGCTGCTGGCGCCCCGGGTCAGCGGGGACGCGCTGCGCTCGATGAAGGCCCCCGGCACGGCGTACGACGACGACGTCCTCGGCAAGGACCCGCAGCCGGGCTCCATGGCGGACTACATCGAGACGGAGGAGGACAACGGCGGGGTCCACCTCAACTCCGGCATCCCCAACCGCGCGTTCCACCTCCTGGCCACCGCGCTGGGCGGCAACTCCTGGGAGCGTGCCGGGCAGATCTGGTTCGACGTGCTGACCGGCGGCGAGCTGACGGCCACCGCGGACTTCGCGGAGTTCGCCCGGCTGACGGTCACGGCGGCGGGCGACCGCTTCGGCGCGGGCGACGAGCGGGAGGCGGTCCTGAAGGCCTGGTCGGAGGTGGGCGTGCCGACCAAGGCGTGACCCGGCCCGCCGAGGAGTCGGGGTTGAGCGTCCGCGCGGCCCCCGATAGACAGGACCCCATGCGTATTCAGGTCAGCCGGACCGGCGGCTTCGCCGGCATCGCCCGCCGCCATGAGGTCGACACCGAGGGCCGGGCGGACGCCCAGGAGTGGCACACGCTCGCCGAGGAGGCGCTCGCCTCCGCGCGGGACAGCCCGACGACGGGCGTACCGGACGGCTTCCGGTACGCGATCACCGTCGGGGACCGCACCGTGTACTGCGCTGACCCCGATCTGACCGGGGCGCAGCGCACGCTGATCTCACGCGTCCTCAAGGAGGGCGCGTGAGATCGGCACCTTCCGCCGGACGTCTCTAGAACCCGAGCTTGCGCAGCTGCTTCGGGTCGCGCTGCCAGTCCTTGGCGACCTTCACGTGCAGGTCCAGGAAGACCGGCGTGCCGAGCAGGGCCTCGATGTGCTTGCGGGACTTGGTGCCGACGTCCTTCAGCCGCTGGCCCTTCGGGCCGATGATGATGCCCTTCTGGCTGGGGCGCTCGATGTAGACGTTGGCGTGGATGTCCAGCAGCGGCTTGTCCGCCGGGCGGTCCGTGCGCGGCAGCATCTCCTCGACGACGACCGCGATGGAGTGCGGCAGCTCGTCGCGTACGCCCTCCAGCGCCGCCTCGCGGATCAGCTCCGCGACCATGACCATCTCCGGCTCGTCGGTGAGGTCGCCCTCCGGGTAGAGCGGCGGGCTCACGGGGAGCAGCGGGGCGATGAGGTCGGCGAGCAGGCCGACCTGCTGGTCCTTGACCGCCGAGACCGGGATGATCTCGGCCCACTCGAAGCCCAGTTCGTCGGCGAGCGCGGAGACGGCGAGGAGCTGTTCGGCCAGCGCCTTCGACTCGACCAGGTCGGTCTTGGTGATGATGGCGATCTTGGGGGTCTTCTTGATCCCCGCGAGCTCCTTGACGATGTACTTGTCGCCGGGGCCGAGCTTCTGGTCGGCGGGCAGGCAGAAGCCGATGACGTCGACCTCGGCCCAGGTGGTCCGCACGACGTCGTTGAGCCGCTCGCCCAGGAGCGTGCGCGGCTTGTGGAGGCCGGGGGTGTCGACCAGGATCAGCTGCGCGTCGTCACGGTGCACGATGCCGCGCACCGTGTGCCGGGTGGTCTGGGGGCGGTTGGAGGTGATCGCCACCTTCTGACCGACGAGAGCGTTCGTGAGGGTGGACTTGCCCGCGTTGGGGCGGCCCACGAAGCAGGCGAAGCCGGCCCGGTGGGGGGAGGTGGTCTCCGCTTGCGCGGCAGCGGATTCTTGGTTCGGTCGAGCGCTCATGGCGACCATTCTCCCCGATCCCGGCGGCACCCGAGCACAGTGGGCCGCGCGAGGGTCCTCACGGGGGCCTCACTCCGTGCGCGTACGGCGTCGGCGGGCCCGTGCCCAGAGGGCCCCTCCGGCGGCGACGAGCACCGTGAGCACTCCGGCCAGGAGCCACGGCACGGCGAGGAACGTGACGGCCGCCGACTCCCGGGTGCCCTTCGCGGTGGCGGTGAGCTCGACCTCGGCCCGGTCCAGCTGCGGCGCCCCGTCCCAGGTCTCGGTCAGCCGGACCTGCTGGCGGGGCAGCAGCTCGGCGGGCGGCTTCGTCAGGCCGCGCCTCAGCAGGGTCCGGCCGAAGAGGCCCTCGGCGCGGAGGGCGACGGCGGGGGCGAGGGTGACGTTCCCCCGGTTGTGCAGGGTGTACGAGATGACGGCGCGGCTCGTGCCGGTGCCCGGGACCAGGGGCCGGTCCTGCTCGATCCGGATGTCCTCGACGGAGAGCGCGGGGACGGTGGGCCCGTTGACCCGCAGGTGGATACGGGCGCCGACGGCCCGGCGGACCCCGACGGCCAGGGCGCCGCGGCGGGTGGCCCCGACGCGTTCGTCCAGGGCGATCAGCGCGCCGGGGTGGTCCCCCGGCTCGGCGTTCTCCGGGACGGTGATGGTCAGGGGCACGGTGACCGAGGCCTTGGGGCCCACGGTGACGGTGTCGCGGTCGGTGCGGGCCCACGCGCCGATGGAGCGCTGCTTCTCCTTCCGGTCGCGGACCGCGAAGCCGCCGTCGCGCGGGGTGTTGTAGGCGTCGGCCGCGTACAGCCGCAGGGTCAGCGGCTTCGCGGTCTTGTTGGTGATGGTGACCCGGTCGGTGAGCGTGCTGCCCGGGGCGGCGAAGAGGAAGAGGGAGGGGCGCGTCCCGGACGGGCCGGTGGCCGGCCGGACGGACCAGCTGCCGTTGTCCGCCGGGTGGGCGGCGGGCGCGCCGAGGAGGAGCAGCAGGGCAGCCGTCGGGAGGAGCACGGAGAGCTTGCGCACGGTACGGGACCCCCAGGTCGCGTCCGGGTGGAGTGGGCCGGCCGGGTGCGCGCCCGGCCCACGGTGGTGAGGCCGAGGGCCTCGGGTGCGGGTCGGCGCCTCAGGTGAGCGTGAGGGTCAGCACGCCCGCGTAGGAACCGGCCCCGGTGAAGGCGGGCACGTCCAGGGAGAGCCCCGCGTCGACGGTGAACTCCCCTCCGGTGGCCGCCCCGTCGGGCGTGGACGCCAGGGTGGCCCCGGCGCTGCCGACCGTTCCGGCGCTGCCCGCCGCGCAGGTGCTCGGGCTGCCGGGCTTCGTGGCGCAGGACGGGGTCCAGTCGAGGGCGTCGGCGCTGATCCGTGCCCCGCCCGGGCCCGTGAAGTCGGTGACCTTTCCGGTGAGGGACCAGCCCGCGGGGCCGCCGCGGAAGTCCTCGACGGTCACCGTGCGCAGATCGCCGGTGGAGGCGCCGCCCCGGCCGAAGTCGACCCCGGACAGCTGGACGCTGTCGCCGGCCTGGGTCATGGACAGGGTGCCCGCCCGGACGGTCGTGGTGAGCTGCTGGCTGCCGTCGGGGATCTCACCGCCCCCGGTGACGGTGTACGCCAGGGGGCCCGCGCCCTTCTCCGCGTCCCAGGCGCCGCCCTCGTAGGCGACGATGCCGGTGGTGTCCGGGTCGCTGACGGCGAGCCGGGCGGTGAAGGCCCCGGACGCGTCGGCGGTGGCCGTGGTGGTGTCACCGGTCTGCGCGCCGCCGTCGCGGCCCGCCACGGTGACGTCCGCGCCCGGGGTGAACTTCGTGCCGGTGACGGTGACCTCGTCGCCCGCCTGCCCGGAGGCGGCCGAGAGCCGGACGGCTCGTTCGTTGACCTGGCCGCCGCCCGTGGCGACGACGGTCTCCGACACGGGGGCGGGCGGGCCCGTCACCGTGCAGGGGGTGTCCAGCTCCATGATGTAGCTGGTGTGGATGTTGTAGTCGCCGGGCGACAGGGTGATCGCGCCGGGTGCGGTGACGGTGAACGTGCCCGTCATGGAGAACGACGGGAAGGCGCCCTTGCCGGGGACCGGGGGGTTCTTCTTCGGCCCCGCGACGGTGACGCCGCCGCTCTGCGCGCCGCCGAGGGTGACCTTCCCGGTCGGCGTCATGATGTCGGCGGGCAGGGCCAGGTCGACCGGGTTGCTGGCGGCGGGCGCGACCACGGTGTAGGTGACGGTGACGGTGTCGCCGACCTGCGGGGTCGTGTCGTCGACGGTGATCTTCGCGGTCGTGGTGCCGTCGATGGGCGGGATGCCCGCGATGGGCGGCGGGATGCAGTGGGTGGGGAAGTCCACCTCGACGGAGGCCGTCGCGGCGGCCTGCGCCGGACCTCCGAGCAGCCCTCCCCCGGTGACGACGAGTGCGGTGATGCCCAGGGCGGCGGCCCAGCGGCGCCGCGGTTCGGTGGATCTTCGCATGGTCGGTCGCATGAATTCGGTGCCCTCCTGCGGAAAGCGGTACGGCGGCTCTTCCGTACCGGCAGGGGGCCATTGATGACCCGGGCGAAAAAGAAGTCAATGCAGACGAAATGCGGCGACTGATGGCCCATCAGATGATGGCATGATCGGCGGGCCGGGCGGCGTTCCCTGTCCGGCCCGCCGCCGCGCGGCATCAGGCGGCTCGCTCGGCCCGCCGTCGCACGCCGGATCGGCCGCCGTCACACGCCCCGCTCAGCCCGCCGTGACGCGGACCCGCAGCGTGCCGTCCGGGCCCGCGAGCAGCACCGGGGTGTCCGGTCCGCCGAGGTCCCGCACCGCGGCCCGGTCGTCGTCCGAGGGCGTCTCGGCGGCGGAGACGACCGCCGCCGCCTCCAGCGAGGTCGCGCCGCTGGCCACCGCCATGGCGACGGCGGTCTGGAGGGCGCTGAGCTTCAGCGAATCCAGCGCCACCGTGCCCGCGACATACGTGCGTCCCGTCTCGTCGCGTACGGCGGCGCCCTCGGGCACCCCGTTGCGGGCACGGGCGCTGCGCGCCAGGGTGACGATCTTGCGGTCCTCGGCGTCGAGCTCCGTGGTGTCGGTCATGGCACGAGCATACGAAGCGGGCGGCGGGCCCGCGCAGGTCACCCCGGCCCCGGGAGTGCCGGGAGCCTCCGGCCGTCCGGAGCCGGTCACCCCGGCACCGGGTAGAACGAGCCGCGCCGCCCCTCGGGCGAGGCGAGCCACTGGAGCCTGGCCTCGCATCCGGTGCCGGGCAGCGGGGTGTGGAGCACGATCGCCAGGTCCGGCCGGGCGGGCACCCGCAGCTGGGTGGCCTCCAGGGACAGGCGGCCGACCACCGGGTGCTCGACCTCCTTGCGGTTCTGTCCCGCCGGGGCGATGTCGCGCCGCTCGTACAGCTCGGCGAAGAGGGGGCTGGCCGCCTTCGCCTCCTCGACGACGGCCCGGAAACCCTCGTCCTCGGGCGCCTCCGAGCAGGCCGCCCGGAACTGCGCCACCACCTGGGGGGCAAGCGCGTCCCAACTCGCCCCGGTGCGGGTGCGGTAGACGGGGTCGGTGAAGAAGGCGACGAGGCAGTTCTGCCGGATGCCCGGGCGCATGCCGAGCACCGAGGCGGCGGCCTCGTTGTACAGAACGGTGTTCCAGTACCGGTCCATGATGTGGGCCGGATAGGGCATCCAGGCGTCGATGAGCCTGGTCAGCCCCTCGCACATGTCGGCGTCGGCCGGATCGACCTCGGGCGGCGGCGGGTTCAGCCCGGCCAGCGCGTACAGATGGCGGCGCTCCGCGCTGCTCAGGCGCAGCACCCGGGCGACGGAGTCCAGCACCTGCGGGGAGACGGTGATGTCGCGGCCCTGCTCCAGCCACTGGTACCAGGAGACGCCCACCCCGGCGAGGACGGCGACCTCCTCGCGGCGCAGCCCCGGGGTGCGGCGGCGGGCGCCGCCCGGCAGTCCGGCCTCGTCCGGGGTGACGCGGGCCCGGCGGCTCCTGAGGAACGCGCGCAGTTCGGCGAGGCGGTGGGCTTTCGTGTCGTCCGTCGCCTGCTGGGCCGCTGTGGCCACGTACTCCCCCTGGTGTCCGTGAATGCGCCTGCCTGGTGGTGCGGGCAACAGGATAAGTTCCCGCTCCCCACGGTTATTCCGGCCGCCGCAGGGTGGGACGCATGGCGATCGAATCCCCTTCCCCCTCTGCCGCTGCTCCCGCTCCCCCGGTCCCTCCGCCGTCCCCCGCGCTCCCCGAGGCCGGTCCGCCCCGGCTCTCCGGCCGGGCCCGGCTGGTCCTCTTCGTGCTGTGCGCCGCCCAGTTCATGGTGGCCCTGGACTTCTCCGTGCTGAACGTGGCGCTGCCGGTGCTCGGCAAGGACCTCGGGCTGAGCACCACGGGCCTCCAGTGGGCCGTCACCGCGTTCGCGCTGCCGTCCGGGGGCTTCCTGCTGCTCTTCGGGAGGATCGCCGATCTGTACGGGCGGCGCCGGCTGTTCCTCATCGGGCTCGCCCTCTTCGGCGCCTCGTCCCTGCTGGCGACCCTGGCCCGGGACCCGGCCTCCTTCCTCGCCGGGCGGGCGCTCCAGGGCCTGGGGGCGGCGGTCATCGTGCCGACCGGGATGTCCCTGCTGACGACCACGTTCCCCGAGGGGCCGCTGCGCGACCGGGCGCTCGGGATCAGCGGAACGCTGATGTCGCTCGGTTTCACGGTGGGCATGGTCGCGGGCGGTGTGCTGACCGAGACGCTGGGCTGGCGCTCCACGATGGGCCTGCTGGCGGTGGCCTCGGTCGTGGTGCTGGTGCCGGCCCCGAGGGTCCTGGCCGAGTCGCGCACGCAGGACCGGCCGCGGCTGGACGTGCCGGGCGCGGTAAGCGTCACCGGCGGTCTGCTGGCGCTGATCTACGCGCTGTCGACGGCGGCGGAGCGCGGCTTCGGCGGCGTGGACGTCCTGGTCACCCTGGTCCTCGGCGTCGCGCTGCTCTCGGCGTTCGTCGTGGTGGAGTCCCGCTCGGCGGCCCCGTTGGTGTCGCTGCCGATGCTGCGGCGGCGGACGGTGGCGTTCGGCAACCTGGGCGGCCTGGTGACCTTCTCGATGATGAGCACCGTCGTCTTCGTCCTGACCCTGTACCTCCAGGAGGTCCTGGACCTCTCGCCCTTCTCCACCGGTCTGGTCTTCGGAGTGCAGGGCGTGCTGTCGGTGGTGGCGGGGATGTACGCGCCGAAGCTGATCGGCCGGATCGGCGCCCGCCGGACCCTGGCGCTGTCGCTGCTCGGGCAGGGGCTGTTCATCGGCGCGCTGCTGGGCCTGGGGTCGGACGCGGGGGTGCTGCTGGCGACGGCCGCGGTGTCGCTGGCCAGCATGTTCCACCTGGGCGCGATCATCTCGTACGGGCTGACCGTGACGTCCGGCGTCCCGAACGAGGAGCAGGGCCTGGCGACCGGTCTGGTGACCACGACCCAGCAGGTCGGCCTCACGGTCGGCATCCCGCTGCTGGGCGTGCTGGCCACGACGCAGGACACCCTGTTCGACGGCGTACGGACGGTGGTCGCGGTCGCGGGGGCCGTCCTGCTGGCGGCGGGCGCGGCGGTGGCGGCGGGACTGCGGCGGAGCTGAGCCGAGCGCGAGGACGGGCCCGCCCCCACGAGGGGAGGCGGGCCCGTTCCCGTACGCACGTCTTCTACGGGCGGTCCAGCCGCAGCCGCTCCGCCTTCGGGAGTCCGGCGACCACCAGGTCGTAGGAGTCCTCGACCAGCTCGCGCAGCATCCGGTCCGGGACGCCGGAGACGGTGACCGTGTTCCAGTGGCGCTTGTTCATGTGCCAGCCGGGCACGATCGCGGGGTGCGTCCCGCGCAGCCGGATCGCCTCGTCGGGATCGCACTTGAGGTTGACGGTCAGCGGCCGTCCGTCCAGCGCGGTGAGGGCGAACATCTTGCCCAGCACCTTGAAGACGGAGGTCTCCGGGCCGAACGGGAACTCCTCCGCGCTCGCGTTGAACTCCAGGCAGAAGGCCCGCAGCCGCTCCGGCGTCATTCCGCTTCCTTCTCCTCGGTCTCCTGGTGCTCCGGCTCCACGAGCACCGTGACGATCTTGTTCCGGCGGCCCGCGGGGGATTCCGCGGTGAGCCGGAGCCTACGGCCGTCGGGCAGCTCGACGGGCGCGGACGCTCCGGCGATCGGGACCCGGCCGAGCGCCTTGGCGAGCAGGCCGCCGACGGTCTCCACGTCCTCGTCGTCGTACTCGTCGAGGCCGAAGAGGTCGCCGAGGTCCCCGATGTCGAGCCGGGCGGTGACCCGGTAGCAGCCGTGTTCCAGCTCCTGGACGGGCGGCAGCTCCCGGTCGTACTCGTCGGTGATCTCCCCGACGATCTCCTCCAGGATGTCCTCGATGGTGACGATGCCCGCGGTGCCGCCGTACTCGTCGATGACGACCGCGACGTGGCTGCGGTCCTGCTGCATCTCCCGCAGCAGGTCCCCGGCGTTCTTGGTGTCGGGGACGAAGGCGGCGGGGCGCATCGCGGTGGAGACGGGGTCGGCCTCGGACTCGCGGTTGATGTGCGTCTTGCGGACCAGGTCCTTCAGATAGACGATCCCGACGACGTCGTCCTCGTTCTCGCCGGTGACCGGGATCCGGGAGAAGCCGGAGCGCAGGGCGAGGGTGAGGGCCTGCCGGATCGTCTTGTAACGCTCGATGGAGACGAGGTCGGTGCGCGGCACCATGACCTCGCGGACCAGGGTGTCGCCCAGCTCGAAGACGGAGTGCACCATGCGGCGCTCGTCGTCCTCGATGAGCGACTCCGCCTCCGCGAGGTCGACCATGGCGCGCAGCTCGGCCTCGCTGGCGAACGGGCCCTTGCGGAACCCCTTGCCCGGGGTCAGCGCGTTGCCGACGAGGATCAGCAGCTGCGGGATCGGCCCCATGACCCTGGCCAGCGGCAGCAGGACGTACGCCGAGGCCGTGGCCGTGTTCAGCGGGTGCTGGCGGCCGATGGTGCGCGGGGAGACGCCGATGGCGACGTAGCTGACGAGCACCATCACGCCCATCGCGACGGCCAGCGCCTCCCAGGTCTCGGGCAGTTCCTGGAGGCAGGCGTAGGTGACGAGGACGCCGGCCGACATCTCGCAGGCGACCCGCACCAGCAGGGCCACGTTGAGATAGCGGGTCGGGTCGGCCGCGATCTGCGCCAGCTTCGCGCTGCCGCGCCGGCCGGAGCGGACCGCCTCGTCCGCCCGGAAGCTGGAGGTGCGGGCGATGCCGGCCTCCGCGCAGGCGGCCAGCCAGCCGACGACGACCAGCAGCACGGCCCCGATGACCAGGGGCGCGCTCACGAGACGGTGGGGGCGGGAGACGCGCCGGTGAGCCCGTGCTCCCCGCGCCAGCCGTCCACGATGGCGGCCTGGAGACCGAACATCTCGGCCTTCTCGTCCGGCTCCTCGTGGTCGTACCCCAGCAGGTGCAGCACTCCGTGGACGGTCAGGAGCTGGAGCTCCTCGTCCATGGAGTGCTGCGTCGGGGCCTCTTCGCCCTGCTTCTTCGCGACCTCCGGGCAGAGCACGATGTCACCGAGGAGCCCCTGCGGGGGCTCCTCGTCGTCCTTGGCCGGCGGACGCAGCTCGTCCATCGGGAAGGACATGACATCGGTCGGGCCGGGGAGGTCCATCCACTGGATGTGCAGCTGCTCCATGGCGTCGGTGTCCACCACGATCACCGAGAGCTCGGACAGCGGGTGGATCCGCATCCGGGCCAGTGCGTAGCGGGCGATGTCGAGGATCGCCTGCTCGTCGACCTCGGTTCCGGACTCGTTGTTGACGTCGATCGACATGGTGCGCTGCGACTACTTCCCTTTTCGGCGGTCGCGTCGGCCGTCTTCGCGGCCTTCCGCCTGACCGTCCTGCTGACCGTTTCGGCTGTCGTACTTCTCGTACGCGTCGACGATACGGCCGACGAGCTTGTGCCGGACGACATCCTGGGAGGTGAGCCGGGAGAAGTGCACGTCGTCCAGGCCCTCCAGGATGTCCTGGACCTGCCGCAGCCCGCTCTTGGTGCCGCTCGGCAGGTCGACCTGGGTGACGTCACCGGTGATGACGATCTTGGAGTCGAAGCCGAGGCGGGTGAGGAACATCTTCATCTGCTCGGCGCTGGTGTTCTGCGCCTCGTCGAGGATGATGAACGCGTCATTGAGCGTGCGACCACGCATGTACGCCAGTGGCGCGACCTCGATCGTGCCCGCCGCCATCAGCCGCGGGATCGAGTCGGGGTCGAGCATGTCGTGCAGGGCGTCGTAGAGCGGGCGCAGATACGGGTCGATCTTGTCGAACAGGGTGCCCGGCAGGAAGCCGAGCCGCTCCCCCGCCTCGACCGCGGGCCGGGTCAGGATGATCCGGCTGACCTGCTTGGACTGGAGGGCCTGGACGGCCTTGGCCATGGCGAGGTAGGTCTTGCCCGTACCGGCGGGACCGATGCCGAACACGATCGTGTGCTGGTCGATCGCGTCGACGTACCGCTTCTGGTTGAGCGTCTTGGGGCGGATGGTGCGGCCGCGGTTGGAGAGGATGTTCTGCGTGAGCACCTCGGCGGGCGTCTCGCCCTGAGGATCTCCCTGCCCGTTGCCGGCCGCCCTGAGCATGGCGATCGACCGTTCCACTGCGTCCTCCGTCATCGGCGCTCCGGTGCGGAGCACGAGCATCATCTCGTCGAACAGGCGTTGGATGAGAGCGACATCGGCTGCCTCGCCCGTGGCACTGATCTCGTTGCCCCGGACATGGATGTCGGCCGCCGGGAAAGCCTCTTCGATCACGCGCAACAGCGAGTCACCCGATCCCAGGAGCATCACCATGGGGTGTGCGGCCGGGATCCTGATCTGGGCACGCGCCTGCGGCTGTGTGGGTGTCTGAGTCATGGGCCGGCCCTCGGGCCTGCGCATACCTCCCGTTGCAGGGTTCTCGCTGCTCGACAACCTCTGGACATCCAAGCCTACGACCTGGCGGTGACAACGCAGAGTGCTTTACCGCCCGTGTGTGCGACCCGGGCCGGCGTCCGCTCACTGGCGGAAGCCGATCGTGGGCACCGCGCGCCGCAGCGGCCAGGCGCGGGCCGAGGCGGGCAGGAGGTCGTCCAGGAAGGCGTAGCGCTCCAGGGCGGCCGGGTCCTGGCGGTCGCAGGTGCGGATCAGCTGCCACCAGGCGGCGACCTCGGTCCAGCCGGGCGCGGAGAGCGAGCCGCCGAACTCCTGGACCGAGAGGGCGGCGGTGAGCCCGGCGAAGGCGAGGCGGTCGGCGAGCGGCCAGTCGGCGAGGGTGCCGGTCACGAAACCGGCGACGAAGACGTCCCCGGCGCCGGTGGGGTCGAGCGCCTCCACCTCGATGGCGGGCACGGCCGCGGCGGCCCCGGTGCGGCCGTCCACCGCGTACGCGCCCTCGGCGCCCAGGGTCACCACGGCGAGCGGGACCCGTTCGGCGAGCGCGTGGGCGGCGGCGCGCGGGCAGTCCGTGCGGGTGTAGCGCATCGCCTCCTCGGCGTTGGGCAGGAACGCCTCGCAGTGCGCCAGGTCGGGCAGGGCGTCCAGGTCCCAGCGGCCGGTCTCGTCCCAGCCGACGTCGGCGAAGATCAGCGCTCCGTTGCGGGCGGCGGTGGCCACCCAGGGCTCGCTCCGGCCCGGGGCGAGCGAGGCGACGGCGGCGCGGGCGCGCGGCGGGCAGTGCGGGAAGGCCGGGGCGGGTGCGGGGGCATGGGCGGGGGCATGGGCGGGGGCTGCGGTTCCGGTGGGGGCGGGTGCCTCGTGGCCGTGCGAGACCATCGTGCGCTCGCCCTCGTACGCCATGGAGACGGTGACCGGGGAGTGCCAGCCGGGGACGGTGTGGGACATCGACAGGTCGATACCCTCGCCCTGTTCGAGGGCGTCCCAGCAGTACTCCCCGTAGTGGTCGTCACCGAAGGCGGCGGCGAGGGAGGTGTGCAGGCCGAGGCGGGCGAGGGCGGTGGCCATGTTGGCGACGCCGCCGGGGCTGGATCCCATGCCCCGGGCCCAGGACTCGGTCCCGCGCACGGGGGCGCTGTCCAGGCCGGTGAAGATGATGTCGAGGAAGACCGGGCCCGTCAGGAAGACGTCGCAGGCGGGATCCCGGGGGGCGCGCAGCGCCTGTAGCGGGTCGATGCCCGGAGTGTCTGTGCTCACCGTGCGCTCCCGGGGTCGTGCGGCGGATCTCGGCGGGATCCGGACCGTGTGAGGTGCGGCCAGTCTGCCCGATACGCCCAGGGGAACGCAGTGTCTGCGGCCATGTGTTCGCAGCACGCCTGACCTGCATAAACATGCGCTAATACCCCGGGTTTTCCTGCATAAACGCATAAGTGGCCCAGATCACAGCGAGGCGGCTTTCGGGGAGCCGGAGGCGCTTGATACAAATTGCCCCGCGAGCACCTTCGGGGTCTTCTCCGACGAGAGCCGCATATCCCAGCAATCCGCTGTAAATCCCCGTCGTACCCGCATGCCTTCGCATGCCCCCGTTCGCTTCGCCGTGCCCTGCTCCACCGCTCCGCCCTCGCTCCACCCCCTCCCTCCCCTCCCTCTGCCTGCTCAGGCATGTCTTCAGGAACGCCCATGTCCTCGCGCCCTGGTGCCGCGTGGCCCCTGGTGGCCGTGTTCACCGCCGGTTACCTCGCCTCCTACCTGCTCCCCACGATCGTCGGCCGGCTCAGCGCCCAGCTGGGGCTGAGTCCCGCCCAGGCGGGCCTGGTCGGCAGCGCCCTGCTCCTCAGCTCGGCCAGCGCCGGCTTCTCCCTGGCCGGCCGGGTCGAGCGGTACGGGCCGCGCACCCCCGCCCGCGTCGGGCTGGTGCTGGCCGCGATCGGTTACGGGTCCGCCGCGCTCGCCGGGTCCGTACCGCTGGTGGTGCTCTGCGTGGTGGTCGGCGGCTTCGGGTCCGGCACGGCGACGGCGGTCGCCGCGGCCGGGATCGCCGCCCGGCGCGACCCGCACCGGACGTCGTCGCTCGGGCTGCTCACCGTGTCCGCCACCGCGGGCGTCCTCTATCTGACGATCCCCCACCTGGGCGGCGGCCACCGGCTTCCGTTCGCCGCGATCGCCCTGGTCGCCCTGCTCGTCTGGCCCGCGACCGCCCGGCTCGGCGGTGCGACGACGGCCGAGGAGACCGCCTCGCCGATCATCGGCCGGCTTCCGCACCGCCGCTCCGGGCTCGTCCTGGCGGGCGGCATGCTCGTCTGGTCCATGGCGCAGAACGCGCTGTGGGGAGTGAGCAGCCGCATCGGCGTGGTGCAGGTGGGGCTGTCCGAGGTCACCGTCGGCGCGGTGTTCGCCGCCGCGCTCGGAGCGGGGCTGCTCGGTGTGACGGGTGCGGGTCTGCTCGGCGCGCGGCTCGGCCGGGCGGTGCCGATCGGGCTGGGGACCGTGGTGATCGCGGGGAGCATCGTGCTCAGCTCATCGGCCCGGGACCTCGGATCGTTCGCGACCGGGGAGATCGTGTGGAACACCTTCTACCCGGTGGTCCTCTCCTACCTCATCGGGCTGGCAGCCTCCCTGGACGTGCGCGGCCGCTGGGCGGTGCTGGCGGGCTCGGCCTCCTCCGTGGGGGTGGCCTGCGGTCCGCTGCTGGGCAGCGTGCTCTCCTCGGAGGCCGGCTATCCCGCGATGGGGCTGATCCTGGGGGCGGCCACCCTGCTGGTCGCCGCCCCGGTGACCGCCGTGGCGCTGCACACCGGCGGCCGTCCGCTGGTGCCCGGTTCGGTGCGCCGTCGCGGTGGCGCCCCGGCCGCCCTGCTCGCCGCCACCACCGGGAGCCTGCCCGGTGCGGTGCCGAAGCTCGGCTCGCCGGAGCAGGCCGTCACGGAGCTGCGGGTCCCGGCCCTGCGGCGCAGGCGGCTGGTGCGCAGCGGGATCCGGACGGCCGGTCCGGACGGCGGTTCAGGTCAGTCGAACGCGTAGGCCTCGACCTCGGACAGGTAGCGCGCCCGGCGCTCCTCGTCGTGGTCGAGGAAGGCCGCCTCGAAGGAGTTGCGGGCGAGGGTGCGCAGTTGCTCCGGCTCCAGGGCGAGCGCGTCGCGGACGGCGTCGAAGTTGTCCCCGGCGTATCCGCCGAAGTAGGCGGGGTCGTCGGAGTTCACCGTGCAGTGGAGTCCGGCGGCCAGCATCGCCGGCAGCGGGTGGTCCGCGAGGGTGTCGACCGTGCGCAGCCGCACGTTCGACAGCGGGCAGAGCGTGAGCGGCACCCGGTCGGCGACCAGCCGCTCCACCAGCTCCGGGTCCTCCAGGCAGCGCAGCCCGTGGTCGACGCGTTCGACGCCGAGGACGTCCAGGGCCTCCCTGATGTACTCCGGCGGGCCCTCCTCGCCCGCGTGGGCCACCTTGCGCAGGCCGAGGGCGGTGGCCGCCTCGTACACCTCGCGGAACTTGGCGGGCGGGTGGCCGACCTCGGCGGAGTCGAGGCCGATCGCGCTGATCCGGTGCAGATACGGCTTGGCCGCGTCCAGGGTGCCGAGGGCCGATTCGGCGGACAGGTCGCGCAGGAAGCACATGATCAGCTGGGTGGAGACGCCGTGCTTCTCCTCGCTGCGCTCCAGCGCCCGGCCGATCCCCTCGATGACGGTGCCGATCGGGACGCCCCGGGCGGTGTGGGCCTGCGGGTCGAAGAAGATCTCGGCGTGCCGGACGCCCTGGGCGGCGGCGCGGGCGAGGTAGGCGTCGACGAGTTCGGCGAAGTCGTCCTCGGTGCGCAGGACGGCCATCAGCGCGTAGTACAGGTCGAGGAAGGACTGGAGGTCCTCGAACTCGTAGGCGGCGCGCAGTTCGTCGGTGGTGGCGTAGGGCAGGGCCACTCCGTTGCGCTCCGCGAGGGCGAAGGCCAGCTCGGGTTCGAGGGTGCCTTCGATGTGGAGGTGGAGTTCTGCCTTGGGGAGGTGCACGGTGTCTCGCAAACGGTGGTGCTGATGGGAAAGCGGGGAGGACGGGTCGGTTCCGTGGTGCCGGGTGGGGATCAGTGGTGCCGGGTGGGGACCGGGACCCGGATCAGGTCCTGGGCGACGGTGAGTTCGCCGTCGAATCCGGCGGCGCGGGCCTGGGTCGCGAAGAGCTCCGGGTCGCCGTAGCGCTGGGAGAAGTGGGTGAGGACGAGGTGGCGGACACCCGATTCCTTCGCCACCCGGGCGGCCTGTCCGGCGGTCAGGTGCCCGTGGTCGACGGCCAGCTTCTCGTCCTCGTCGAGGAAGGTCGACTCGATGACCAGCAGGTCGCAGCCCTCGGCGAGCGCGTACACCCCGTCGCAGAGCCGGGTGTCCATGACGAACGCGAACCGCTGGCCGCGCCGCTCCTCGGAGACCTGCTCCAGCGTGACGCCGCCGAGGACGCCGTCACGCTGGAGGCGGCCCACGTCCGGTCCGGCGATGCCGTGCTCCTTCAGCAGGGCGGGCAGCATGCGCCGGGTGTCGGGCTCGGTGAGGCGGTAGCCGTACGACTCGACGGGGTGCGAGAGCTTCCTGCTGTCCAGGGTGTACGCCGGGGTGGTGGCGAGGACTCCGCCGGGCCCGGCGACCGGGGCCTGGTTCAGCTCGACGGTCTCGCGGTAGGCGGTGGCGTACCGCAGCCGGTCGAAGAAGTGCTGCCCGCTCGCCGGATAGTGCGCGGTCACCGGGTGCGGCACCTGGTCGAGGTTGATCCGCTGGATGACCCCGGCGAGCCCGAGGGAGTGGTCGCCGTGGAAGTGGGTGACGCAGATCCGGTGGATGTCGTGCGCGGCGACCCCGGCCCGCAGCATCTGGCGCTGGGTGCCCTCGCCGGGGTCGAGGAGGATGCCCTCGCCGTCCCA
This sequence comes from Streptomyces sp. NBC_01116, assembly GCF_041435495.1. Classification (NCBI taxonomy): domain Bacteria; kingdom Bacillati; phylum Actinomycetota; class Actinomycetes; order Kitasatosporales; family Streptomycetaceae; genus Streptomyces; species Streptomyces sp. NBC_01116. The sequence goes on from NZ_CP108644.1 coordinate 2,538,117, forward strand.
GCGCAGCAGATAGCCGTTGTGGTTGCGGTGCCGGGTGGGGACCTGGCTGGCGGTGCCGAGCACCACCAGCTCGCGTACGGACATGGTCGGGGCGCTCCGTTATCCGGGGGGCCACTGGAGGCCGCGGCCGCCCAGGACGTGTGCGTGGGCGTGGAAGACGGTCTGGCCCGCCCCGGAGCCCGTGTTGAGGATGATCCGGTAGCCGCTGCCGTCGACCTTCTCCTCGGCGGCGACCTCTCCGGCCTCGCGCAGCACGTCCGCCGCGACGAGCGGTTCGGCGGCGGCGAGCGAGGCGGCGTCCGGGTAGTGGACCTTCGGGATCACCAGGACGTGGGTCGGGGCCTGCGGGTTGATGTCGCGGAAGGCGACGGTGGTCTCGCTCTCGCGGACGATGGTCGCCGGGATCTCTCCCGAGACGATCTTGCAGAACAGGCAGTCGGACTGCGGCTCTCCCGCCATGGCCGGGCCTCCTCGTTCGCTGGTGAGTCGGTACAGGTGATCGGGTGATCGGTACAGGGGCATGCTATCCCCGGCCCGCCGGGCCCTGTTCAGCCCCAGCGCCCCGTGCGCCCCAGCAGCAGCGCGGTCGCCGCCGTCCCGGCGGTGGAGGTGCGCAGCACGCTGCGGCCGAGCCGGTAGGGGCGGGCGCCCGCCTCGGCGAAGGCGGCCAGCTCCTGCGGGGAGACGCCGCCCTCCGGTCCGACGACGAGCACGATCGTGCCCTCGGCGGGGAGTGCGGCGGTGGCGAGGGGGGTGCTGTCGTGGTCGCGGTCCTCGTGGAGGACGCCGGCGAAGTCGGCGGCGGCGAGCAGCGCGGCGACCTGCTTGGTCGTCATGGCCTCGGCCACCTCGGGGAAGCGGACCCGGCGGGACTGCTTGCCCGCCTCCCGCGCCGTGCCGCGCCACTTCGACAGGGCCTTGGCACCGCGCTCGCCCTTCCACTGGGTGATGCAGCGGGCCGCCTGCCAGGGCACGATCGCGTCGACGCCGGTCTCGGTCATCGTCTCGACGGCCAGCTCGCCGCGGTCGCCCTTGGGGAGCGCCTGGACGACGGTGATCCGCGGGACGGGCGCGGGCTCCTCGTGGACGCTGCCGAGGCCGGTGACCGTGAGCCGGTCCTTGCCCTCGGCCGCCCGCACGACGCCCTCCGCCCAGTGGCCGAGCCCGTCGGTGAGGACGACGTCCTCGCCGGGGTGGAGCCGCTTCACGGAGACGGCGTGCCGTCCCTCGGGGCCGTCCAGGACGAACTCCGGCCCGGTGGGCATCCGTTCGACGACGAAGACCGGTGCGGTCACCGGGGGCTCCTCATGCTCAGGGCCGACCGGGCGGCCTCCAGTTCGGCGGCGAGCAGCTCGATCAGCTCGCCCGCGGGCAGTTCCCGGGCCATCCGGTGGCCCTGTCCGGCCCACAGGGCCATGCCCTGGGCGTCCCCGGCCTTGGCTGCGGCCCGGCGCAGCCCGCTGGTGACGTAGTGGACCTGGGGGTAGGCGGCGGGGGCGTAGGGGCCGTGTTCGCGGACGAAGCGGTTGACCAGGCCGCGGGCGGGCCGCCCCGAGAAGGCGCGGGTCAGCTCGGTGCGGACGAACAGCGGGTTGGTCAGGGCCTGCTTGTGCAGCGCGTGCGCCCCGGACTCGGGGCAGACCAGGAAGGCGGTGCCGAGCTGGGCGGCGTCGGCGCCCGCCGCGAGGACGGCGGCGATCTGCGCGCCGCGCATCAGGCCGCCGGCCGCGACGATCGGGATCTGCACGGTCTCGCGGACCTGGGCGACGAGGGAGAGCAGCCCGGTGCCGGTCTGGTCGAGCTGCGGGTCGTCGCGGTGGGTGGACTGGTGGCCGCCCGCCTCGACGCCCTGGACGCAGACGGTGTCGGCGCCCGCCCACTGGGCGCTCTGGGCCTCCTCGGCGGAGGTGACCGTGACGATGGTGTGCGTCCCGGCCCGGGCGAAGGCGTCCAGGGTGTCGCGGGTCGGGCAGCCGAAGGTGAAGGAGACCACCGGAACGGGGTCCTCCAGCAGGATCGCGACCTTCGCCTCGTAGCCGTCGTCGCCGCTGCTGTCCGGGTCGCCGAGCGGGGTCTCGTACCAGGCGGCCTCGCCGGCGAGCTGGTGGCGGTAGACCTCGACGGCGCTGGGGTCGCCGAGCGCGGGCTGCGGCATGAAGAGGTTGACGCCGAACGGCCCGCCGGTGAGCCTGCGCAGCTGTTTGATCTCGTTGTACATCCCGTCCGCCGTTTTGTATCCGGCGGCCAGGAATCCGAGCCCGCCCGCTTCGGCGACGGCCCCGGCGAGCTGAGGTCCGGACGTGCCGCCCGCCATGGGGGCCTGCACGATCGGATACCGGCAGAGATCGGTCAACTCGGAGGACATGACCGCATCGTGCCACGTCCCGCCCAACGGGGCCGAATCAGCCAGCCGATGCCGTGACCGGTTCTGCCGCCGTACGCCGCACCGCCCGCCGGTTCGGAACCGGCGGGCGGTGCGGTGAAAGGCGAAAAGCGGGTTCAGCGGCCGTTGAAGGCGTCCTTCAACCGGGAGAAGAGCCCCTGCTGACCTGGCTGAAACTGGCCCAGGGGACGCTCCTCGCCACGCAGCTTGGAGAGCTCCCGCAGCAGCCGTTCCTGTTCGGCGTCGAGCTTGGAGGGGGTCATCACCTCGACGTGCACGATCAGGTCGCCCCGGCCGCCACCTCGCAGATGGGTGATGCCGCGCCCGTGCAGCGGCACGGACTGGCCGGACTGGGTGCCGGGCCGGATGTCGATCTCCTCCAGGCCGTCCAGCGTCTCCAGCGGGCACTTGGTGCCCAGGGCCGCGGCCGTCATGGGGATGGTGACCGTGCAGTGCAGATCGTCGCCGCGCCGCTGGAACACGGCGTGCGGCAGCTCGTGGATCTCCACGTACAGATCGCCGGGCGGGCCGCCGCCGGGGCCGACCTCGCCCTCGCCCGCGAGCTGGATACGGGTGCCGTTGTCGACGCCCGCGGGGATCTTCACGGTCAGGGTGCGCCGCGAGCGGATGCGGCCGTCGCCGGCGCACTCCGGGCACGGGGTGGGCACGACCGTGCCGAATCCCTGGCACTGCGGGCAGGGCCGCGAGGTCATGACCTGGCCCAGGAAGGACCGGGTGACCTGCGAGACCTCGCCGCGGCCGCGGCACATGTCACAGGTCTGGGCGGACGTGCCGGGGGCCGCGCCCTCGCCGCTGCAGGTGTTGCAGACGACGGCCGTGTCGACCTGGATGTCCTTGGTGGTGCCGAAGGCCGCCTCGTTGAGGTCGATCTCCAGCCGGATCATGGCGTCCTGGCCCCGCCGGGTCCGCGAACGGGGCCCGCGCTGCGCGGCGTTGCCGAAGAACGCGTCCATGATGTCGGAGAAGTTGCCGAAGCCGCCGGCTCCGAAACCGCCCGCGCCACCGCCGCCGCCACTGGCGGAGAGGGGGTCGCCGCCGAGGTCGTAGACCTGCTTCTTCTGCGGGTCCGAGAGCACCTCGTAAGCGGCGTTGATCTCCTTGAACCGCTCCTGGGTCTTCGGGTCCGGGTTGACATCCGGGTGCAGCTCGCGGGCGAGCCGACGGAATGCCTTCTTGATCTCGTCCTGAGATGCGTCGCGGCGCACGCCGAGTACGGCGTAGTAGTCCGTGGCCACTTACGACTCCGCCAGGATCTGTCCGACGTAACGTGCCACTGCGCGTACCGCTCCCATCGTTCCGGGGTAGTCCATGCGGGTCGGTCCGACCACGCCGAGTTTGGCGACTGCCTCGTCGCCCGAACCGTAGCCGACCGCGACGACGGACGTGGAGTTGAGCCCCTCGTGGGCGTTCTCGTGCCCGATCCGTACGGTCATGCCGGAGTCCGTTGCCTCACCGAGCAGCTTCAGCAGGACGACCTGTTCCTCCAGTGCTTCCAGCACCGGCCGGATCATCACCGGGAAGTCGTGTCCGAAGCGGGTGAGGTTGGAGGTGCCGCCGATCATCAGCCGCTCCTCCGTCTCCTCGACCAGGGTTTCGAGGAGGGTGGAAAGGACCGTGGAAACCGTCCCCCGGTCCTCGCTGTCGAAGGATTCCGGCAGCTCCTGCACCAGCTGCGGGACATCCGCGAAGCGGCGTCCGACGACCCGGCTGTTGAGCCGGGCCCGCAGATCCGCGAGCGATGCCTCGCCGAACGGCGCAGGGCAGTCGATCATACGCTGTTCGACCCGGCCGGTGTCCGTGATCAGGACGAGCATCAGCCGGGCGGGGGCGAGCGCCAGCAGTTCCACGTGCCGCACCGTCGAGCGGGTCAGCGAGGGGTACTGCACGACGGCGACCTGCCGGGTCAGCTGCGCGAGCAGCCGCACCGTCCGGCCGACCACGTCGTCGAGGTCGACCGCGCCGTCCATGAAGTTCTGGATGGCCCGGCGCTCGGGCGAGGACAGCGGCTTGACGCCCGCGAGCTTGTCGACGAAGAGGCGGTAGCCCTTGTCGGTCGGGATGCGTCCCGCGCTCGTGTGCGGCTGGGCGATGAAGCCCTCGTCCTCCAGCACCGCCATGTCGTTGCGGACGGTGGCCGGGGAGACCCCCAGCCGGTGCCGCTCGGTCAGCGCCTTGGAGCCGACGGGCTCCTCGGTGCCGACATAGTCCTGGACGATGGCGCGCAGCACTTCGAGTCTGCGTTCGCTGAGCATCGCGCACACCTCCAGCGGTGTCTCTCGGTGTCTGTCTGGCACTCGGTGCGTTCGAGTGCCAGCAATCCCCCGCGGTCAGTGTACGGGGGTGGGGTGGGGCGGGGGCAAGGGCGACCGGCCACGCCTCCACGAGACCGCGCAGGTCGTTGCCGCTAGCGTCGTCGTATGGACGTCGCTTGGGAAGACTTCGGCTGGGAGCGGTTGGGCAACGGTATCGGCAGGCGGCGCCTGCCCGGCTGGGACGCCACCGCCGCGCTGGTCGCCGGTGAGGACGGCGCGCTGCTGTACGACACCGGCGCCACGCTGCGCGAGGGGGTCGAGCTGCGGCGGCAGGCCGAGGCGCTGCTCGGGCGGAGGGTGACACATATCGCACTGAGCCATCCGCACTTCGACCATGTGCTGGGCACCGCCGCGTTCGCCGGGGCCCAGGTGTACGGGGCGGTGGGTGTCGCGGCCCTGCTGCGCGGCGGGGCGGAGAGCCTGTGCGCCTCGGCGGTGCGCCACGGGGTGCCGGAGGAGGAGGCGGCCCGGTCGGCGGACACGCTGGTGGTCCCGCACCACGAGGTGTGCGGCGACTGGACGCTCGACCTCGGCGGCGGCCGTCAGGTGCTGCTGGCGAACGTGGGCCCCGGGCACAGCGGCCATGACCTCGCGGCGCTGGTGCCGGGCACGGCGGGCGAGCCTCCGGTGGTGTTCTGCGGCGATCTGGTCGAGGAGTCGGGCGAGCCGCAGGCGGGCCGGGACGCGATCACCTCGCGCTGGCCGGCCGCGCTGGAGAGGCTGCTGGCGCTCGGCGGCGAGGGCGCTCGTTACGTGCCGGGGCACGGGGCGGTGGTGGACGCGGCGTTCGTGCGGGCGCAGCGGGCGTCGCTGGCGGAGCGCTTCGACGTGCGCCTCGACGCGGGAGACGTGCGCCTCGACGTGGGGGCCGGCGTGGGAGCCGACGCGGACCTCAACGCCGGACTCGACGTGGGATGAGCCCTGACGCGGTTACGGCGAATATCGTCGTGCCATGCGCAGCTACCAGCCGGACCTGACCCCGCCGTGGAAGAGGTCCGCCCCCGTGCCCGAGGTGCCCGCCGAGCCCGATCTGGTCGTGGAGGAGGTCTCCACCGGCTTCTGCGGGGCGGTGATCCGCTGCGAGAAGACGGCCCAGGGGCCGACGGTGACCCTGGAGGACCGCTTCGGCAAGCACCGGGTGTTCCCGATGGAGCCGCGCGGCTTCCTGCTGGAGGGCAAGGTCGTCACGCTGGTGCGCCCGGGGCCCGGCGGCCCGGTGCGCCCCACCCGTACGGCCTCCGGTTCGGTGGCGGTGCCCGGGGCGCGGGCCCGGGTGGCGCGGGCCGGGCGGATCTATGTGGAGGGCCGGCACGACGCGGAGCTGGTGGAGCGGGTGTGGGGCGACGACCTGCGTATCGAGGGCGTGGTCGTGGAGTACCTGGAGGGCGTGGACGACCTTCCGGCGATCGTCGGCGACTTCGCGCCGGGGCCCGACGCCCGGCTGGGGGTGCTGGTGGACCATCTGGTGCCCGGCTCCAAGGAGTCCCGGATCGCCGAGCGGGTGACCGGCGCGCACGTGCTGGTGGTGGGCCACCCGTACATCGACGTGTGGGAGGCGGTGAAGCCGTCCTCGGTGGGGATCGACGCCTGGCCGGTGGTGCCGAGGGGGCAGGACTGGAAGACGGGCGTGTGCCGGGCGCTGGGGTGGCCGGAGAACACGGGGGCGGCCTGGCAGCACATCCTGTCCAAGGTCCGCAGCTACAAGGACCTTGAGCCCCAACTCCTGGGCAGAGTAGAGGAATTGATCGACTTCGTCACCCTTCCGGACTGATGTCCGGGGCCTGATTCCGGTCCGGCTCCGGCCTGTTGCGGGACTGTTGAAGAGGATCTCGTACCGATCCCTATGAATGCCTGCGCCCCACACGCACCATCGGATAGTGAAGGGGGAGAACGGGCAGGCGGTTCACGAGCCGGACGGCTCACGGGGGAAGGGCAGCGGCCGATGGCGCGCGAGGTCTGGCGGGACAGTGCGGACAACGAGGCGGCCTCGGCCGTCTTCCACCTCATACAGCAGCTGATCGACCGGTACCGGGTCAACCGGCCGGTGATGCCGCTCGTGGTGGTCCAGGCGGCGGACGCCGGGGCCGGACCGGAGATCGACGCGCGGGTGGAGCAGCTCGTGCACCAGGTGCACCGGGCCAACGAGTTGCGCCGGGTTCCGGTGCGGCTGCTGGACGGCGAGGGGGCGACCCCGTACGAGGCGGCGCTCGACATGGTGCGCACGCTCTCCGAGAAGCCGTGGGAGACCCGCGAGAACACCCAGTACAAGACCTTCGCCTTTCCCCGCTCCCGGCTGCTCGGGGCGATCGAGCAGGCCACCGCGACGGTGGTCGAGCAGTCCGACGGGAACACCTCCGAGGTGCGCGAGGAAAGGATTCTGGAGCAGCTGAGCCGGCTGCGCTGGCGGTCCGGCCGCCCTCGCGGGGGCACCCGGTGGGCCTCGCTGCGGCAGTCGGTGCGGCCCGAGACGTTCGTCGGCGCGCTCTTCATCGCCCTGCTCAGCGTGTTGCTCGGGGAGATCGACTGGCTGCTGACGGCCCTGGTGGCGGCCGTCGCGCTGATCGGGCTCGCCGTGGTGGGTCTGGCGAGCCGGGCCGCGCCGCCGCTGCTGTGGCTGCGCCGGGCCAGCCGGTGGTTCGCCACCACCTCGTCCCTGGCCGCGTCCAGCACCGGCTATCCGTCGGACGGCTGGTCGTGGCTGTCGCCGAGCGGTTCGTGGCGGGTGATCCGGGCTCGGGCGGCGGCGGTCGCGGAGCGGGTGGCGGACGCGGGGGCGGGCGACGAGTACGCGCGCCAGTTCCATCTGGAGCTGCGGGTGCAGGCGCTGCTGGAGGACCTGCGGCACAACTACCGCCCGCACTCCCTGGACTGGCGGCGCAGCAAGCGCACGGTCCCGCCGGTGGTGTTCCTGCCCCGGGCCACGCAGGACAACGGCGGCATCCTGCTGATCAACGCGATCAACAGCGTACGGTCGCGGCGCAGCGAGGTGGATCCGCTGCTGCTGCTCGCCTCGCTCCAGGCCCCCGAGATCATGCGGCACACCCCGCCGCTGCCCCCGGAGCGGCCGGGTCCCGGTGCGACGACCGGTTCCTCCGGGGCGCGGGCCCGCTACGAGCGCTGGGTCGACGATCTGAGCCTGGGCCAGTCGCCGGTGGCGGCGGCGACCCTGGCGTGGGTGCTCCTGCTGCCGCTGTCCACCGAGAAGCTGACCCACGAGCACGCGCACGCGCAGCTCGTCACCCACCGGGTGCGGCGGACCTGGGCGTGGTGGGTGATGTCGCGGGCGAGCATCGCCGTGCTCGTGGTGGGCAGTCTGCTGGGGGCGTTCCTGTGGGCCGGGCACTGGCGCGACACGTACTGCCACGGGCCGCTGACCGACCGCAACACGGACGCGATCTGGGACGGCGAGGGGGACGACCGGGAGTGCGTGGGGGTGGCGACCGCGCCCGAGGTGCTCTTCGCGCGGGGCAACGGCCTGGAGCTGAACGGGGCGGGGAAGGGCATCACCTTCGAGCGGATCGAGCAGGCGATACGGGAGGAGAACGACGACATCGCGGCGGACGACGCGTACGTGACGGTCGTGTACGCCGGGCCGCTCACCGCGACGGGCAGGGACCGGGAGGCGACCCGCAAGGGCCTGGAGGAGCTGACCGGCGTCTATCTCCAGCAGCGGGCCGTGAACAAGACCGTGCGCCGCTCGGTGAAGCTGCGGGTGCTGACCGCCAACGGCGGCGAGGACATGCTGCGGCAGCTCATCGCCGTACGGAAGATCATCGACGTGGCCCGGCGGGATCGGTCGGTGGTCGGGGTGGTCGGTCTCGGCCGCAACACCCAGGAGAGCGAGAAGGCGACGAAGCTGCTGCGCGAGGCCGGGCTGCCGCTGGTGAACACGACGAACTCCAGCAGCGACCTGCCCCGGGAGCTCCCCAACTACTTCGGCCTCGCGGCCACGGACGAGGAGCAGACGCATGTGCTGGGGCTGGTCGCCCGGCAGATCGCGAAGAAGCTCGACCGCCCGCACGGGATCGTGCTGTCGCGCGAGGACGTCAACGGTGACCTGGACCGGTACACCATCGAGCAGCGGGACGCGGGCCGGAAGATGCTGAAGGACGCGGGCTTCGGCCTGGGCAAGGACGTGACGTACGACCTGGTGGGCGGGGCGAGCCTGAACGCCCCGCTGACGTCCATCTGCCGGGCCGAGCGGGTCCCCGACGCGCTGTACTTCGCGGGGCGGGTCGAGGACGTGCCGACGCTGATGCGGGGCCTGTCGGAGACCACCGGCTGCTCGGACCGGCGGATGACGGTGTTCACCGGGGACGATCTGACGAAGGGGACGTTCGACGACAGCACGTCGATCGCGGCCAACGTCACGCTCTACCACAGCTCGCTCGCCCCGCTGGACCGGGGGAAGAACCTCGGTTTCTACGGGGACGCGTATCGCACGCTCCGTGCGCTGCACCCCGAGGGTGAGGTCATCGAGCTGGCGTCGGGAGGGCCGGCGTACGAGGACGATCTGTTCGCCAGCGGGCAGACCGTCATCTCCTACAGCGCGACGGCCGCCCTGTACGACGCGGCGGCCCGCGGCGACCGGCGCCGGAGCGCCGCGGAGACCTGGGCGACGCTGCACACGGTGGACCTCAACAACATGCCGACCGGGACGATCTCGTTCAGCCGGGCCAGGTCCTCGGTCTCCGACAACGTGCACGGCCTCAACATCGTCAAGGTGGTCCGCCCCGGGCCGAGCGCCGAGCGGGCCCTGGTCTGCGGCAAGCCGGCCGGGGTCGCGCCTCCGCTGACCGCCGACGACTGCCGGCCGTGACGGGGCCGGCCGAGGTCAGTCGACCAGGTCGCGCACGACGGCGTCGGCCAGGAGCCGTCCGCGCAGGGTGAGGACCGCGCGGCCCTTCCCGTACGGCTCCGGGTCCAGCAGCCCGTCCGTCAGCGCCCGGCGGGAGGCGGCGAGGCCGTCGGGTTTCAGGAGGGAGAGCGGGCAGCCCTCGCGCAGCCGCAGCTCCAGCAGGATGCGCTCGACCCGGCGGTCCTCCTGGCCGAGGACCTCGCGGCCCGCGCCGGGTGAGCGGCCCTCGGAGAGCGCCTGGGCGTACGCGCCGGGGTGCTTCACGTTCCACCAGCGGACCCCGCCGACGTGGCTGTGGGCGCCGGGGCCCGCGCCCCACCAGTCGGCGCCGCGCCAGTACAGCTCGTTGTGCAGGCAGCGGCCCGCCTCGGTGGTGGCCCAGTTGGAGACCTCGTACCAGTCGAAGCCGGCGGCGGCGAACGCCTCGTCCGCGATGAGGTAGCGGTCGGCGTGCGCGTCGTCGTCGGTCATCGGGATCTCGCCGCGCCGGATGCGGCGGGCGAGCTGGGTGCCCTCCTCGACGATCAGGGCGTACGCGGAGACGTGGTCGGGGCCCGCGCCGATCGCGGCGTCCAGCGTGGCCCGCCAGTCGTCGTCGGACTCGCCGGGGGTGCCGTAGATCAGGTCGAGGTTGACGTGGTCGAAGCCCGCCGCACGGGCCTCGGCGACACAGGCCTCGGGGCGGCCGGGGGTGTGCGTGCGGTCCAGGATCTTCAGGACGTGCTGCTTGGCGCTCTGCATGCCGAAGGAGACCCGGTTGAAGCCGCCCTCGCGGAGCGCGGCGAGGTAGGCCGGGTCGACGGACTCCGGATTGGCCTCGGTGGTGATCTCCGCGTCGTCCGCGAGCCCGAACTCGTCCCTGATCGCCGCCAGCATGCGTACGAGGTCGGCGGCGGGCAGCAGGGTGGGCGTGCCGCCGCCGACGAAGACCGTGCGCACGGGACGGGGGTCGTCGCCGAGGACCTTGCGGGCCTGGCGGACCTCCTCGATCAGGTGGGCGGCGTAGTTGTCGCGGGAGGCCAGCGCCCCGCCGGAGCCGCGCAGCTCGGTGGCGGTGTAGGTGTTGAAGTCGCAGTAGCCGCAGCGGGTGGCGCAGTAGGGGACGTGCAGGTAGAAGCCGAGCGGGCGGTCGGCTGCGCCTTCCAGGGCGTGGCGGGGCAGCGCCCCGTCGTCGGGCACGGGCTCACCATCGGGCAGTACGGAAGGCATACCGACCATTGTCGCTCGCCGCGGGAGCTTCCCGGACCGGGCGGCTCCTCGGACCGGACGGTCTTCCGGACCGGACGGTCTTCCGGACCGGACGGCTTCCCGCCCGCCGGCCCGTTCAGTCCGCGTGCAGCACCAGCAGGGCCACGTCGTCGTCCGGGGGCTGCTCGGCGAACTCGTGGACGGCCCGCCGGATCCGCTCGGCCGTCGCCTCGGCGGGCAGCCCCGCGCACCCGGCCAGCACCCGGGCCAGCCCGTCCCCGTCGTCGAACATCAGCGCGCCCGACCGGCGCTCGGTCACCCCGTCCGTGACGCAGAGCAGCGTGTCGCCGGGCGCGAGGTCGAAGACCTGGCTCTCGTACGCCACGTCCTCGACGACTCCGAGCAGCACCTGGGGCTCGGCGGCCGGGCGTACGGAGCCGTCGGGGCGCAGCAGCAGCGGCAGCGGGTGCCCGGCGCTGGCCACCGTGCAGCGGACCCCGCCGTCGGGGAGCGGCACGACCTCCCCGTACAGCAGGGAGAGGAACCGTGACTGGGTGCCGTCGTGGAGCTGCTGGCCCCCGGCGGCGGCGACCATCAGGGCGGCGGCCTCGGCGGCCTCCATGGCGTCGTCGAGGAGCAGCCGGTTCAGCCGGTCCAGGACCTCCCCGACGCCGAAGCCCTCGCGGGAGAGCAGCCGCAGCCAGGGGCGGGCGAGGCCGGTGACGACGGCGGCCTCGGGTCCTGAGCCCTGGACGTCGCCGAGGACGAAGCACCAGCGGTCGCCGGGGCACGGGAAGATGTCGTAGAAGTCACCGCCGACCACCCCGTCGTCGCTCGGTTCGTAGACGAGGGCGCTGGTGACGCCCGGGATCTCGGCGACCTTGCTGGGGAGCAGGCCGCGCTGGAGGATCCGGCTGATGGTGGCCTGCCGGGTGTAGGCGCGGGCCGCGCCGACGGCGAGGCCGAGGCGGCGGACGAAGTCCTCGATCAGCGAGGCGACCGCCTCCGGCACCTGGGCCACGCCCTCGCGGCCGACCAGGACGGTGCCGAGCGCCCGGCCGCCCGCGGTGATCCGGAAGGCGAGCGCGGCCCCGTCCCGGCCGCCGGGGTGCGGGGGCGGCGCGGGAGTGTCCGCCCGGCCCTCCTCCGCGGGGTGGGCGGACCAGGGCACGGGGACGGGGACGGGCCCGGAGCCGACGCCTGCCGGGAGGCGGAGGGGCTCCCTCTCCAGGGCGGCGCGCAGGGGCTCGGTGTCGGTCTCGTCGCTGTGCCAGACCCGGGCGAGCCGGGGTTCGGCGGCCGGTCCGCCGCCCTCGGCCTCCAGCCAGATCGCGCACCAGTCCGCCAGCCGGGGCACCAGGAGCTGGCCCGCTATGGCGGCCACCAGGTCCTCGTCGAGCTGCCCGGCGAGCAGGTCGGAGGCCTCGGCGAGGAAGGCCGGGGCGCCCCGGCTGTCCCAGACCGCGTCGTCGCGCTCGGTGCGCCTGGGCGCGGGGGCGAGGATCTCGGCGGCGCGCAGGCCGCGTCTGAGGGCCTCGCCGTCGGGCGGGGCGGGCGGGACGCTCCAGTCGTCGACGGGGAGGCGGGCCCAGACGGTCTTGAGGCCGGTGCGGTAGGTGATGCCCCAGGAGTCGGCGAGAGTGGCGACGACCTGGAGGCCCCGGCCGTACTCGGCGGGGTCGGGCAGCTCCCCCGGGCGCGTCCCGGCCGGTCCGGGGCCCGTGCCGGGCTCGTCGCCGCTCACCGGGCGGGCCGGGTGGTGGTCGGTGACCTCCAGGACGAGGGCGGCGGACGGCTCGTCGCCGCCCTCCTCCTCCAGCCTGAGGACCAGGTCGACGGTGGTCCCGGCGTGCACCACGGCGTTGGTGACCAGCTCGTTGGCGACCGTCACGGCGTCGTCGGCCAGCCGGTCGCTGAAGCCCACGGCCGCGGGCACCCCGATCCCGGTCCACTCGGCGAGCGCGGCCCGCACGAACCGGCGGGCGGCGGACGGGGCGAGCGGGATGCCGGGCAGGCTGGTGCGGCTGGCCGGGCGCGGTCCGTGCGCGTGCCCGGCACGGGTGGTGCCGGCACGCTGCACGGTGTCCCGCTGCAAGGGAATGGGCACCACGGTGCGGCTCCTCCGGTCCGACGACACCGACAGAGTGACAGACCGGCCGCATCCATAAGCACCGAGTTACCGAAGTGGGCAGAAAATCGAGCAGATTCGAACGCAAGGCTTCGGAAAAGGCACCACCGCGAGGGCCGGAGCCGGATCGAAGGTGAGACTTCCAGACCACCAGACCTTCAGGCCTTTACGCCTTCAGGCCACCAGGCCTCCGTCGGCCGGATCTATGAAGCGTCGGCAGCCGTGCCGTCGGAGACGGTGTCGTCGGAGGACGGTGCCGCCCTTCTTCTGCGGTGGACCACCACCGCGCACACCGCGAGCAGGAGCACCGCCACGGCGGACACCCCGAAGACCGTCCGCTCGGCGAAGAGCCTTCCCAGGACCTCCAGCACGCCGAGCCCCGCGGTCGCGTAGATCAGCGCCCAGGCCGCTCCGCCCACGAACAGCGCGGGGAGGTAGCGCGACAACGGCATGCGCATGCTGCCCGCGAGGAAGTTGACGGCGGTCTGGAACCCGACCGTCAGGAAGGAGACGGCCACGACCGGCGCGCCCCACCGCTGGATGGCGCGCTCGGCGCGCCGGAACTTCTCCGAGGAGGTCAGCTTCACGAACCTGCCGCGCCGGACCCCGGCTCCCGCGAGCCACCCGACGGCGAACGTCCCTCCGGCGCGGAGCAGGACGATGACGTACAGGGCCCCGGCCGCGAGCGCGATCCCATCCACAGTGCCCCACCTCGCACGCGGGCCCGAACCCGCGTTCTCCGTCATCCTCGTGAGCGGTCCCGCCCCGCCGGGCGCACGAGGCGCGCGAGTCCGGTCGCGGCCTCTCACCTGCGCCCTGCCGGTGTCCGTTCGGTCCGCCGGTTTCTTCACCTGCGGTGCCGGAACCCGGCCCCGCACACCCCCGGCCCCCACCAAGGAAGGCCAGCCTAACCGAACGCTCACCCGGGGACGCGGCGCGGTGGCCGTCGGCCGCCGGACGCAATACTTACCACCCGGTCGGGATTTCTTCCCCATGGGAGTGTACGTTCGTACGCTCGGGGGTTAGGGTCCTCCGCATGACCGTCGACACCGAGGCACAGCCTCTCCGCGCCGGGCGGAACGCGCGGACCGCCGTAGCCGTTCTGTTCTTCACCAACGGGGCCCTGTTCGCCAACCTGCTGCCGAGGTATCCGCAGATCAAGGAGGATCTGGCGATCGGGAACGGCGCCTACGGACTGGCGGTCGCCGCCTTCCCGGCGGGCGCCATCGCGGCCGGCCTCGCGGCGGGGGTGCTCATCCGCCGCGTCGGCTCGGCGCAGGTCGCGGTCCTCGGCACCCTGCTGACGGCGATGGGGCTCCTGGCCGCCGGCCTCGCCCCGTCAGCCGTGCTGTTCGCGGGCGCGTTGTTCCTGGCCGGAGCCATGGACGCACTGACGGATGTCGCACAGAACGCGCACGGTCTACGGGTGCAGCGGCTCTACGGCCGCTCCATCCTGAACTCGTTCCACGCGATCTGGTCCATCGGCGCCGTCACGGGAGGGCTGATGGCCGCCGGAGCGATGTCGCTGGGACTGTCGCTCGGCGTCCATCTCACGATCTCGGCGATCGTCCTCGTGCTCGCCGCCGCGACCGCATGGCGCTTCTGCCTGCCCGGCCCGGACAACGAACCGGAGGAGACCGGCCCGCAACCGCGGAGCGCCGAGGGAGCGGTCGGCGCCTCGCGCGTCGGACTCGTGCTGGCGGCGCTCGTCCTGATCGCCACGGCCGGCACGCTCGTCGAGGACGCGGGCAACTCCTGGGCCGCCCTCTACCTGACGGACTCCCTGCACACCTCCGCGGCGCTCGCCGCCTGGGGCTTCATCGCCCTGGTGGGCGCCCAGTTCATCGGGCGCATCATCGGGGACCGCCTCGTCGACCGCTTCGGTCAGCGTGCCGTGGCCCGGACCGGCGGCCTGATCACCGCGGTCGGCATGGGCCTCGCCCTGGCGGTGCCGACGCTGCCCGGAACCATCCTGGGCTTCGCCCTGGCCGGATTCGGGGTGGCGACGCTGGTGCCCGCGGCGATGCACGAAGCCGACGCCCTGCCCGGCCTCAAGCCCGGATCGGGTCTGACGATCGTCTCCTGGCTCATGCGCCTGGGCTTCCTGCTGTCCCCGCCGGTCGTCGGTCAGGTCGCCGACGCGGCCGGTCTGCGCACCGGGCTGCTGGTGATCCCCTGCGCCGGACTGCTGGTGGTGGCGCTCGCCAGGGTCCTGCGGGGCCGGTCCGACTGAGGCCGGCGCGACCGCAACTCGACCACGTTCGCAGCGGTGGTCGGGTGCGGTCGCGCCGGCCGCGTGACTCAGGCCTCGCGCGAGCCCGCGTACATCTCGTCGATGAGCCCGCGGTACTCCCGCTCGACGACCGGCCGCTTCAGCTTGAGGCTGGGAGTCAGCTCGCCGTGCTCGACGTCCAGGTCACGCGGCAGGAGGCGGAACTTCTTGATGGTCTGCCAGCGCTGGAGGCCCTCGTTGAGGCGCTTGACGTACCCGTCGATCAGCTCGACGGTCTGCGGGGCGGCGACGACCTCCGCGTACGACTTGCCCTCCATGCCGTTCTCGGCGGCCCAGCCGAGGAGGGTGGGGCCGTCGAGCGCGATGAGCGCGGTGCAGAAGTTACGGTCCGCGCCGTGCACCAGGATGTTCGAGACGAACGGGCAGACCGCCTTGAACTGGCCCTCGACCTCGGCCGGGGCGACGTACTTGCCACCGGACGTCTTGATCAGGTCCTTCTTGCGGTCGGTGATGCGCAGGTATCCGTCGGCCGACAGCTCGCCGATGTCCCCGGTGTGGATCCAGCCGTCCGACTCCAGGACCTCCTCGGTCTTGTCGGGCAGCTTGTGGTAGCCCTCCATGACACCGGGGCCGCGCAGCAGGATCTCGCCGTCGTCGGCGATGCGCACCTCGGTGCCGGGGAGCGGCTTGCCGACGGTGCCGGTGCGGTAGGCCTCGCCCGGGTTGACGAAGGAGGCGGCGCTGGTCTCGGTGAGGCCGTAGCCCTCCAGGATGTGGACGCCGGCGCCCGCGAAGAAGTAGCCGATGTCCGGGGCGAGGGCGGCGGAGCCGGAGACGCAGGCGCGCAGCCGGCCGCCGAAGGCCTCACGGATCTTGGAGAAGACGAGGGCGTCGGCGACCTTGTGCTTGGCGCCGAGCGCGAAGGGGACGGACGCCCTGCCGGTGCGGCGGAAGTTGTCCTGGGAGACCTTGGCGTACTCGCGGGCGACCCCGGCCGCCCACTGGAAGATCTTGTACTTGGCCCCGCCGCCCGCGCGGGCCTTCGAGGCGACCCCGTTGTAGACCTTCTCGAAGATCCGGGGCACGGCGGCCATGTAGGTCGGCTGGACGACCGGCAGGTTCTCGATGATCTTGTCGATGCGGCCGTCGACCGCGGTGACGTGGCCGACCTCGATCTGCCCGGAGGTGAGGACCTTGCCGAAGACGTGGGCGAGCGGCAGCCAGAGGTACTGCACGTCGTCGGCGTTGATCAGCCCGGTCGAGACGGTGGCCTTGGCCATGTACGACCAGTTGTCGTGCGGCAGCCGTACGCCCTTGGGGCGGCCGGTGGTGCCCGAGGTGTAGATGAGGGTGGCGAGCTGGTCGGCGGTGATCGCGGCGACCCGCTCGGTGACCGCGTCCGGGGTCTTGGCGAGGAGCTCGGCGCCCTGGGCCTCCAGCTCGGCGAGGGTGACGAGCCAGCCCTCGGGGTCGCCCGCCGCGGGCTCGACGCCGGCCGGGTCGATGACCACGACATGGGCGAGGTCCGGCAGGTCGGCGCGGGTCTCCCGGGCCTTGGCCAGCTGCTCGGCGTTCTCCGCGATGAGGATCCGGCTCTCGGAGTCGGCGAGGATGAACGCGGACTCCTCGGCGTTCGTGGAGGGGTAGATCGTCGTGGTCGCGGCGCCCGCGCACATCACCCCGAGGTCGATGAGGATCCATTCCACCCGGGTGGCCGAGCAGAGCGCGACCCGCTCCTCGGGCCGCACGCCGAGCGCGATCAGCCCGGCGGCGATCGCGTAGACCCGCTCCGATGCCTGGCCCCAGCTCAGCGACTTCCAGTCGTCGGGACCCGCGCCCGAGGCCGACGGCACCGGATAGCGGTACGCCTCCCCGTCCGGGGTCGCCGCCACGCGGTCGATGAAGAGGGCCGCCACGGAGGGCGGCCGGTTATCGATCAAGGTCTGTGTGTCGCTCACGACGTCCTCCGGGCCTGCGGCATTGCTACGACCGGCTTCTTTGATACGGCGACTTGCTGCTGTCGTCCTACGTGCCTGCTGCTCTCGTCCTGCTGCTCTCGTCCTGCTGCCCGCTGGTCTCGCGCTACCGCGCAACCTGCTCGTTCGGGCTTGTTTAACTGACCAGTAACCATCGAGTCGTGATCAGAGTAGAGCGCACTTGTCCGTCACGTAAGAGGCAACGGACCGCGGCTTTCATAACGAAAGGGCCCCCACGCCGGTACTGCCGCATGGGGGCCCCTGGAGAGCTGATGGAGAACGGACGGGGAGCGGACTACTTCTTGCCCTTGCTCTCACCCGCGGACTCGTCGGTCGACAGGACGGAGATGAAGGCGTCCTGCGGAACCTCCACGTTGCCGACCATCTTCATCCGCTTCTTGCCCTCCTTCTGCTTCTCCAGCAGCTTCCGCTTACGGGAGATGTCACCGCCGTAGCACTTGGCGAGGACGTCCTTGCGGATGGCGCGGACGGTCTCACGGGCGATGACCCGGGCGCCGATGGCCGCCTGGATCGGCACCTCGAAGTTCTGCCGGGGGATGAGCTTCTGGAGCTTGGCGACGAGCCGGACGCCGTACGCGTACGCCTTGTCCTTGTGGGTGACCGCGGAGAACGCGTCCACCTTGTCGCCGTGCAGCAGGATGTCGACCTTGACGAGCTGGGCCGACTGCTCGCCGGTGGGCTCGTAGTCGAGGGAGGCGTAACCCCGGGTCTTGGACTTCAGCTGGTCGAAGAAGTCGAAGACGATCTCCGCGAGCGGCAGGGTGTAGCGGATCTCGACCCGGTCCTCGGAGAGGTAGTCCATGCCGAGCAGGGTGCCGCGCCGGTTCTGGCACAGCTCCATGATCGCGCCGATGAACTCGCTCGGGGCCAGCACCGTGGCGCGGACGACCGGCTCGTGCACCTTGTCGATCTTGCCCTCGGGGAACTCGCTCGGGTTGGTGACGATGTGCTCGGTGCCGTCCTCCATCTCGACGCGGTAGACCACGTTGGGGGCGGTGGCGATCAGATCGAGGCCGAACTCGCGCTCCAGCCGCTCACGGACCACGTCCAGGTGGAGCAGTCCGAGGAAGCCGACGCGGAAACCGAAGCCGAGCGCGGCGGAGGTCTCCGGCTCGTAGACCAGGGCGGCGTCGTTGAGCTGGAGCTTGTCCAGCGCCTCGCGCAGGTCCGGGTAGTCCGAGCCGTCCAGCGGGTACAGCCCCGAGAACACCATCGGCTTCGGGTCCTTGTAGCCGCCCAGCGCCTCGGTCGCCCCGTTCTGCAGGGAGGTGATGGTGTCACCGACCTTGGACTGCCGGACGTCCTTCACCCCGGTGATGATGTAGCCGACCTCGCCCACGCCGATGCCGTCGGCCGGGGTCATCTCCGGGGAGGACACCCCGATCTCCAGCAGCTCGTGGGTGGCGCCGGTCGACATCATCCGGATGCGCTCGCGCTTGTTGAGCTGGCCGTCGACGACACGGACGTAGGTGACGACACCGCGGTACGAGTCGTAGACCGAGTCGAAGATCATCGCGCGGGCGGGAGCGTCCGCGACGCCGATCGGGGCCGGCACGTCCCGCACGACCCGGTCGAGCAGCGCGTCCACGCCGATGCCGGTCTTCGCCGAGACCTTGAGCACGTCCTCGGGCTGGCAGCCGATGAGGTTGGCCAGCTCCTCGGAGAACTTCTCCGGCTGCGCGGCGGGGAGGTCGATCTTGTTGAGCACCGGGACGATGGTGAGGTCGTTCTCCATCGCGAGATAGAGGTTGGCCAGCGTCTGGGCCTCGATGCCCTGCGCGGCGTCGACCAGCAGGACCGTGCCCTCGCAGGCCGCGAGCGAACGGGAGACCTCGTAGGTGAAGTCCACGTGGCCCGGGGTGTCGATCATGTTGAGGATATGGGTGGTGCCCGTGTCCTCACCCGTGTTCGGGGCCCAGGGCAGCCGGACCGCCTGGGACTTGATGGTGATGCCGCGCTCGCGCTCGATGTCCATCCGGTCGAGGTACTGAGCACGCATCTGCCGCTGGTCGACCACTCCGGTCAGCTGAAGCATCCGGTCGGCGAGGGTCGACTTGCCGTGGTCGATGTGCGCGATGATGCAGAAATTGCGGATCAGCGCCGGGTCGGTACGGCTCGGCTCGGGCACGTTGGAAGGAGTCGCGGGCACGCAGGGTCCTGATTCTTGAGACGCCGAACGCCGTGTCTCGGGTCGATGTCGGGTCGGTCGGATCGATACGTAGGCTCCATCGTCCCACGCCTGCGGGGCAGCGACCGGTTTGGGCCGGTCGGAGGGTGACTGCTACCGTGGACAGCTGTGCCTCGTGGCTCATACGAGCGGCGGGGCTCACCTAGAAGATCCAACGAACCTGAAAAGGCTCTTTCGTGGCGAACATCAAGTCCCAGATCAAGCGGAACAAGACCAACGAGAAGGCGCGCCTGCGCAACAAGGCCGTCAAGTCGTCGCTCAAGACCGCGATCCGCAAGGCCCGCGAGGCCGTCGTTGCCGGTGACGTCGAGAAGGCCACCACGGCCGTCCGCGACGCTTCCCGTCAGCTCGACAAGGCTGTCTCGAAGGGTGTCATCCACAAGAACGCCGCCGCCAACAAGAAGTCGGCGCTGGCGTCCAAGGTTGCCTCCCTGCAGGCCTGAGCTTCTTCCCGAAGCTCACTGATGTGACCGCCGGAACGGACCAGACGGGCCCTCTCTCCCGCCCCTGACCGGCACCCCGCGCCGCACACCGAACCTGCGTTCGCCACGCGGGTGCGGCGCACCCAGAGCGTTACCGGAAGCCCCGGGCACTGATCTCCCCAGATCAGCGCTCCGGGGCTTCCGCACGTGGGGAACCCACCGGCCCCGTCGGGGGACACCCTCAGCACGGTCCGGGGTACCCCCGGCCCGGTCCGGGGGTACCCCCAGCCCGCCCCGGGGCGCCCCCAGCCCATCCGGGGTTTGAGGACGGAACCGGCACTCGCACGAGGACGTGCACCATCCCAGCCCGTCCGGCGCTTGAGGACGGAACCGGTCACCACAGGGCCCCGCGCCCGGCGGCGAACCGGAGACCCCCTACCGCCCCGCCCTCGCGGCCCGGGCGACGACGACGACGGCCTTCTCCAGGGCGTACTCGGGATCGTCCCCTCCGCCCTTCACCCCCGCGTCCGCCGCCGCCACCGCCCGCAGGGCCACCGCGACCCCGTCCGGCGTCCACCCCCGCATCTGCTGCCGCACCCGGTCGATCTTCCACGGCGGCATACCCAGCTCCCGGGCCAGATCGGCCGGCCGCCCGCCCCGGGCCGAGGACAGCTTCCCGATCGCCCGCACACCCTGCGCCAGCGCACTGGTGATCAGGACGGGCGGGACCCCGGTCGACAGCGACCACCGCAGCGCCTCCAGCGCCTCCGCCGCGCGCCCCTCGACCGCCCGGTCGGCGACGGTGAACGACGAGGCTTCCGCCCGCCCGGTGTAATAGCGCCCGACGACCGCCTCGTCGATCGTGCCCTCGACGTCCGCGATCAGCTGGGACACCGCACTCGCCAGCTCCCGCAGATCGCTGCCGATGGAGTCGACCAGCGCCTGGCAGGCCTCCGGCGTCGCGGACCGCCCGTGCGCCCGGAACTCCGAGCGTACGAAGGAGAGCCGCTCGGCGGGCTTGGTGGTCTTCGGGCAGGCGACCTCCCGTGCCCCGGCCTTGCGGGCCGCGTCCAGGAGCCCTTTGCCCTTGGCGCCGCCCGCGTGCAGCAGGACGAGCGTGATCTCCTCGACCGGCGCGCCGAGATACGCCTTGACGTCCTTGACCGTGTCGGCCGAGAGGTCCTGCGCGTTGCGCACGATCACGACCTTGCGCTCGGCGAAGAGCGAGGGACTGGTGAGTTCGGCGAGCGTGCCGGGCTGCACCTGGTCGGACGCCAGATCACGGACGTCCGTGTCGGCGTCGGCAGCACGGGCGGCCGCCACCACCTGCTGCACCGCACGGTCCAGGAGGAGGTCCTCCTGGCCCACGGCGAGGGTGAGGGGCGCGAGCGGATCGTCGGTGGAATTCTTCCTGGTGGCCATCGCGATCCAGCATCCCACGCCCCACTGACAGCCCGGACAGCCCGGACAGCATCGACGGGCACGGCATCCGGGGCGGGGCGGCCCGGGGCACGAAGCACGGACGCCCGTACCGGAGAATGACCCGGGTGAGCGATGTGAGACATGTACTGGTGCTGCCCGACCGCGACGCCGCGGAGGAGGTGGCCGAGGAGCTGGCGGACCGCTTCGGGGTCGCCGAGGAGCCTCAGCTCGTACGGGACGCGCTGGCCGGCGAGGACGACGCCGAGGACGCCCAGTGGCTGGTGGTCGTGGAGGACACGGCCGGACGCCTGGACCCGGCCGCGCTCGACGCGTTCGCGGAGGAGTACGAGGGCTGGCTGGAGAAGCCGTAACGCCCGGCCGCACAGCCCGGAGAGCGATCCGGGCGGGCGGCTCGGCCCCTGGACGAACCGGGCGGCTCAGCCCTTGGGAACGATCTGGATGTCCAGGTCGATGACGATGCTCGGCCCCACCACGGCGATCCCGCGCGCCAGCATGGTCTGCCAGGTGAGGGTGAAGTCCTCGCGGTGCAGTTCGGTGGTGGCCCGGCAGGCGGCGCGCGTCTCGCCCTCCAGGCCGTTGCCGATTCCGAGGTACTGGGTGTCCAGCGTGACCGTGCGGCTGACGCCGTGCAGGGTCAGCGCACCGGTGACGCCCCAGCGGCTGCCGCCCCGGTGGACGAAGCGCTCGCTGTAGAACTCCAGCGTCGGGTAACGGCCGACGTCGAGGAAGTCCCCGGAGCGCAGGTGGTCGTCGCGCATCTGCACATTGGTGTCGATCGAGGCGGCGTCGATGATCACGTGCATGGCGGAGTCCTCCATGCGGTCGGCGATCCGGACCGCCCCGGCGAAGTTGTTGAACCTGCCGTGGATGCGCGCCAGCCCGATGTGCCGGGCGGTGAAGCCGATCTGCGAGTGGTTCGGCTCGACGTCCCAGTCGCCGGGGTCGGGCAACTGCGGGGGCTGCGCCACCTGGAGGGTCACATCGCCCAGGGTGGCGTGCGCCCCCTCGGCCACCGTCACCGCCCCGTGGAACGGGGTGAAGCCCTCGGCCGTGACCGCCAGCCGGTAGTCGCCCGCCGGGACCGTGGCGAGAACACTGCCGAAGGGGTCCGTCTCGCCGCCCGTCACTTTGCGGCCGGCGCTGTCGGTCACGACGTACTCGGCCTGCTGAACCGGTTCGTTGACCGGATCCAGCACCCGGCAGTTCAGCACGCCCGCGGTACGGGGCATCTGGAATCCGGCGAGGGCCCCACCGCGCCCACCCGCCTGGCCTCTGTTTCCCAGCCAACGGCCGAACATCTCTACGTACCCCCAGGGGCGCTGCGCGCTTCGGGCCCCTGACAGGTGGACGTCTCTGTCGGATCAGTGGCCCGCCGACGAGCATGCATTCGATCACTAATGCGGCGTTCGAGGCAAACGGAGAGCCTCGGAAGGGGTTGTACTGAGCTGCCACAAGGTGTAATGGGCCGTACGCATGTATGGCGAGCCGCGCCGATCCGTGACGAGCTGTACGCAGTGTCACCGGCGGTCCGGATCCCTGGCTCCACCCCGTACGGGAACCCGGGAGAGCCGCACCCCGAAGTGGTCCCGGTAGGCGGCGAGCACCTCCTCGTCCGTGGCCAGTTCCGTATGGTGCTGATCCCCGCCGACCGTGGTGACCAGGGTCCGTCCGCTCAGTGTCACCCGCCCGGTCTCCGTGTACCGGGAGCACACCAGCGACCGGGTGAAGTGCGAGTCCGGCGAGGTGCGGTGATACCAGGCCCCGCCCCGGAACTCCGGCAGCGTCCGCGGCCTCAGGTCGAGCCGGAACTGCCGTGATCCGCCGCACAGCAGATCCAGGTCCCCCTGCGGCGCCTGACGGAGCCGGAACACGCCCCGGGGGTCCTCCTGATCCGCCCGGTCGTCGAGCGCCAGCGGCCACAGCGCGTTGTCGCCGAACCCGACGTCCGCCAGCCAGGGCCCCGTGCCGTCCTCGGTCTCCACCCGCAGCGCCATGTGGTCGTACGGAATGCCCAGACGGCCGCCGTCGCCGAAGACCCGGGCCTGGAGCAGGGTCACACGGAAGCCGAGCGCACGCAGCAACGCCCCGAACGCGCCGTTCAGTTCGTAGCAGAAGCCGCCGCGACCGCCGGTCACCTTGGCCATGAGCGCCCGTTCCTCCAGCACGATGTCCTCGCCCAGATGGACCGAGAGGTTCTCGAAGGGGACGGCGAGCAGATGCCGGTGCTGAAGGTCGCGCAGCGCTTCGACGTCGGCCCGCACCGGACGGTCCGCGCCTATCCGGACGAGATAGGCGTCGACAACCGCGTCGGTGACGCCCTCGTCGGGTCCCGGGACGGAGGCGCCGGATGTCGTGGGTGTCTGCGAGGTCATGTCCCAAGTCTGCGCCCGCTCCGGCGCGAGGGCACTAGGGCGTGTTTCGAAAGTCCCGCCTGCTCGGCGACGCCTGGCACGCACGCTCGCCGCGTTGTCGGGTTCACCCCGATACATCCAGTATCGGGGCGACCCTCCGCCTTGCGATCGCACGCACCAGACGCCGCCGAGCCCGCCCTCCGGGCGGACGGCGCTACTTTCGAAACACGCCCTAGGACTCCCGCCCGAGGCCCCTTGCCCGAGGTGCTGTGCGGTGATCGTCCTCTAGCGTGTCGGGCATGACCGACTACGATCCCCCGCGCAGCCGCGAACAGCGCAAGCAGGAGGCTATGGACCACCTGCGCCAGGACGAGGACGCGTGGGTGGCCACGGCGTCCCGGGACGGCCTGCCCACCTTGGTGCCGCTGTCGTTCCTCTGGGAGGACGACAGGGGCACTCTGCTGATGTGCACCCGGCGGACCAATCCGACGGCCGTCAACGTCACTCCCGCCGGCCCGATCCGGATCACACTCGGCCCCACCCGCGATGTGGTGCTGATCGAGGGCGACGCGAGGGTACTGGAGCAAACGGACCTGCCGACCGCGACGAGAGACGCCTTCGTCGCGAAGTTCGGATGGAACCCGCCCGCCCCCGCCTGGGTGTTCATGCGCATCACCCCCCACACCGTGCGCGCCTGGCGCGAGTCGAACGAGATCGCCGGCCGCGATCTGATGCTCGCCGGGGAGTGGCTGGCCTGACCGGCGCGGGGCGGGTTCCGGCGGTGTCACGACCGGCCCACCGCCCGCAGCTCCTTCCCGGTGCCCGTCACCGCGATCGGGCCGTCGGTGTCGGTGCGCAGGACCCGGGCCCCGGCCGCCCTGAGGGCGCCCACCGTGCGGGCCGAGGGGTGGCCGTACGGGTTGTCCGCGCCGCAGGAGATGAGCGCCAGCCTCGGCCGTACGCTGTGGAGCAGCCCGGCGTCCTGGAAGGCCGAGCCGTGGTGGGCCACCTTGAGGACGTCCACCGGCCCCGACGCCTCCTGGCCACGCAGCAACTCCCGCTGGGCCGGAGGTTCGAGGTCGCCGAGGAGCAGCAGCGTCAGCCCGCCGGCCGCCCGTACGCGCAGGGTGACACTGGAGTCGTTCGGCTCCCGCTCCACCGCCCCCGCTCCCCCGGGCCCGTGGCGCGGCCAGAGGACCCGCCAGCCGACCGGGCCCGCCCGGCGGTGCTCACCGGCGACGGCCCGCACCGTCGGGACCCGCGCCGCAGCCGCTGTCCGCCGCACGAACGCGGCTTGTTCCGGGGGCTCTTCGAGGCTCGTCGTCTGGATCGCGCCCACCGCCCTGCCCCGGAGCACGCCCGGCAGCCCGCGCACATGGTCGGCGTGGAAGTGGGTGAGGACCACGAGCGGGACGCGGGTCACCGCGAGGTCGCGCAGGCACCGGTCGACCGCACCGGGGTCGGGGCCGGCGTCGACGACCACGCCCGTGCCCTCCCCCGCCATGAGCACCATCGCATCGCCCTGCCCCACGTCGCAGAGCGCGAACGCCCAGTCGGGCGGCGGCCATCCGGTCATGATCCGGGTCAGCGGAACCGGTCTCAGCACCGCCAGCACGAGTAGCAGCCCGGCGGCCGCGCAGATCCAGGGGTGGCGGACCAGCCTCGGCGCCAGGAGCACGGCCGCCACCGTGAGGCCGGCGAGCAGCGCCGCACCGGACCACCCTCCGGGCCACTGGGCCTCCGCCCCGGGAAGGCCCGCCCCCGCGCGGGCGACCGTGGCGATCCACCCGACCGGCCAGCTCGCGATCGAAGCCAGCAGCTCGGCCACCGGCTGGGCGACGGGGGCGACGGCGAGGGCCGCGAACCCGAGCACCGTCGCCGGCGCCACCGCGAACTCCGCCAGCAGATTGCACGGGACCGCCACCAGGCTGACCCGCGAGGCCAGGACGACCACCACGGGCGCGCACACGGCCTGCGCGGCCGCCGCCGCGGCCAGGACCTCGGCGAGCCTGCCCGGCACCCGCCGCGCCCGCAGGGCGGCGCTCCACCGCGGCGCGAGGGTCAGCAGCGCACCGGTGGCCAGCACCGACAGCAGGAAACCGAAACTCCGGGCGAGCCAGGGGTCGAAGAGCACCAGGAGGACGACAGCCCCCGCCAGCGCGGGAATCAGGGACCTCCTGCGGCCCGTTCCGATCGCGAGGAGCGTGATGAGACCGCAGGCTGCCGCGCGGAGCACGCTCGGTTCCGGACGGCACACGATGACGAAGGCGAGCGTCAGCCCACCGCCGGCCACCGCGGTCGCCCGCAGCGAGAGCCCCAACAGAGGTGCCAGCCCGCGCCGTTCCGCGCTCAGCGCCGACCCCGGCGGCCCGACGAGAAGGAAGAGAAGAATCGATAGATTCGCACCGGAAACGCTCAAGAGGTGTGTCAAATCAGTCGCCTTGAAGGCGTCGTACAGCTCGGCCGGGACCCTGGACGTGTCCCCGACCACCAGCCCCGGCAACAGCGCACGCGTGTCCGCGTCCAGGCCGTCCGTCGCCTCCCGCAACCCGGCGCGCAGCTCCCCGGCCGTGCGCTGGACCCACGTCGGGGGCCCGGTGATCCGGGGCGCCCCCTCGTCATCCACCCGGAGGACCGCCGCCAGGCGTTCGCCCTCGTGTGCGGGAGGCGAGAGCCTGCCGCCGAGCCGGAGCCGGGTGGACGGCAGCAGCTTCTGCCAGTCCGCGCGGTGGTCACCCGGCGCGACCATGAGCAGCACCGGTGTCCTGACCCGGGCACCAGGACCGCCCGGTGTCCGCACCTCGACGACCTCGGCGTCGATCAGGAGAAGGTCCGGGGTGCTGTGGTTGCCCCGTACCGCCGGGCGGGTCGTCCGGGGATCCGAGGTCACCCGTACGTCGGCGTCGATGCGCGCGTACTGCTCCGCCAGCCCGGGAACGGGACCGCGCCGCACATCGGCCCCGTGAAGCCCGGCCACGGCCGCGCCCGCCGCCGCGCACAGCAGGACGGCTCCCCCGGCGGCCACGGCCCGGGAGCGCCCGGCGGGCCTCCCCTCCCGAGAGGTGCGCGCGGCCGCCACCAGCAGAAGGACCGCCGGAACCAGACAGGCGACGGCCACGGCGGCCACCCACTTCCCCGGCAGCCCCAGCGTCGACGCCGCGGCAGCCCAGACCGCCAGAGCGGGCGGCACGAGCCGCAGGTCCGCGGGCCCCTCCCGCCACGAGCCGCCCCCACCCGGCGCACGCGAGTCACCCTGCGCAACCGAGACGTTCGGCGTTCCCGAGCCCCTCGGTGCTCCCGGGGTACGCGGTGCGCATCCCGGACCGCCCGCGTTCCGGGGGCCGAGCCGGGCCTCCCGGCTGCTCATGGCCGTACGAGCGGCTGGAGATCGGCGAAGCGGCGGTCGCCGATCCCGTTGACCTGCCGGAGCTCGTCGACGGACCGGAATCCGTTGTTCTCCGTGCGGTAGTCGATCATGTGCTGGGCCAGCACGGGCCCGACCCCGGGCAGCGTTTCGAGCTGCTCCGCGGTCGCCGTGTTCAGGCTCAGCAGTGCCGAGGGGCCGGGCCCGCCCGACGCGCCGGCCCCGGCGCGCACACCACCCGCCGCCGCCCCGGAGACCGGTGGGCCCTGCGGCAGACCCACGACGACCTGCTCGCCATCCATCAGGACCCGCGCCCGGTTGAGCCCCGTCATATCCGTGCCGGTGCGCACACCGCCCGCCGCGTCGAGCGCGTCCGCCACCCGCGAGCCCGCCGGAAGCCGACGGACCCCCGGCCGACGCACCTTGCCGCTCACATCGACGACGATCTGCCCGCTCCCGCCCGGTGGCTCCCCTGCCGACGGACGGGAAACCGGATCGGGGACGCCGGACCGTAACGGATCCGGTGGCAGCACGGGTGCGGCCGCCTCGTCCGCGACCGGCGCAGTCACGGTCTGGGGGCGTACGGACCAGAAGTGAAACGCGGCGACGCCCACGGCGGCGAGCAGCACCAGCCCGAGCACCATCGGCGTGCGCGGCGCCATCCCGCACCGGAGCCGCACCCACAACGGCAGCCGCTCCCGGACGGCCGAGGCAAGACGGCGGACCCCGGGCGTGCCACCGGACGCCTCCCCCGTGGTGTCGGACGCCGGCACAGGTACGGGGTCGATCTCACGTACCGGTACGGGCTCGGTCTCAGGTACGGGTTCGGGTACGAGTACGGGTTCGTTGTCACGTACAGCTGCGGGTCCGGCACCGCTCCCCGGCCCGGAGGCGCCCGCCATCAGCGCGTCCGCCCGGCGACGCGCGGCCGCCGCCGCGAGGGCGGAACGCCCTCGCACGGCCCGCCGTCCACCGTGGCGGGCCCCGGCACGAGCGCCGGGGCCCGCTCCCGCCCGGCCGCCCGGGCGAGTGCCGGATCCGTGCCGCGCCCGTGCGGGCCTCCGCCCGGACAACGGGTCGGGCGGAGCCAGGAACGTAGAAGCGTCGGTGGACGAGGAGGTGAGGACGGAGGCGGGGGCGGAGACGGGGGCGGACGAGGAATCGGACGACGGGGCAGCGGTGGGCAGAGCGTCGGAAGCCGACGCCCGAGGAGGTCGAAGGGCCATGCCTCACGACGTTAGGCACATCCGCCCGAACCCGCTGAGCAGCCTCGATTCCTGTGGACAGTCCGGCAGTTGTGGACAACTCGGCCACTCCCCGGGGTGAATCTCCGCAGCGCGATCCACGCAGCGCGTTTCACCGCACCGAGATCACCGCGCCGAGCAGCCCCGGCCCCGTGTGCGCCCCGATCACCGCGCCGACCTCGCTGACGTGGAGATCGACCAGGCCGGGAACGCGCTCGCGCAGCCGCTCGGCCAGGCGCTCCGCGCGCTCCGGGGCGGCCAGGTGGTGGACGGCGATGTCCACCGGGGCCGTCCCCGCCCGCTCGGCGACGATCTCCTCCAGGCGGGCAATGGCCTTGGAAGCCGTCCGCACCTTCTCCAGCATCTCGATCCGTCCCGCGTCCAGCTCCAGGATCGGCTTCACCGCCAGCGCGGATCCCAGCAGGGCCTGGGCCGTGCCGATGCGTCCGCCCCGGCGCAGATAGTCGAGCGTGTCGACATAGAAATACGCCGAGGTGCCGGCGGCCCGCTTCTCCGCAGCCGACACCGCATCGTCCGGGCCGCCGCCCGCCTCGGCGCTCTCCGCCGCCGCCAGAGCACAGAACCCCAGGGCCATGGCGACCATTCCGGTGTCCACCACCCGTACCGGAACGGGGGCGTCCTTCGCCGCGAGCAGCGCCGCGTCGTACGTGCCCGAGAACTCCGACGACAGGTGCAGGGACACCACCGCGTCGGCCCCGTCCTCGGCCGCCGCCCGGTAGGCCGCGGCGAAGACCTCGGGGCTGGGGCGGGACGTGGTCACGGAGTGGCGTTTCTGCAGAGCCAGGGCGAGCGAGCGGGCCGAGATCTCCGTGCCCTCCTCCAGCGCCCGGTCGCCGAGGACGACGGTCAGCGGCACTGCGGTGATGCCGTGCCGTTCCATCGTCGGGCGCGGCAGGTAGGCCGTGGAATCGGTGACGATAGCGACATGGCGGGACATGAGCCGGAGGTTACCTGGCGTGGTGGGAGTGCGGCAGCCCGGCCCCGGCCCTCTGATCGTTCATAGCCGCTTCGGAGCGTATCCGGCCGGGTCATAGGCACTCAAGCGAGGTCGCACGGCCAGGTGTGCGTCAGTTCGTCGTTTCCGGCCGGGTGGACTTCTGCCAGGGGTAGGTCGTGCGCAGCCGCGGGTCCGGTGCGGTGATCGCCTGCGGGCCCTCCTCGCGGGTGGGTCCGGACCACGCCTGGTCGGCCGTGCTGCTGTTCCCGGCCGAGGGGTCCGCCGAGGGATCCGCCGAGGCGGGCTCGGGCCAGTCCGTCCCGGGGCCGTGGGCCGCTGTCGAGGCGGAGGCCCCCGCGCCGGAGGCCTGCGACGGCTCCTCGACGGTCCAGTGCCGCAGCGCGCCGGCCTCGATGTCGATCTGCGCGTTCAGCGCGTCCAGGTCGTCGTCGGCGAACTGCCGCGCCCGGTCCCGCGCCGCCCAGCGCAGCGACTCCGCCGAGTGCGTGATCCGCTGTGTGCGTTCCTTCAGCTTGGGCAGCAGACCCGCGACCGTCGCCCGGTCCGGCTCGCGCTCCAGCCGCTTCAGCTCGTCGTCCAGTTCGAGGCCGTGCTCGCTCAGCCGCCGGAACAGCGCCACCGACTCCGCCAGGGACGCGTCCTCGGCGACGCCGGCGTGCAGGGCGTCCTGCGTGGCCCGCATCGAGGTGCGCAGGGCGAGCCGGAGCTGCGCCAGCTCACCGGCGACACCCGTCTGCCCGAAGCTCTTGGCCCGGAGCGTGGTGTCCTCCACGGTGCGCCGGGCCTGCGTGATCGTGCGGTCCACGCCCCGCTTGGCCGCGCCGACGGCCTTCACCGTCGCGTAGACACCCAGCGCGACGAACGCGACCAAGAGCAACGCCAGGATCGTGATCGCGGCTTCCATGAATGCCCCTCGATATCTCGATGCGGCCGCCGATACCGGTCGCCCCTCCACCGTAAACGGAACGGGCAGGCCGAGGGTTCCTTCGGAACCCCCAACCTGCCCGTAGGGGATGGCCCCCACTGTTCAGGGGAACGTCTCGGAGCGACGTCGAGGGGACGTCACGCGGGAACGATGTTCACCAGCTTCGGCGCGCGCACGATCACCTTGCGGATCCCGGCCCCGCCCAGCGCCGCGACGACCGCCTCGTCGCCCAGGGCCAGCGCCTCCAGCTCCTCGTCCGCGATGGCGGGCGAGACCTCCAGGCGGGCCCTGACCTTGCCCTTGATCTGGACGACGCAGGTGACGGTCTCGTCCACCACGTACGCCGGGTCCGCCACCGGGAAGTCCTGGTGCACGACCGACCCGGTGTGGCCCAGTCGCCGCCACAGCTCCTCCGCGA
This sequence comes from Streptomyces sp. NBC_01116, assembly GCF_041435495.1. Taxonomy (NCBI): domain Bacteria; kingdom Bacillati; phylum Actinomycetota; class Actinomycetes; order Kitasatosporales; family Streptomycetaceae; genus Streptomyces; species Streptomyces sp. NBC_01116. The sequence continues at coordinate 2,568,571 of NZ_CP108644.1, forward strand.
TGTGCGGGGCCAGCGGGGCGATCAGCAGGACCAGCCGCTCGGCGACGGAGCGCGACAGCGGACCGCCGGCCTTCGTCAGGTGGTTGTTCAGCTCGGTGACCTTGGCGATGGCGGTGTTGAACCGCATCCCCGCCATGTCCTGGCCGACCCCGTCGATGGCCTTGTGCAGGGCGCGCAGCGTGTCCTCGCCGGGCTCCGTGTCGACGACGGTGATCCCACCGGTCTCCTCGTCGACCACATTGCGCCACAGTCGCTGCAGCAGCCGGTACTGGCCGACCACCGCCCGGGTGTCCCAGGGGCGCGACACGTCCAGGGGGCCCATCGCCATCTCGTACAGGCGCAGGGTGTCCGCACCGTACTCGGCGCAGATCTCGTCCGGCGTGACCGCGTTCTTCAGGGACTTGCCCATCTTGCCCAGAACACGGCTGACCTTCTCGCCCTCGTGGAAGAACGCGCCGTCGCGCTCCTCCACCTCGGCGGCGGGGACGGCGATGCCCCGGCTGTCGCGGTATACGAAGGCCTGGATCATGCCCTGGTTGTACAGCTTGTGGAACGGCTCGGCGGAGGAGATGTGGCCCAGGTCGTGCAGCACCTTGGACCAGAAGCGCGCGTACAGCAGGTGCAGCACGGCGTGCTCGGCGCCGCCGACGTACAGGTCGACACCGCCGGTGGGCTGACCCTCGCGCGGGCCCATCCAGTACTGCTCGATCGCCGGGTCGACCAGTTGCCGGTCGTTGTTCGGGTCCAGGTAGCGCAGCTCGTACCAGCAGGAGCCCGCCCAGTTGGGCATGGTGTTGGTCTCGCGGCGGTACTTCCGCGGACCGGCGCCGTCGCCCAGGTCCAGCGTGACGTTGACCCAGTCGGCGTTGCGCGACAGCGGGGTCTCGGGCTGGGCGGTCGCGTCCTCCGGGTCGAAGGTGCGCGGGGAGTAGTCCTCGACCTCGGGCAGCTCCAGCGGCAGCATCGACTCGGGCAGCGGGTGGGCGACGCCGTCCTCGTCGTACACGATCGGGAACGGCTCGCCCCAGTAGCGCTGACGGCTGAACAGCCAGTCGCGCAGGCGGAAGTTGACGGTGCCCTCGCCGGCGCCGTGCTCCTTCAGCCAGTCGGTGATCCTCACCTTGGCCTCGACGACGCCCAGGCCGTCCAGCGAGATCTCCTCGTTCGCGGAGTCGACCAGTTCCGCGTCGTACGAGACGAAGGCGTCGTCCCACGTGGAGGGGTCGGTTCCGCGATCGTCCGACGGCTGGACCACGCAGCGCATCGGCAGCTCGAAGGCGCGCGCGAAGGCGAAGTCGCGCGTGTCGTGCGCCGGTACGGCCATGATCGCGCCGGTGCCGTAGCCCATCAGGACGTAGTCGGCGATGAAGACGGGGACCTTCTCGCCGCTGACCGGATTGGTCGCGTACGCGCCGGTGAAGACGCCGGTCTTGTCCTTGGCCTCGGCCTGCCGCTCGACGTCGGACTTGGCGGCGGCCTGCTTGCGGTACGCGGTGACGGCCTCGGCCGGGCTCGCGTGGCCGCCGGTCCACACCGGGTGGGTGCCCTCGGGCCAGGCGGCCGGAATGATCCGCTCGACCATGTCGTGCTCGGGCGCCAGCACCATGTACGTCGCGCCGAACAGGGTGTCCTGGCGGGTGGTGAAGACGGTGATGCCCCCGGCGGTGTCCACCGGGAACTCGATCCGGGCGCCCTCGGAGCGGCCGATCCAGTTGCGCTGCTGCAGCTTGATGGCCTCGGGCCAGTCCAGCCCGTCCAGGTCGTTCAGCAGCCGGTCGGCGTAGGAGGTGATGCGCATGTTCCACTGGCGCAGCTTGGCCTTGAAGACGGGGAAGTTGCCGCGCTCGGAGCGGCCGTCGGCGGTGACCTCCTCGTTGGCCAGGACGGTGCCCAGGCCGGGCGACCAGTTCACGGGAGCGTCGGAGGCGTACGCCAGGCGGTACTCGCTCAGCAGGTCGGCGCGCTCGGTGGCGCTCAGCGCACTCCACTCACGGCCGTCGGGAGTCGCACGCGTGCCGCTCTCGAACTGCTCGACCAGCTCGGCGATCGGGCGGGCCCGGTCGGCCTCGGAGTCGTACCAGGAGTTGAAGATCTGCAGGAAGATCCACTGCGTCCACTTGTAGTACTCGGCCTCGATCGTCGCGAAGGAGCGGCGGTTGTCGTGGCCCAGACCCAGCCGGCGCAGCTGGGCCTTCATGTTCTCCATGTTGGCCTCGGTGGAGACCCGGGGGTGGGTGCCCGTCTGCACCGCGTACTGCTCGGCGGGCAGGCCGAAGGCGTCGAAGCCCAGGGTGTGCAGCACGTTGTGGCCGGTCATCCGCTGGTGGCGGGCGTAGACATCGGTGGCGATGTAGCCCAGCGGGTGTCCGACGTGCAGGCCCGCACCCGAGGGGTACGGGAACATGTCCATGATGAACTTCTTCGGCTTGGCGGCCAGCTCCGGGTCGCCCGCCAGGTCACCGGTGGGATTCGGGGCCTCGTACGTCCCCTCGGCGTCCCAGAAGTCCTGCCAGCGTGCCTCGATGTCGGCGGCCATCGCCGCCGTGTAGCGGTGCGGCGCGGCCGTCTCGGCTGCGGAATTCGTCTCGCTCATGATCCTCAAAGCTCCATCGATCGTCATCTGCCGGGAAACGAAAAATCCCCTCGCACAGGAGGGGACGCCGCGCTGACTCCGACCAGGCGTTCTCACCGGTCGGGACTGTTCAGCGCGGCTCGCTAAGCAGAAGGCGTACGGCACGCATGGCGTCAGGGTACCGCACGGGCCCGGAAGGGAGCGGGGAGTAACCAGGGGGCGGACATCGCGCGCGGGGCGATCCGGACAGGCCCGATCCGGACGGACGCGATCGAACAGACAGACCCGACCGAGCAGACCTGACAGGGTAGACCTGAGGGCAGACCCGGCCGAGCAGATCCGACCGGACAAAAGAAGCGGGCCACCCGATCCGGGTGGCCCGCTTCTCACTGTCGATCTTGTGGAGCTAAGGAGAATTGAACTCCTGACCTCCTGCATGCCATGCAGGCGCTCTACCAACTGAGCTATAGCCCCTCGCTGCTTGCCGCCCGGTTTCCCTTGGCGACATCGAGAACATTACACGGTCCCCCCGGTGCTTCACCAAATCGTTTCCGGTCCGCACTGATATGCCCGAATCATCCCGATCGGCGGATCGTCAGCCGCAGGTCAGGCGGTCGCGAAGGAGTAGAAGCGCTTGAGGGTGCAGTGCTCCTCCAGGAGCCGCCCGTAGATCGGCTCCCCCTCCAGCTCCCGATAGGTCTCGATCGGGTCGCCTTTTATGATCAGCGCCCGTGCGCATTCCTCGCACCAGTACTGGTACTCCGTGTTGACCGGGTCCATGTCCCTGACGATGGGCGTACCGCTGCCGCACCAGTCGCACTTACGCCTGTGTGCACCCATCAGTCAGCTCCAGCTGTGGCCGCAGGCCGTGCACACGTAGGAGACCCCTCCGTTGTCACCCAGAACCTGGGCCACATGGGACGAACCGCAGGACGGACAGCCGAGACGGGATCGATCTTCGAACGGTACGGGGCCGGAGGTCTGGGCGGAGACGAGAGGCTGGTCGGGGACGTGTTCGCGACTCGCAGGCATCGCGCTCCCTCCCGATCGGTACGTCGCCCCCTCCGGCGTTCCGATTCTGCCATGGCCCCGCAAGGGGGTCAGCCCGCCCGGCGCCCCTATACAGAAGATCCCGCCCCCTGGTAGGGACGGGATCCTGATTGTGGAGCTAAGGAGAATTGAACTCCTGACCTCCTGCATGCCATGCAGGCGCTCTACCAACTGAGCTATAGCCCCGCTGTTCGCTGTTGTTTCCCTGCGTTTCCGCGCTGCGAACAAGAAGAACTTTAGCCTGCGACCGGCCGGAAAGTGAAATCCGGCCCGGGCCGCCCGAGGACGACCCGCGAACGGCCTCTCGACTGCCTCCCGACGACGGCCTAGTCGTCGTCGCCGAGGACCGGCTCCGGGAGCGTGCCGGCGTTGTGTTCCAGCAGACGCCAGCCGCGCGCGCCCTCGCCGAGGACGGACCAGCAGCAGTTGGACAGCCCGCCGAGCCCTTCCCAGTGGTGCGCCTCCAGGCCGAGCAGGCGGCCGATCGTCGTCCTGATCGTGCCGCCGTGGCTGACCACGACGAGCGTGCCGTTCTCCGGGAGCTTCTCCGCGTGCTCCAGAACGACCGGCGCCGCCCGGTCGGCGACCTCGGTCTCCAGCTCGCCGCCGCCCCGGCGCACCGGCTCGCCGCGCTTCCAGGCCGCGTACTGGTCGCCGAAGCGCTCGACGATCTCCTGGTGGGTCAGCCCCTGCCAGGCGCCGGCGTACGTCTCACGGAGTGAGGCGTCGTGTGCGACGGCGAGGCCGCTGACGGCGGAGAGCTCGGCGGCGGTGGCCGCCGCCCGTCGCAGGTCTGAGGCCACGATGGCGTCCGGCTTGAGCGAGGCGAGCAGCCGGGCGGCACGGCGGGCCTGCCCGACGCCCACCTCGGTGAGCTCGATGTCCGTGGAGCCCTGGAAACGGCGCTCCAGGTTCCACGCCGTCTGGCCGTGCCGCCAGAGGACGATCCTGCGGCCCGTGCCGCTGCCGCTGCCGTTCAGCTCTGGTCACCTTCCGTGCCGCCGTTGAGCTGTGCGTGCTCCTCGGCCTTGCCACGGGTCTTGATCGCGTCCTCGGGGAGGGCGATCTCCGGGCAGTCCTTCCACAGGCGCTCCAGCGCGTAGAAGACGCGCTCCTCGCTGTGCTGGACGTGGATGACGATGTCGACGTAGTCGAGGAGGATCCAGCGGGCGTCGCGGTCGCCCTCGCGGCGCACCGGCTTGACGCCGAGCTCCTTCTGGAGCCGCTCCTCGATCTCGTCGACGATCGACTTGACCTGGCGGTCGTTGGGGGCCGAGGCGAGCAGGAAGGCGTCGGTGATCGACAGCACGTCGCTGACGTCGTAGGCGATGATGTCGTGCGCGAGCCGGTCGGCGGCCGCCTGAGCGGCGGCGTTGATGAGCTCGATGGAGCGGTCCGTGGCGGTCACATGCAGGCTTTCGTCGGCGGTCGGATGCAACCTCTAGGGTCTCACGGACCGCCGACAGAGCCTTACTGCGTTTCCCGGCAGGGCTCCGGACGGGGATCGGGCCGGACTCGACGGCGGACACCGAACGGCTCCCACGACGGTCACCGGCCGGTGCCGGAGCGCCGGCCGGTGCCCCCGAGCGGGCTACGGGACCTCGTAGTCCTGGCCGAGGACCGCGGACACGTCGGCGTTGGCGGCCGGCTCGCCCTTCTTCACGTCGCCTGCGGAAAGGCCCAGGGTCTTGGCCACCTCGACGGCCTTCTCCTTGTCCTCCGCGGACCGGTAGAGCACGAGGGACGACGCCTCGGCCCCTGCCTTGCCGCTGTCCACGAAGGCGTAACCGCCGTTGACCAGCTGGACCCGGGCGGCCTCCGCCGCCTTCTGGTTCCCGGTGGCGTTGCGGACGGCGACCCGGAGCGGAGCGCCCGCCTCCGGAGCCTTCACCGTGCCGCCGAGGATGTTCTTGACGACGCCGCGGGTGTCGGCCTCGGTGAGCGTGCCGTCCTCCTGGACCGGCAGGAGGGCCGTCTTGTAGTCGCCGACCTTGGCCCGCGAGGCCAGCTTGGCGAGCGAGGCCCCGAGGTCCTTCTCGGGCAGCGACGGGTCCAGCACCTGGAGCAGCGTCTCGATGGTGACGGTCGCGGCCTTGGGGTCCTCGGAGATCTTCCGCAGCGTGGCCCGCATGACCTCGCCGAACCGCGTCAGCTGCTTGGCCTCGGGCTCCCCCGGCGCACGGTACGTGGCGTACGCGACGGCCATCGGGCCGCTGAGCGTCTGGCCCTCGCCCTTGTTCACCAGGGGCGATTCGCCCTTCTTCGCGCCGGGCACTGCCGTGTCGGTGTCGACCTCGATGTTGCCGACCAGCTCGACGAGGTTCTCCAGGTACGGGGTGTCCAGCCGCCAGGTGCCGGTGATCCGGGTGCCCAGGAGGGTGTCGATCGCCTCACGGGTGCCGGTCCTGCCGTCGTCCTCGACGGACTTGCCGAGTGTGGTGGTGGTCCCGTCGTCGCCCGCGACGGCGAGGGAGTTGGGCAGCAGGACGGTGGTGCCCTGCTTGGTGGTGGCGTTGTCGACGAGCAGCGCCGTCGAGGTGCCGCCCTTCTTCGTGTCGTGCAGGTGCACCACCATCATGTCGCGCTGCTGCGCGCCGGCGGCCACGGCTTTCTTCTCGTCCGATCCGGACAGGCCCGGGATCATGTCGGCGGACCAGAGGTAGCCGGCCCCGCCGACGACGACGAGAACGGCGACGACGACCAGGGCGACCATCCGGTTGCGGCCCTTGCGCCGCGCCTCCTCGCGCCGCTCGCTGCGGCTCTCGGTGAACTTCAGCCAGTCGATGACGTCTTCGGAGTCCTCGTCGGGCTCCTCGATGAACGAGAACTGCTCGGTGCGGTAGTCGGGGGCGGGCTTGCGCTGCCCCGGAAGCGCGGCCTCCGCCTCCACCTCCGCCTCCGCCGCTCCAGGCGACTGCGGCTGCGGCTGCGGCTGCGGCTGCGGCTGCGGCTGCTGTGCGGGAGCCTGCTGCGGGGCCTGTTCCGGTGCGGGGGCCACGCCCTGCTGCGGCACGCTCCAGTGCTGGCCGGTGTCGACCGCGGCGGGCTGCTGCCCGGTCGCGTAGCCGTAGTCGGTGTAGGAGCCGTAGCCGTACCCCTGGTCGGCGCCCTGGCCCTGCTGGGACGGCTGGCCCGGGTGCAGGCCCGCGTAGGGGTCGTAGCCCTGGGGCTGCTGCTGAGGGTTGCCGTAGGCGTCGTAGCCGTAGCCGGCGTCCTGGGTTGGGTGGCCCTGACCCGGCTGGGCGGCGTAGGGGTCGTAGACCTGGCCCTGCTGACCCTGCTGACCCGGCTGGTCGTACTGCTGGTGGCCCTGCTGCTGGTAGACCGGCTGCCCGTACGCGTCGTAGCCGACGATCTGCGGCTCCTGGTAGTACGGGTCGTACGGGTTCTGTCGGTCGTTCACCGGTGCCCCTCTCCGTGGCTCACTCGCCGCGGTACAGCTGGCGCTTGTCGATGTAGCGGACCACCCCGTCCGGCACCAGGTACCAGACCGGCTCCCCCTGCGCGACCCTCTCACGGCAGTCCGTGGACGAGATTGCCAGCGCGGGCACCTCCACGAGGGAGACACCGCCCTCGGGCAGTCCGTCGTCCGTGAGCACGTGACCCGGACGGGTCACACCGATGAAGTGGGAGAGCGAGAACAGCTCCTCCGCGTCGCGCCAGGTGAGGATCTGGGACAACGCGTCGGCGCCGGTGATGAAGAAGAGGTCCGCCTCGCCGTGGACCTCGCGCAGATCCCGCAGCGTATCGATGGTGTACGTCGGTCCGCCACGGTCGATGTCACTGCGGCTCACGGAGAACTGCGGGTTGGACGCGGTGGCGATGACGGTCATCAGATAGCGGTCCTCGGCCGGGGAGACGGTCTTGTGGCTCTTCTGCCACGGCTGCCCGGTCGGGACGAAGACGACCTCGTCGAGATGGAACTGGGCGGCCACTTCACTGGCCGCCACCAGGTGTCCATGGTGGATCGGGTCGAATGTCCCGCCCATCACGCCGATACGGCGTTTGCCGGGGCCGGTAGGCACTTCCTGCTCTCCCATGCGTGCAGAGCCTACTGGCACAGCTGTACGCCCCGGCTCAGCGGTCGCGGTTGAAGCTGATGGTGATCCACAGAAGCAGCATCAGCGCGACAAAGGCCCCGGCGCCGACGAAGTAGGGGTTGAGGCTTTCGTGGTTGCCGCCGCCCTCGCCGCCCCCGGAGGCAAGAGTGGCAAGCTGGTGTGCGGTGCTCGTGAGGCTCATCTTCGGCAGGACCTATCGATCGTGAATCGGAAGGAAGACGTCGGCCCCATCGTATGCGGGACCCTCGGGCACGCTCACGGCGACTCAGTCGTTGTTGTCGTCGTTGCGGTATCCGCGCAGCAGGAACCAGGCGAGCAGCACCGCTCCGAGGATCGAGACGAGCAGCACGATCCGGAGGGTGTCACCCGGTCCCTGCTCCTCGGACGCGGCGGCGAGCAGTACGGCGGTGTGCGGCATTTCGGGCGCTCCTCAAGGTTATCCACAGCCCCCCGCACACCGTAGCGCCAGCGCATACGCTGGGTTTTGTCCGGGGGACGAGCAACGTCTCGTACGAACAGGGGGCCATCCATGACCGACAGCAGTCACGAGAACGTGCCGAGCAGGCAGCGCCGGCGATTCCCCGGGATCTCCTCCCGGGCCTACGAGCACCCCGCCGACCGCTCGGCCCTGGTGGCCCTGCGCAAGCTGACCGGGTTCGACACCGTGTTCAAGGCGCTCAGCGGGCTGCTCCCGGAGCGCAGCCTGCGGCTGCTCTTCCTCTCCGACTCCGTCCGGGTGAGCGACGCGCAGTTCGCCCACCTGAACGACATGCTGCGGGACGCGTGTTACATCCTGGACCTGGAGAAGGTCCCGCCGATGTACGTGAAGCAGGACCCGCAGCCCAACGCCATGTGCATCGGGCTGGACGAGCCGATCATCGTGGTCACCACCGGCCTGGTCGAGCTGCTCGACGAGGAGGAGATGCGGGCGGTGGTGGGCCACGAGGTGGGCCACGCGCTCTCCGGTCACTCGGTGTACCGGACGATACTGCTCTTCCTGACCAACCTCGCCGTGAAGGTCGCCTGGATCCCGCTGGGCAATGTGGCGATCATGGCGATAGTGACGGCGCTGCGCGAGTGGTTCCGCAAGTCGGAGCTGTCCGCGGACCGGGCCGGGCTGCTGGTCGGCCAGGACATCACGGCCTCCATGCGCGGTCTGATGAAGATCGCGGGCGGTAATCACCTCCACGAGATGAACGTGGACGCCTTCCTCGCCCAGGCCGACGAGTACGAGAAGGGCGGCGACCTCCGGGACTCCGTCCTCAAGATCCTCAATGTGCTGCCCCGCACGCACCCGTTCACCACCGTGCGGGCCGCCGAGCTGAAGAAGTGGTCGGAGACCCGCGACTTCCAGCGGATCATGGACGGCCACTACCCACGGCGCGACGAGGACAAGGACACCTCGGTGACCGACTCGTTCCGCGAGTCCGCCTCGCACTACGCGGACACGGTGCGCACCAGCAAGGACCCGCTGATGAAGCTCGTGGGCGACATCGCCGGCGGCGCGGGAGACCTCGGCGGCAAGCTGCGCGACCGGTTCACCGGAGCCGGGGGCGCCAAGGGCGGGGCGCAGGGCCCGTCCGACGGTTCCGCCACGGACGGCGGTTCCGCTACGGGCGGGGACGGGACGTCCGGCCGGCCTCAGGACCCTGAGGAGGGCCCGGGGACGTCGTCGTCGGGGCCGTCGGGGAGCTGACGGCCTCCAGGGCCCCGCACAGCGCCGCCGTGGGCCGGCCCGTGGCGTACGGGTCGGTGGCGGCGGGTCCGCGGGCGTCCGCCCGTTCCCCGGCGAGGAGCGGGCGGAGCATCCCGGTCGCGTCGGCCGAGCAGGACTGCGGCCCGGCCTGGACATGGGCGGTGCGCAGCTCCAGGCGGTGCAGTCGCAGGTCCTCCCGGTCGAAGCGGAAGTGCAACTCGCGCCGCACGGTGAACAGGGAGGCGTCGTCATCCCGGTGTGGCCCGTCCGCCGGGCGCAGGGCGTAGGTGAACGTGTGGTCCGAGACGACGCCGAGGATGCCCGGGGCCTCCTCCTCGTAGCGGAGGGTGCCGTGGACCCGGATCCGCGGGTCCGCGAGCTCCACCTGCTCCGGGTCGAAGCGCACCAACCAGCCGGTGGCGGCTCCGCTCCCGTCGTCCGCCGGGCTGCTCAGGCTCTGTTCGAACTGCGGGCGCTGGTCCGGGTCGAGGAGGTGCTCGACGGGCCGGCGTACGGAGCCGGTGAGGACGTCGGGGTTCAGGGACGACTCCACCAGGTAGTCCTTGGCCGTGGCGAGAGCGGCGGTGATCTGGCTGTCGGAGAAGTTCTGGGTGCGCTCCACGGCGGGGTAGTTGATGCCTGCCGCGCCCGTGCGGAACGTGGAGACCGGCTCGGCCCGGTACAGCCGCTCGGGTGACCCGCCCGGTACGGCGCCGCGGGGGGCCAGGGGGACGACGGTGGTCCGCAGGGGTTCGGCACGCCGGGTGGCCGGCTGGGGATACGGGCTGCGGAATCCGATGTAGACGGCCACCGCGAAGGCCAGGGCGATGAGGACGACCAGGGCTATGGCGGCCCGGGAGCCGCCGCCGCGGACGGAGACGTGCCCGTCGGGCAGCGCGCGGACGGCGCGGGCGTGCTCGCCCATCCGTTCCCGCGCCGAGAACTCCTGCATCCGCGCAGCCTGGACGAACGATTCGTCGAAGACGAGCGAGCGGTACTCGTCCTCGCCGCCCGAGGGGTTCTCGGGCGCACCGTCCGGTGGATCTGAGCGGCCTGTCATGACTTCTCTCCCGATCTCCACACCGGTCGGTCGGTGCGCAACGGTCTGCTTCGGCCGGGCGGCGTCCACAGCGAGAAGCCCCCCTGGGAACGAGGGGTCACATCTTGAGGGTAGGTCGATTGCGGCCCGCGTAAACACGGAGGCGGCGGGGAACTGCGGGGCGTCCGGGACGGCCGTCGGCGAACGGGTGACGGAAGGGCCGGGTTCAGGGCACCCGGGGCTCCGCGGAGACCGTGGGGCGGGAGTAGTCCGCCGAGGCCGACGGGGCGGCCCCGGGCTTGTCCACGCCACTGGTGACGGGCGGCGGCACCTGGTCCTGGCGGTTGTTCGAGGCGCCCCGGTAGACCGCGGAGAAGGCGAGGGAGACCAGGCCGACGCCCATCACCAGGGCCAGCAGCCAGGCGACCGGGCGGTGCCAGCGGGCGGAGTTGCGGTAGGGGCGCAGGGAGCCGCCGTGACGGCCGTAGGGGCCCGGGGCGTAGTCGTCGTCCCCGATGCCGTGGTCCGGGTCGTAATCGAGGTCCTGGGGGTCGTGGTAGCCCCGGGGGCCGCCGTAGGGGCCGTACGCGTCGTCGTCCGCGCGACGGATCCGTCGGGCGCGGGCGGCGTCGGCCTCGGCGGCGGCGAGCAGCCGCTCCACGGCGGTGGGCTCGTGGACGGGCGCCGACCGGACGAAGTCCTCGTCGAACACCACGGAGGCGAAGTCCTCGTCCGCGCCCCCGCGGTCGTCGTCGGGCTCCCAGCCGTCAGGAAACGGCTTGCCCCCCACGTCGTCCGGCACGGGTTCAGCGTAGCCCGGAAGGGACCTTTTGGGCAGGGACCCCGCGAACTCCCCCGGATCGGCACGGGGGAACACGCGGTCGGCCCCTCCCGGTGGGAGGGGCCGACCGGGAGGGCCGGACGGAGGTCTAGCGGATGTGCCCGTCCCCCGTGACGATGTACTTCGTCGAGGTCAGCTCGGGCAGGCCCATCGGGCCGCGGGCGTGCAGCTTCTGCGTGGAGATGCCGATCTCGGCGCCGAAGCCGAACTGTCCGCCGTCCGTGAAGCGGGTGGAGGCGTTCACGGCGACCGTGGTCGAATCGACCCATTGGGTGAACCGGCGGGCGGCTGCCTGCGAGGTGGTGACGATCGCCTCGGTGTGTCCGGAGGACCAGAGCCGGATGTGGGCGACCGCCGCGTCCAGGGAGTCGACGACCGCCGCCGCGATGTCGTACGACAGGTATTCGGTCTCCCAGTCCTCGGCGGTCGCCGCGACCACGGTGGCCTTGGATCCCTCGGCGTGGGCCAGGACGTGCTCGTCGCCGTGGATGGTGACTCCGGCCTCGGCCAGCGCGTCCAGGGCGAGCGGCAGGAAGGCGTCCGCCACGTCCTTGTGGACGAGCAGGGTCTCGGCCGCGTTGCAGACGCTGGGGCGCTGGGCCTTGGAGTTGATCAGGATGTCGACCGCCATGGCCAGGTCCGTCTCCGCGTCGACGTAGACGTGGCAGTTTCCGGTGCCGGTCTCGATGACGGGCACGGTGGACTCCTCGACGACCGTGCGGATCAGCGAGGCGCCGCCGCGCGGGATGAGGACGTCGACCAGGCCGCGGGCCCGCATCAGTTCGCGCACGGAGTCACGGCTCTCGCCCGGGACGAGCTGCACCGCGTCGGCCGGCAGGCCGGAGCCGCCGACCGCGTCGCGCAGGACCCGCACGAGGGCGGTGTTGGAGGCGTAGGCGGAGGAGGAGCCGCGCAGCAGGACCGCGTTGCCGGACTTCAGGCAGAGCGCGGCCGCGTCGACGGTGACGTTGGGCCGGGCCTCGTAGATGATGCCGACCACGCCGAGCGGGACCCGCACCTGCCGGAGGTCGATGCCGTTGGGCAGGGTCGAGCCGCGCACCACCTCACCGACCGGGTCGGGCAGCGCGGCGACGTCCCGTACGTCGGCGGCGATGGCGCGGATGCGTTCCGGGGTGAGGGTGAGGCGGTCGATGATGCCTTCGCTCGTCCCGGCCTCGCGGGCGCGCTCGATGTCCTTCGCGTTGGCCTCGACGATCTCGCTCGTGCGCACTTCGAGGGCGTCGGCGATGGCCAGCAGCGCGTCGTCCTTGGCCGCGCGCGGAAGTGGCGCGATGTCGGCGGCGGCGGCACGGGCCCGGTAGGCGGTCTGCGCGACCGGGGAGAGGTTGTCGTAGGGCGAGAGCGTGGTCATGCCCGCAGAGTAATGCGCGCTCTGCGGGCATCCGGCACGTATCCCGTGATGCGAGACGGTCGCATCGGGAGGCGGACGCGTCCCGGTCGGCCCGAGGAGCACCCCGGGGCCGGTCCTGATCGCCCCGCTCCGCCCGTGGCTCGCCCGGGGTCAGTAGGGGTGGACGCCCACGGGGGCCGCGGGCGGCGGTCCGTAGCCCTCGGCGATCCGCAGGTGGTAGGTCTCGCGGTCGATGACTTCGAGGCCGACGATCTCCCAGGGCGGGAGCTGGGCGCTGGAGCGGTGCTCGCCCCACAGCCGCAGCGCGACCGCGGCCGCGTCGTGCAGGTCGCGGGCTTCTTCCCAGTAGCGGATCTCCGCGTGGTCGCTCGCGTAGCGGCTGGTCAGCAGGAAGGGATGGTCGTGCGCGAGCTGTTCCAGGCCGCGTCTGACCTCCCCCAGCGGAGTCTCGGCGCCCGAGACGGTGAGCGTGATGTGCCAGAGCTTGGACTGCGGGGACTCCTCCTTCGCCGTCGCGACCGGCTCCCGTTCGACGGCGTCCGCCGGAAGGGGGTTCCGGTCGAGATCCGCCCCCGCTCCGACACTCGTCAGGGCGCGGTTGGCCGTGCCTCGGGGCGGCGCCCCCGGGCGCACTCGTCTCACCGGCGGCCTCCTGTGATGTGTTGCTGTGCGGTACCCCTGTTTCCCCACTACAAAGTGGACCAGTCCACGGCCGGGCGTGGGGTGGTTTTGGGGAAGGTCCCCGCTGGATGGCGGGACTTTCAGCCGTTTCAGGGAGTGAGGCGCGGTGCGAGGAGGACCAGATCGTCCCTGTGTACGACCTCGCGTTCGTAGGCGGGCCCCAGCTCGCGGGCGAGGTCCCGGGTGGAGCGGCCGAGCAGTTGGGGGATCTCCTTCGCGTCGAAGTTGACGAGCCCGCGGGCGACCGGGGTTCCGTGCGGGTCGCGCAGCTCGACCGGGTCGCCGGCGCTGAACTCGCCCTCGACGGCGGAGATTCCGGCGGGCAGCAGGGAGGTGCGCCGCTCCACCACGGCCCGTACGGCGCCGTCGTCGAGGGTGAGCGCGCCCTGCGGGGTGGAGGCGTGGGCCAGCCACAGGAGCCGGTCGGCGGAGCGGCGTCCGGTGGGGTGGAAGTACGTGCCGGTGTCGCGGCCCGCCAGCGCGTCGGCGGCCCGGCTGGCGGAGGTGAGGACGACGGGAACGCCGGCGGCGGTGGCGATGCGGGCGGCCTCGACCTTGGTGACCATGCCGCCGGTGCCCACGCCCGCCTTCCCGGCGCTGCCGATGGTGACGCCCGTCAGGTCCTCGGGGCCGGTGACCTCGGCGATCCGGGAGGCGCCGGGGGTGCCGGGCGGTCCGTCGTGGAGGCCGTCGACGTCGGAGAGGAGGACGAGCAGGTCGGCGTGGACGAGGTGGGCGACGAGGGCGGCGAGCCGGTCGTTGTCGCCGAAGCGGATCTCGTCCGTGGCGACGGTGTCGTTCTCGTTGACGACGGGGACGGCGCCCATCTCCAGGAGCTTGTCCAGGGTGCTGTAGGCGTTGCGGTAGTGGCCGCGGCGGCTGGTGTCGTCGGCGGTGAGGAGCACCTGTCCGACGCGGACGCCGTAGCGCGCGAACGAGGCGGTGTAGCGGGCCACGAGGAGGCCCTGGCCGACGCTGGCGGCGGCCTGCTGGCGGGCCAGGTCCTTGGGCCTGCGGACGAGGCCGAGCGGCGCGAGTCCGGCGGCGATGGCTCCGCTGGAGACGAGGACGACCTCGCGTTCGCCGCCGTCCCTGACCTTGGCCAGGACGTCGACGAGGGCGTCGACCCGGTCGGCGTCGAGGCCGCCGGACGCCGTGGTGAGCGAGGAGGAGCCGACCTTGACGACGACCCTGCGGGCGCCGGTCACCGCCTGCTCGCGGCCCGACGGCCTCTGCTCTGCCACGTGCTTCCCCGCTCTGGATCGCCCCGGTGTCCGACGCGGGGCGATCGTGCCGCCCCGGCACAGCACAGTACGCGAGCGGCCGCCCCCGCCGCCTGCCCGTTCCGCTCGGTGGACGCCGGGGGGCGCCGGTGAGCGGGATGCGGGCGGGCGGCGGGGGCGGCCGCGGTGGGCTCAGCCCTGCTGCTCGTCCTTGACGGCGAGCATCCGGTCCACGACGCGGGCGGCGGCGCGGCCGTCGGAGGGCTCGCAGAAGTCGACCCGGAACTGGGCGTACTTCTCCTTGTACTCCTCGCTGACCGCGTCGATGTTCCGGATCGCGGAGACCAGGTCCTCGGAGGTCTTGATCAGCGGCCCGGGGGCGCGGGAGGTGAAGTCGAAGTAGAAGCCGCGCAGGGTGTCGCGGTAGTGCTCCAGGTCGTACGTGAAGAAGAGCATCGGCCGCCCGGAGTGCGCGAAGTCGAACAGCACCGAGGAGTAGTCCGTGATCAGCACGTCGGCGATCAGGTAGAGGTCGGCGATGTCCGGGTAGTACGTGACGTCGTAGACGAAGCCCTGTCCGGCGCCGGGGATGGAGTCGAGGACCTTGTGGTGCTTGCGGTAGAGCAGCACGTGGTCCTCGCCGAGCTCGCGCTTGGCGGCCTCGACGTCGATCTGGTTGTCCAGCTTGAAGCGTCGGCCGCCGTAGCGCTGGTCGTCGCGCCAGGTGGGCGCGTACAGGACGACCTTCTTGCCCGCGGGGATGCCGAGCTTCTCCCGTACGGCCGCGGCGCGCTTGACGCGGTCGGGGGCGTGGAAGACGTCGTTGCGCGGGTAGCCCGCTTCCAGGACCTCGCACTGGAGGCGGAAGGAGTTGGTCATGATCGGGGTGGTGAAGGAGTTCGGCGTGATGAACAGGCTGTACTGGCGCGAGCGCTGCGGGAGGCTCGCGATGTAGGCCAGGTTCGCCTTGGGGGTGCCGAGGAGGTCGGCGCCGATGCGCTTGAGCGGGGTGCCGTGCCAGGTCTGGACGACGACCTGTCCCTCACGGCGGACGAACCACTCGCGGATGCCGCCGTTGGTGACGACGTACCGGCTGCGGGCCAGCGCCTCGTACCACTCCTTGCTGCCCCACTCGACGCCGCGGACGCCGGGCGGCAGGACGACCTGCTGGTCGTGGACCATCGCGATGTGCTCGACCTCGGTGCCGCGGCGCTTGAGCTCCTCGTAGACCGCGCGGGGCGAGTCGGAGAACTGCTTGCCGCCGAAGCTGTTGTAGAGCACGGCCTCGCGCAGCGGCAGCTTGCGCTGCTCGGGGGTGTAGACGTCGCGCATCAGCCGCTGGCGGTAGGCGCCGCGCAGCTCCAGGTCGAGGACCGGCCCGGACTCCACGAAGATCCGGTCGAAGTCGAGCCGCTCGACGGTGTACGTGCGGTGCTCGCCCCGGTGGGCCAGCGGCAGCGTGTCCACGAGGTCGGGGCGGATCGTGACGGGGAGGTCGCGGGTGTGGTCCCACTCGGTGCGCAGGCGCAGGCGCGGCATCCAGCGGCCGGCGCGCAGCGGCACCGTGCCCTCGTAGGTGGGCATGGTGTCCGGGCGCAGGCGGGCGGTGAAGCGGCCGTCGGCGAACTCGACGGGCAGCGGGCGGTCCTCGTTGCGGCCGGTGTGGCGCAGGACCATCTTCATCTGCTCGGCGGGGCCGGCGTAGACGCCGGACAGCACCAGCTCGCCCCCGGTGGTCCACTCGACGCTGTCGACGAGGGGCTGGACCGTGCGGACCTGCGGGGTGAAGTTCCCCGCGCCGTCGGTGAGGATCGCGAGCTCGCGTCCCTCGGGCAGCGGGTGGACTCCGGTGAAGGGCTTCGCGCCGCCCGTGGCTCGGCGGGTGGTGCCGTCGGCGAAGACGATCAGCGCCCGGTACTTGACGGCCTTGCCGGGGCGTACGCCGGTGACGGGGAGGTCCGCGAGGTCGAGGCGGGCGGTGTGGCGGAGCCAGCCGTCGGCGCCGGTCCCGCCCTGCTGGAGCGGGAGGTCGGTGGCGAAGCCGCTCGGCTCGTGGTCGATGCGCAGGGCGGTGGGGTACTTGCCCGCGGGGGTGGTGACGCGGGAGCGCAGGGTGACGGTGAGGGTCTCGCCGTCGGCTTCCTGGGCGATGATCTCGGCGGGGACGACGTCCACGGAGAGCTTGAGCCGGTTGCGGTCGAAGCCGGCGACGAGGCGGACACCGTCGTCCAGGACCCGGGTGTAGCTGTGGCCGGACGCGCCCGAGTTGTTCTTGGTGATGCTGCCCACGGACATGCCGCCGGGGCGCGGGATGCCGATGCCCAGGCGCCAGGTGCCGGGCTGCCACTGGCCGCGTACGCGCAGCCTGGACGGGTCGATGCCGATCTCGAAGCCGGACCAGTCGTAGTTGTGCAGGGCGCCCTTGGCCTCGGCGGTGGCGCGGGGTTCCAGGACGGTGCGCATCCGCAGCGGGAGGGTGGAGCGGCTGCCCTGGCGGCGGAGCACGGCGACGCGCAGCGAGCGCTTGCCGGTGGCCGAGGAGACGTTGGGGATGTAGGCGTAGCCCTTGACGAGGAGCTTGCCGTCCTCCCAGCCGAGGTCCAGGAGCTTGCCGCGTACGGGGAGTTCGCTGCGGTTGAAGTTGCGCACCGAGGAGGGGAGCGAGGAGCTCTCGACGCCGGGGAGCTCGATGCGGGCGCGCCGCAGGCCGCGGACGGAGAAGGCTCCCGGGTTCTCGCGCTCGTAGTGCAGCAGGTCCACCAGCTCGTCACCGCGGCCGTTGGCGGCCAGGTGCCACTTGACCCGGGCCATCGGGGAGAACTGCCGCACGACCTTGGGTGCGGCCCGGGCCAGGAAGTCCTTGGCCGCTCGGTGGAATTCGGGGCGCTCCTCGACCGGAGTCTCCGGGAAGTACTTCATGAGCCGGCTGAGCTCGTCGGGGATCGCTTCGAGGGACGCCACGGGTGGAGGGCCTTTCCGGGGGGACGTGCAGATGATGAACCCCAGGAGGACGGGGCGTTAATGAGACGTCTCCAACGGTCTCATGGTTGCCCCACAGTATGACGTGACACCTCTCACAGACGAACCCGCCCCGGTCGCCGCCGGGATGGGCGGACGGAGGCCCGGGCCTTCTCCGGACCTCCTCCGGGCGTCGGTCAGACGCGGTGGGCGCGGGGGGTGCGCAGGGCGCTGAGCACCGTCCGGCGGGCCTTGCGGACCACGCGCCTGGCGAGGGAGAGACGGGACCTGCCCTGCGGCGCCTCGATCCGCCGTCCGCCGACCCATTCGGTGACGGTCACCTCGAAGGCCCGGTCGGGGAGCACGGAGCTCTCGCCGAAGTGCGGGTAGGCGAGGTGGAGGCGGGGCGGGCTCCCCCGGCGGACGAGCTCGGGCTCCTTCTTGTCGCGCAGGAAGGCCCCGAGGTCCAGGAGCAGGTCGAGCCGGCCCTCGGCGAGGCACATCAGGCGGAGCCGTTCGTTCACCTTGAGGTTGCGGCCGAGCTCCGGCGTCCAGTACGCCCTCATCAGGGGTGCGGCGAGCGCCATCTTCCGCTCGCGGACCTCGGCCTTCTGCTTCACCAGTCCGGGGCCGAACTGGGGCAGCAGCGTGATGACGAAGGGCCGCACCATCAGGACGTCGCGCCGGGGGCCCGGGGGCACGTGCTCGGCGATGAGCCCCATGAGGGCGCGGGCCGAGTCGAAGCGGCGTCTGTAGCCGCCCTTCTTGGTCATCTGGTTGCGGTCCTCGCGGCCCACCAGGTAGTAGCAGGTGTAGTCGGCGACGACGGAGATCCCGTTGCCGCGGATGTACGCCTCCATCGTGAACAGGGCGTCCTCGCCCGTCCGGAGCTTCTCGTCGAAGGTCATGCCGAGCCGTACGAGGAGGTCGCGCCGGAACAGCTTCTGCGCGCTCAACGTGAATTTGACGTTGGACGCGTACAGGTCGGCGTGCTCGACGGTCTCTTTCCACATCGATTTCGCGGCACCGCGATTGACGCCGACGATCTTCCCGAGCACCACGTCCGTGCCCGCCCGGTCACCCATGGCGACCATGCGTTCCAGGGCTTCCTCGCCGAAGTAGTCGTCCGCGTCGAGAAAGAAGACGTACCGGCCGCGGGCGAGACCGAGCCCCCGATTGCGGGGGCCGCTGGGTCCGCCGGAATTCTCCTGCCGGACGACTCTCATGGGAATCGCGGTCCGGGCGGCGAACTCCTCCAGGCAGGCGCCGGTGCCGTCGGTGGAGCCGTCGTCGATCGCGACGATCTCCATGCGGTCCGCGCCGATGGTCTGCGCCTCGACGGACTCCAGGCACCGGACCAGGTAGGGCATCGCGTCATAAGCTCCGATGATCACACTGACATCGGGCTCGTCGTTCTTCCTGGGCATGTCGGCCATGTGCACCTGTCGATTTGATCACGAAAGAAGGCAGATTGCCCGACTCTGCACCCTTTGTGCATCCGCATGCCGAACGACCCGTACATCCCTCCCTCAGGAGAGACGTACGGGTCGTGATCGGGGTTGCCTGCTTTTCAGCCAGTTCGATCAGATGTGCGGCGCTCGGCGGTACGCGGCCCGTCCGGCGGTTCGTCACTCAGCGCACGGACGAGGAACCCTCGGCGAGGGCGGCGTCCGCCTCCGCCGCGTCCGCCTCCGGTGCGTCCGGGTCCGCCGCGGCGTCGGCCTCGGCCACCGCCTGCGGATCGCCGGTTCCGACGCCGCTGGTGGCGGCCTCCTCGTCCGGCACCGCCACGGCCTGGTCGCCGAGCCGCTGGGCGACGCCCAGGTTGCGGGCCTCCGCCTTGGCGGCGAGCGCCCGTACGGCGGCGTTGAACTGCTCCATGGAGGTCGGCTCGTCCGGCCCCAGGAGGTAGGTCTTCAGCTCGCGGCGGGCGTCCGCCAGCGTGTCCGCCGCCGGGTCGGCCACCGCGGCCAGCAGCGCGTCGAGCTCCTCGGCGCCGTTGGACAGGATGACCGCGGCGCGTACCGCGGTGTTCTGCCGCTTGAACTCCTCGGCCCCGAGCGCCGCGGAGTCGGTCACCGCGTACGGCTTGCCGCTCGCGATGAAGTCGGAGACCACGCTGGAGATGTCCGAGACCATGGCGTCGGACTCGTTGAAGCAGTCGTACAGCTTGGGCTGCGCGCCCGTCACCGTACGGTGCTCCCACCAGCCGAAGGAGCGCCAGTAGGCGTCGTTCCACTCGGCCCGCAGCCGGGCGGTCTCCGCCTCGCGGTCCGGGTCGGCGAGCGAGAGCCGCGACTCCTCCGCGTCGTCGCCGCCCGAGCGGCCGGTGGCCGCCAGCTGCGCGAGCCGCGCCTCGATCCGGGCCAGCTCGGCCTTGGCGGCGCTCTGCCCGGCGGCGGCGGACGACGCCTCCTTCGCCCAGCGGGGCTCGGCGGCCCGCTGGGCCGCGGCCTGCTCCAGCATGGCCAGGATCCGGATGTTGACGGCCGTGGCCTTGCCGCTGCGGATGCCCGTGAAGGGGTGCGGCTTGTAGATGATCCGCACCGGGTCGGCGGCCTTCAGCAGCCGGCGCACGATGTTCTCGCCCGCCAGCAGCAGGGAGGTGTTGCCCGGGTTGTCGTCCCAGCCCTCCCAGGTGGGCGCGTACAGCACGGTCGGGATGGGGTTCTTGACGGCGCCCGTCCAGCTCCTGATGGGCTCCAGCTGCGGACGCCCTACCTCGACGATGTCCTGGTCGAGGACGCCCACGTCGGCCAGCGCGTAACGGTCGCGGCCGGCCCGGCCCGCGGTCCAGACCTCGTCGTAGACCTTGGAGTACGGGTTGACGCTGGCGAGCTTGTCGCTGTCGCCGTGACCGATGAAGACGTGCTTCATCGTCGGGACCCGCAGGATGTGGATGTTCTTGCCGACGTTGGCGGGATACAGGCAGACCCGGACGGTCGAGAGGTCCAGGTTCATCAGGTGGGTGCCCGCCGGGACGCAGATGACCGGGACGGAGGTCTCGGCCAGCTGCGGGACCAGGCCGCGCTCCCGCATGATGATCAGCGGTCGGCCCTCGATCCGGGCCATCGTCTCCAGCCACATGTTGCCCTGGTAGGCGGATTCGTTGGAGCCGGAGAAGTAGAGCACCACGGTCGGCTGGTAGTCGCGCAGCCAGCTGTCGACGGCCTTGAGCACGACGGGGGCCGGAGGCGCCAGCCGGCCGCGGCGCACGTACGGGACGAGCATCCCGAGGTAGAGCAGGGCCAGCAGCAGCGTCAGGCCGATGCCCGCGTAACCGATGGCGTCCTCACCGGTGCCCGCGGCGATCAGGATGCCCAGCACGGCCGGGATGTCGAGGTGCAGCATCTTCTCGGCGGAGCGCCGCAGCAGCGCGCCGGGCGGGGCGTCGGGGATACGGACCGCGTGCAGGTCCACGTTGCGGGTGACGACCGGCATGGTGCGGCGGAGCCGGATCAGGGTCGTCAGGGCGCCGTGCGGCGCCTGGAGCCCGTAGAAGAGCAGGAAGCAGGCCACCGCCGAGTAGAACAGCGGCGACTCGGCGAGATCCAGACGG
The DNA here is from genome assembly GCF_041435495.1 of Streptomyces sp. NBC_01116. Taxonomy (NCBI): domain Bacteria; kingdom Bacillati; phylum Actinomycetota; class Actinomycetes; order Kitasatosporales; family Streptomycetaceae; genus Streptomyces; species Streptomyces sp. NBC_01116. The sequence goes on from NZ_CP108644.1 coordinate 2,589,623, forward strand.
GCCAGCAGCAGGATGACCATCAACTGCCGCAGCAGGAAGCGGATCGACAGCCCGGCGCGCACCTTGCCCAGGCGGTTGACCAGATAACTCCCCTTCTGGTGCAGATACCAGTCGGCGGCATACGTGACAGCGGTGGCCGCCGCGAAGAACCAGATATGGGGAATGAGCGCGGCGAGCATGACGCAGGGATATCCCAGCCCCATCAACAACGCTGCCGCCAGTTCCGACCTGCTGCCCACACGGGCCAGGCGAATGGCTGTCGAGATCACGAAGAACCTGCTCCAGGGGGTGCCGGTTGATTCACGTATTGGCGGAAATGTGAAGGGGAGGCTTCACGCATTCGGGCCTCTGCTATCGCACGAAGCGACAACAGAGGCCCGGGAAAACACATTTGTCAAGAATTATTACACATCTGCTTGACGGTCCAGCACGGAGGCCAGGGCCTGCTCGAAGCCCGAGGACTCGGCGGCTCCCGCCGTCGGGTCCTGCTGCCGTACGTCGATGACGTGACCGGTCAGGGCGGAGAGCAGCACGTCCAGCGAGGTGCGGGCCACGGCCTCGGAGGAGAGCAGCGAGCCCTCCGGCTCCTGGCCGAACGCCTTGGTGCGCATCGGGGTCGCGGTGCGCTCCGGGTTCACGCAGTTGACCCGGATGCCCTCGCCCGCCCACTCGTCGGCGAGCGCCTGGGTGAGGTTGACCATGGCGGCCTTGGTGGAGGAGTAGAGGCTGTACTCGGCGCGGCCCCGGGTGTAGCTGCTGGAGGTGTAGAGCAGCAACTGGCCCTGCGTCTCGGCGAGGTACTTGTACGAGGCGCGGGCGATCTGGACGGGCGCCAGGTAGTTGACGCTCAGGGCTTCCTGGATCGTCGTGTTGTCGGTCTCGGCCAGCTTGCCGATCCGCAGCACGCCCGCGGTGTTGATGACGTAGTCGACACGCCCGGTCTCGCCGTACGCCTTGGAGAGCGCGTCGTCGATGTGCTCCGGGTTCTCCACGTGCGTCCCGGTGGTGGAGCGGCCCAGCGCGTAGACCTTCGCGCCGTAGCTCTCCGCCAGGGAGGCGATGTCGGCGCCGATGCCGTACGAACCGCCGAAGACCACGAGGGTCTTGCCCGTGAGGAGCTCCCGGTAGGCGGCCTCGTCGGCCTGGCGCGGGGCCGCGGTGGAGGCCAGCTGGAAGAGCTTGTCGGTGATGAAGACGTCGACCGGCTGGGTCACCTTCATGTTGTACTCGTCGCCCGCGACCACGTAGATCGGCACGTCGGGGAGGTACTTGAGGACCACCGAACAGTCGTCGGTGGCCTGGAAGTTGGGGTCGCCCGCCGCGACCGCGTACGCCCTGCGGATCGTGGAGAGTTTGAAGGCCTGCGGCGTCTGGCCGCGGCGCAGCCGGGAGCGGTCGGGTACCTCGGTGATGAACTCGCCGTCCTCGCCGTGCGTGCGGGTCACGATGATCGTGTCCGCGGACGGGATGGCGACGTCGACGGCCTGGTAGCGGTCGAGCGCGTCGACGCAGTCCGTGATCACGCGCTGTGACAGCAGGGGGCGCACCGCGTCATGGAAGAGGACGTTGCGGTCCTCGCCCTCGGCGAGGCCCTCGCCGAGCGCCGCGATGGCACGCTCGGTGGTCTCGTTGCGGGTGCTGCCGCCCTCGATGATCCGGGTGACCTTGGTCAGTCCGGCCTTCGCGACGATCTTCTCGACATCGGGCACGAAACCGGGCGCCATCAGCACGATGACGTCGTCGATGCCCTCGGCGTTCTCGAAGATGGTCAGCGTGTGCTCGATGACGGCCTTGCCGGCGATCTTCAGCAACTGCTTGGGGATCGACAGGCCCACGCGCTGGCCGGTCCCACCGGCGAGCACGACCGCTGTGGTCCGGGGCTTGGCTTCATGCGGCACAGACACAGACGACCTACCTTGCTATGACGAGGGAACAGTGTGATGTTCGCACTCTCCGTGACCGTCTCGCAAGGTGGACGTCGTCCGCCGATCGTCCTGCGGATACCCGCAGTTCACCCTCTGGCCAGGGAGGTTGGGCGCTTCGGGGCGGTCGCGCGGGGTGACCGACTCCACAGATGTGTTGCTCAATCCGCACATCCGCGGCGCGTGTACCCGGCGTGACCGGCGAAAACCGCCGACGCCCGGCCCCGAGGCTACCGGACGGCCCGCCTCCGGAGAGACGGGCCGTCGGCCATGACCGGGGGCTCCCCGAGGGGCGGCCTCCGGGGGAGCCGCTCGGGGGCGCCCTCTAGAAGGGGTCGAACTCGTCGTACTCCTTCTCCGCGTCGTCGCGCTCGGCGTCACGGTCCCGGCGGCGCTGCGCGGCGGGGCGCGGCTCCTCCAGGCGGTGGTCCTCGCCGCGGCGGCCGAGCATCTCGGCGCCGGCGGTCACGGTCGGCTCCCAGTCGAAGACGACCGCGTTCTCCTCGGGGCCGATCGCGACGCCGTCGCCGGCCCGGGCGCCCGCCTTCATCAGGGCGGCCTCGACGCCGAGGCGGTTGAGCCGGTCGGCGAGGTAGCCGACGGCCTCGTCGTTGTTGAAGTCGGTCTGGCGGACCCAGCGCTCGGGCTTCTCGCCGCGCACCCGGTAGAGGTCCTCGCCCTCGGCGGTGACCGTGAAGCCCGCGTCGTCGACGGCCTTGGGGCGGATGACGATGCGGGTCGCCTCCTCCTTCGGCTTGGTGGCGCGCGCCTCGGCGATGATCCCGGCGAGCGCGAAGGAGAGCTCCTTGAGACCCTTGTGCGCGATCGCGGAGACCTCGAAGACGCGGTAGCCGCGGGCCTCCAGGTCGGGGCGGATCATGTCGGCGAGGTCCTGGCCGTCCGGGATGTCGACCTTGTTGAGGGCGACGATGCGGGGCCGGTTCTCCAGGCCGCCGTAGAGCCGCAGCTCCTCCTCGATCATGTCGAGGTCGGAGACGGGGTCGCGGTCGGACTCCAGGGTCGCGGTGTCCAGGACGTGCACGAGCACCGAGCAGCGCTCGACGTGCCGCAGGAACTCCAGGCCGAGGCCCTTGCCCTGGCTGGCGCCGGGGATGAGCCCGGGGACGTCCGCGATGGTGTAGACGGTCGAGCCGGCGGTGACGACGCCGAGGTTCGGCACGAGGGTGGTGAACGGGTAGTCCGCGATCTTCGGCTTGGCCGCGGAGAGCACCGAGATCAGCGAGGACTTGCCCGCGCTCGGGTAGCCCACGAGGGCCACGTCGGCGACGGTCTTGAGCTCCAGGACGATGTCCCGGCTCTCCCCCGGCTCACCGAGCAGCGCGAAGCCCGGGGCCTTGCGGCGGGCCGAGGCCAGCGCCGCGTTGCCGAGGCCGCCGCGGCCGCCCTGACCGGCCACGAAGGTGGTGCCCTGGCCGACGAGGTCGGCGAGCACGTTCCCGGCCTTGTCGAGCACCACGGTGCCGTCGGGGACCGGCAGGACCATGTCCTGGCCGTCCTTGCCGGAGCGGTTGTCGCCGGCGCCGGGCTGGCCGTTGGTGGCCTTGCGGTGGGGGCTGTGGTGGTAGTCCAGCAGCGTGGTCACGGACTGCTCGACGACGAGGATCACATCGCCGCCGCGTCCGCCGTTGCCCCCGTCGGGGCCTCCCAGCGGCTTGAACTTCTCACGGTGGACGGAGGCGCAGCCGTGGCCTCCGTTACCCGCGGCGGCATGCAGCTCGACGCGGTCCACGAAGGTGGTCATGGTTGGTGCCTCCAGGTACAGCAGGAAAATACGGAATTGTCTCTGTCGTAACACGCCGAGGGCGGACCCGCTTCCCCGTTCGCCGGGAAAGCTGAGATCCGCCCTCGGAAGGTGCTGTGTGTCGTTCTGCGCGCGCTGAGAAGGATCAGACGGCGAGCGGAACGATGTTCACGACCTTGCGGCCACGGTGCGTACCGAACTCCACCGCACCGGCGGCCAGCGCGAACAGCGTGTCGTCGCCGCCACGGCCGACGCCCGTGCCCGGGTGGAAGTGGGTGCCGCGCTGGCGGACCAGGATCTCACCGGCGTTGACGGCCTGACCGCCGAAGCGCTTCACGCCGAGCCGCTGAGCATTGGAATCGCGCCCGTTCCGAGTGGAAGATGCGCCCTTCTTGTGTGCCATGTGTTCTCAGTCCCTTACTTCGCAGCCGCGGGGATACCGGTGACCTTGATCGCCGTGTACTGCTGGCGGTGACCCTGGCGACGGCGGTAGCCGGTCTTGTTCTTGTAGCGAAGGATGTCGATCTTCGCGCCCTTGTGGTGGTCCACGATCTCGGCCGTGACCTTGATGCCGTCCAGCACCCACGGGTCGCTGGTGACGGCGTCACCGTCGACAACGAGCAGGGTCGAGAGCTCGACCGTGTCGCCAACCTTGGCAGTGGAAATCTTGTCAACCTCAACGATGTCGCCGACAGCTACCTTGTGCTGGCGACCACCGCTGCGCACGATGGCGTACACGCGGATCTCTCTCTCGCTCGGAACGGATCCCCTGATGCCAGCCGCTCGCACGGGCCGAAGCCCGGGGCGATCCGGAAGGATGAGCGGCCTCTCCTGGCGGACGGCGCGAACACCGACCGTTACCGGGAGGGATGTGCTCAGGGGTAGGCGCGTTAAGGAAACACACCGAGGGTCAAGGTTACGGGGCGGGGGTGTGGGGGTCAAACCGGGGTGAGGGGCCGGGGCCGGGCCTCCGGCCGGGAAGGCGGCGCACCGCCCGCCTTATGCTTTCGGGGCTCACCAGCTCTCCGAAAGGCATGCCGTGAACTACAGGGTCCAGCCCACCGCCCAGGTCGACGAGACCGCCGAGATCGGGGCAGGCAGCAGCGTCTGGGAGCTGGCGCAGATCCGTGAGGGAGCGAGGCTCGGCGAGGGCTGCGTCGTCGGGCGGGGTGCCTACGTCGGTACCGGCGTCCGCATCGGCGACAACGTCAAGCTGCAGAACTACGCCCTCGTCTACGAGCCCGCCGAGCTCGGCGACGGCGTCTTCGTCGGCCCCGCCGTCGTCCTCACCAACGACCACAACCCGCGCTCGGTCGACCCGGACGGCAAGCAGAAGCGCGGTGGCGACTGGGAGGCCGTGGGCGTCAAGGTCGCCGAGGGCGCCTCGCTGGGCGCGCGCTCGGTCTGTGTCGCCCCGGTGCGGATCGGCCGGTGGTCCATGGTCGCGGCGGGTGCCGTGGTCACCAAGGACGTCCCGGACTTCGCTCTGGTCGTCGGCGTGCCGGCCCGGCAGATCGGCTGGGTGGGCCGCAGCGGTGTCCGCCTGGTGGCGCGCGAGGGCGAGCCGGGGGTGTGGGAGTGCCCGCAGAGCGGGGCGGTGTACGCGGAGAAGGACGGGGTTCTCGGGGAGCGCGCCGCATAGGCGCACCCGGGCCGCAGACGCGCCGCACGCACGTGGCAAAGAGGAGCCCCCGGCCGTCGTACGACGGCCGGGGGCTCCTCGGTTCCGCCTGGCGGTATCAGCCGCCGATGACGACGCGGCGTACGCCGGCCCAGTTCGCCGGGTCCGTGGTGCGGCGTCCGTCGACCAGGACGCGGACGTCCGGGAGGTCGGCGGCGGACAGCTCGCGGTACTCGGCGTGGTCGGCCTGGAGGATCGCGGCGGTGACGGCCTGGTGGGCGTCGTGCGGGACGAGGCCGAGGGCGGTCAGCTCCTCGGGGGTGTACATCGGGTCCGAGACGAACGGCACCGCGCCGCGCGCCTTCAGGGCCTCGACGACGCCGAAGACGCCGGAGAACGCGGTCTCCTTGACACCGCCGCGGTAGGCCGCGCCGAGCACCAGGACCCCGACGCCGTCCAGGTCGCCGTAGGCGGCGGCCAGCAGGTCGACGGCGTACGCGGGCATCGCGGCGTTGGCCTCGCGGGCCGAGCGCACGACGGTGGCCTCCGGGTCGTTCCACAGGTACATCCGCGGGTAGATCGGGATGCAGTGGCCGCCGACGGCGATGCCGGGCTGGTGGATGTGGCTGTAGGGCTGGCTGTTGCAGGCCTCGATGACCTTCTTGACGTCGATGTCGTTCCGGTCGGCGAACCGGGCGAACTGGTTGGCCAGGCCGATGTTGACGTCGCGGTAGGTGGTCTCGGCGAGCTTGGCCAGCTCGGAGGCCTCCGCCGTGCCGAGGTCCCAGACGCCGTTGGGGCGAGGCAGGTCCTCGCGCTCGTCGAAGTCGAGGACGGCCTCGTAGAAGGCGACGCCGCGCTCCGCGGACGCCTCGTCGATGCCGCCGACGAGCTTGGGGTAGCGGCGCAGGTCGGCGAAGACCCGGCCGGTGAGCACCCGCTCCGGGGAGAAGACCAGGTGGAAGTCCTCGCCGGGGGTCAGGCCCGAGCCCTCGGCCAGCATCGGCGCCCAGCGGGTACGGGTGGTGCCGACCGGCAGCGTGGTCTCGTAGCTGACCAGGGTGCCGGGCTTCAGGCCCGCCGCGATGGCCTTGGTGGCGGAGTCCATCCAGCCGAAGTCGGGCGTGCCCTCGGCGTCCACGAAGAGCGGGACGACGACCACGACGGCGTCGGACGCGGCGACCGCGGCCGTGGTGTCCGTCGTGGCGGAGAGCAGGCCGGCGCCCACGGTCTCCTTGAGCAGACGGTCGAGGTCGTGCTCACCGGGGAACGGCTCGGTGGCCGCGTTGACGAGTTCGACGACCTTCTCGTTGACGTCCGCGCCGATGACCTTGTGGCCCTTGGCGGCGAACTGCACGGCGAGCGGAAGTCCGATCTTGCCGAGCGCGACTACACAGATATTCATCGGGTTACTTCCTCTTCGACCTGGATAGCGTTCGGCGCAGCCGTGCGCCCACGCCGGACTTCGGTTCCCACAGCGGGGCGGTCGTGATCACGAGCCGGCCCTTGGTGTTGGTGTTCGCCGCCACGCGGTGGGGGTCGGTGCTCCCCCAGCGGCGCGCCAGCGGCATCGGCAGCCCCTCGGTGCGGACCGGGATCTCGTACCACGAGCCCGCCACCTCCACGTAGAGGCGGACGCCCCTCTTGGTGCGCGTGAGTGCCAGCGGGATACGGGCGGTCAGCAGGGTGCCGCCGTCGTTGGCCGCTTCGGCGGTGAGCGTGCCGCTGCGCTTCGGGCGCGGGGCGTCCTTCGGGAGCCTGCGCGCGCCGGGCTTGTCCGCGCTCTGCGGCATGGCGCCCTGGGCGAGGGCGATGACGGCCGAGGACGTGTCACCGGTGATGCCGGTGCGCAGCCTCACGACGCAGGACAGCTCCGTGCCGTGCTGCTCCCAGTCGGCCGACTCCAGGCGCGTACCGGCGGAGAGGCGGCCTGCCACCGTCTCCCGCACCTCGTACCACCGGTCATCGAGTCCGACCGCGGCATCCCGGAAGCCCGGATAGGGCGCGAAGGCACGGTCTCCCTCCAGGAGGAAGGGCGGGGTTCCGTGCTCCGCCTCGTCCGCGATGGCACGGGTGAGCTCATCGACGGCACCGCGCTGCGCCAGGCCGAAACGCACCCGTCTCTTCACTCCGGTCGCGTCGCGCAGACCGTCGGTGAAGTAGGCCTCCAGGAGAACGGCCAGACCCTCGCAGATCTGCCGCCGCGTCTCGACGGGGAGGGCGGGGAAGTCGTCGAGCAGCAGCTTGGACAGCTCCCACTCGAAGTGCCGCTTGAAGACGGCGTCGCGCTGCGGTCCGGCCTCGATGAGTGCGGCCGTGTGCTCCATGATCCTGGTGGCGCACCGAAGCCGAGCCAGGTGGTCGGCCCGGTAGGTGATGTTGCTGGCGTCACCGCGCTTGACCGCGTAGTAGCACGTGTAGTCGCCGAGGACCGAGATCTTGCGGGCCCGGACGCACGCCTCGATCGTGAACGGCTGGTCGCTCCCGACCGGCATGTCCTCCGGGAAGCGCAGCTGGTGCTTCTCCACCAACTCCCTGCGGAAGAGTTTGGTGTTGGCCAGTGTGAACGGCAGGCTCGACGCGTACAGGCTGATGTCCGGAGAAGTCTCCTCGTAGAGCTTCTGGTGGACGTAACGGCCGTTGGTGCCCACCATCTTGCCGACCACGACGTCCGAATCGTGCTCGTCGGCGTAGGAGACCATTCTCTCCAGCGCTTCGTCGCCCAGGTAGTCGTCCGAGCCGATGAAGTACACGAAGCGACCGGACACGATCTCCAGCGCCCGGTTGCTCGGCGCCGCCGGGCCACCGGAGTTCTCCTGATGGAGGACCTTGACGACGCCGGGGTAGCGCTCGGCGAACCGGTCGAGCTCGGCACCACTGTCATCGGTCGAGCCGTCGTCGACCGCCACGATCTCCAGCCGGTCGAGCCCGATGCTCTGCCGGACCAGGGAGTTCAGGCACTCCGTCAAGTAGGGCATCGTGTTGTAGACCGCGACGACGACGCTGACGTCGGGGCTACGTGTCATGCCATCACCTGATTGTCCGTCCGGTCCACCTTGGTACGGGCCCCCTCGACGAGCCGGGAGTACACGCCGTCGAGCACCTCTGCCTGGGCCTCCCAGGTCCAGTCCTCCAGCAGCCCCTGGCTCTCGTAGACCGCACGGTACTTGGCGGGATCGGCGAGCACCGACTTGACCGCCCTGACGTAGTCGGATACGTCCTCGGCAGTGAACACCTCGCCCTGGCGCGTCCGGGCCACCATCTCGCCCATCGTCCGCACGTCACTCACCACGAACGGCAGTCGGGCGTGCGAGTACTCGAAGAACTTGGTGATCAGGGCGATCTCGTGGTTGGGCCAGTGATGGATGGGGATGACGCCCACGTCCGCGGCGGACAGGAAGGGCACGACCTGATAGTGCGGCACGTAGGGCAGGATGTGCAGCCGGTCCGATACGCCCAGTTCGTCAGCGCGCTCCGTGAGCTCCTGCATGTACGCCGAATTGGTGCGCAGGACCACGAACGCGACGTGGGTGCCGGGGAGTTGAGGAAGCGCCTCGACCATGATGTCAAGGCCTCGCTGCGGCGCCGCCGCACCACTGTAGACGGCCAGCGGGACCTCGGGCCCGATCCCGCACAGTTCACGCAGGTCCGGCACCGGCTCCGCGGCCTGCTCCGGAGAGATCTCGGCGTCCGGAGCATTGAGGACCACCTCGGGCAGAGCCTTCAGCCCGTGACGTTCGACCAGCATCTCCGCCAGCGTGGACGAGACCGTGGTGACGGCGTCGGCGTACTTCGCGTACTCGCGCTCGTGTCCGCACTGCGCGATGTGCCAGCGCGGGTGCGGGTTCCACGGCTTGATGCCGGGCAGGAACTCGTGCACGTCCCAGAGGAGCTTGACGGACCTGCCCTTGGCTTCGGCGCGAAGCTTCGCCCGCGCGGCCACACCGAGCATGCGGAAATCGTTCGCGTGGATCAGGTCGGGTTCAAGCCGGTCGATGACCCTACCGTACGCAAGTTCGAAGTCCCACAGGGCCGGGTCGAGCCGACGCCACGCCCGGTCACCCATGGTACGAACCCAGAAAGCCGTGGTGAAACGATCCAGCATCGAGTCCATGCTCTTGCGCCGCTGGGCCAGCGCCTCCGTGCGGTCGGCCCGGAGGTGCACCCACTTGCTCAGCGCCTTCGCCAGCAGACGTGGAGGCAGTAGACGCGCGGCGCTCAGCGTCGAACCGCTGCGCCTGGCTTCCACACCCCGGATGTTCAGTTCGGCACGCCAGGCCTTCATACGCTGCTTACGGTACTCGGCGAGCGGACCGGGCGGATACGCGAGAGGGGAGCGCAGCCCGGGTCGACGGTACTCGTGACGGCGACGGTGCATGGGCGTCGGCACGTGGAGCAGGCGGACCTGGGCCTCGCCGAGCCACCATCGCTTGCTCTTCTTGATGGGCGACTTGCCCAGAAGCACCACGTCCCAACCGGCTTGCGCAGCTGAGCGAGCTTCCTTCTGCACCCGGGAATCGCCGTTGACGCCGTTGTCGACGAGCATGACGATCTTTCCCCGGGAACTGCGCGCCGGCCCTGTGGCCAGGCTGTCAATCGCCATGACGAGCGTGCTCTCCTGTCTCGAATACAACTGTTCGGCCGGTGTTGGCCGAGTCGAGCAGCGAAGTCGCCACCTCGACCGTACGGAGTCCCTGGCGCAGCGTGCAGATGTCCGCGGGCTTGCCCTGTACGGCGTCGCGGAACAGCTCGTGCTCGACGAGCAGCGGCTCGCGCTTGGGGATGGCGTAGCGGATCATGTCGCCCTCGGAGACCCCGCGGAAGGCGCGCAGCGCCTCCCACTCGGTGGTGACGGCGGCGTTGGAGTGGAAGGTGAGGTCGGCGGTGAGGGTGTCGGCGATGAAGCAGCCGCGCTCGCCGGTGACCGAGGTGAAGCGCTCCTTGAGCGGGCTCAGCCAGTTGACCAGGTGGTTGACCATCGTGCCGTCGGACAGCTGACCCACGGCGGAGACCATGTCCTCGTGCGGCCGGCCGGACTTGGAGACGGTGTGGGCGGCGATCGAGGTGTACGTCTGCCCGGTGACCCAGCCCGTCAGGTCGATGTCGTGCGTGGCCAGGTCCTTGACCACGCCGACGTCGGCGATCCGGTGCGGGAAGGGGCCCTGGCGGCGGGTGACGACCTGGTAGACGTCGCCCAGCTCACCGGCCTCCAGGCGGGCGCGGAGCGAGAGCAGGGCCGGGTTGCAGCGTTCGATGTGGCCGACGCCGGCCACCAGGCCGCGCGACTCGAACGCCTCGACGAGGCGGCGCGCGCCCTCGACGGTGTCGGCGAGCGGCTTCTCGATGAGGGCGCAGACACCGGCGTCGGCGAGCTGGAGGCCGACCTCCTCGTGCAGCCCGGTCGGGCAGGCGACGACGGCGTAGTCGATGCCGAGGGCGAGGAGCTCCTCGACGGTGGACAGGACGGGAGCGCCCTGGGCCCAGCCGTTCTTGTCGCCCATCGGGTCGACGACGCCGACCAGCTCGACGCCTTCCAGGCTCGCGAGGACGCGGGCGTGGTGGCGGCCCATGGAGCCGAGGCCGACGAGCCCGGCCTTCAGTACGGCGCTCACAGGTTCTCCCCCAGCGCGTTCACGGCGGCGGCGATCCGCTCCAGGTCGCCCTCGGTGAGCGAGGGGTGGACGGGCAGCGAGACGACCTCGGCGGCGGCCCGCTCGGTCTCGGGCAGGTCCCAGGTGCGGCCGGCCTTCTGGTCCGGCTCCCAGTAGGGCTTGAGCCGGTGGATCGGCGTCGGGTAGTAGACGGCGTTGCCGATGCCCGCCTCGGTGAGCTTCGCCATCGCGGCGTCCCGGTCACCGCTGATCCGCACGGTGTACTGGTGGTAGACGTGCCGGGCGCCCTCGGCCACCGGCGGCGTGGTGACGGCCGGGGCGGTGATGTGGGCGTCGAGGTACGCGGCGTTGGCGCGGCGCTGCTCGGTCCACCCCTCCACCTTGCCGAGCTGTACGCGGCCGACGGCGGCGGACACGTCGGTCATCCGCATGTTGGCGCCGACGATCTCGTTGGCGTACCGCTGCTCCATGCCCTGGTTGCGCAGCAGGCGCAGGGTACGGGCCAGTTCGGCGTCGGCCGTGGTGACCATGCCGCCTTCGAGGGAGTGCATGTTCTTGGTCGGGTAGAAGCTGAAGGTGCCGCCCGCGCCGAACGCGCCGACCGGGGTGCCGTTCAGCGCCGCGGCGTGGGCCTGGCAGGCGTCCTCGACGACGGCGAGCTTGTGCTTGTCGGCGATGGGCATGAGCTTGTCCATCGCGGCGGGGTGGCCGTAGAGGTGCACCGGCATGATCGCGGCGGTGCGCGGCGTGATCGCGGCTTCGACGGCCGCCGGGTCGAGGCCGAAGCTGCCCGGCTCGATGTCGGCGAACACCACGTCGGCGCCGACGAGGCGGACCGCGTTCGCGGAGGCGGCGAAGGAGAAGGAGGGGACGATCACCTCGTCGCCGGGGCCGATGCCCAGGGCCAGCAGCAGCAGGTGAAGTGCCGAGGTCCCCGAGTTGACGGCGACGCAGTGCCGGTCGTCGACCAGGCGGGAGAAGCCTTCCTCGAAGGCGGCGACCTCCGGGCCCTGCACGACGCGACCGCTGCGCAGCACACGCACCGCGGCCTCGATCTCGTCTTCCCCGATGACCGGGCGGGCAGCAGGAATCGGCTGCTCGTTGATGCTCGTCATGAACGTCCTCCTTGAACACCGCAAGAGCTCGTAACCAGGCAGAGCTTCGAGGTGCGGGACGTCTTACCGAGGTCGCGCAAACCCCACCGGCGCGAAGCCGACGCCCTGCCGAGGAATCCGGCCCGGTCGGTATCTTCGCCGGGCCTTGTCACCAACCGTAGTTTCGTGATGAAAGCTCACACGCATGGCAACCGCCGTCACATTATCAGGGATTTCTCATCCCATTTCGGGCTCGTTAACCGGCCCTTGCATCAGTTCTGAAACAAAGCAGGTGTCCCGCCCCCATGCGCTCGGAGCGGGACACCTGAAGATGAACAGCCGGTTACGCATTCATCAGCCGGCCGACGACTCGCCTTCCACGGAAGGCGCGGAAGCCGTTACGGACGGCGACGACTGCTCAGCGGCGACGGTCTTCTTCGTCGTCTTCTTCGCTGCCGTCTTGGCCGTCGTCTTCTTCGCGGCGGCCTTCTTCGCGACGGTCTTCTTGGCGGCCGTCTTCTTCGCCGGGGCCTTCTTGGCCGCGGTCTTACGGGCCGTCTTCTTCGCCGGGGCAGGCTCAGCGGATTCGGATTCCGTCGTTCCGGTGGATTCCGTGGCCGTTTCGGCGACCTGGCCGTCGGATTCCGGGGTCTTCGCCTCGGGCGCCGAAGCGACCACGACGACCTCCGCGTCGTCCGACCCGGTGGGCGAGCCCGCCGGTGCGGTGACCTTGCGGGTCACCCTGCGCCGGGCGCGCGGCGGGGCGGCCACGGGGGCCCCGGCCTCGGGGGCCTTCTCCTCCGGGGCCTCGGGGGCCGGCGTCTCGGCGGCGGGCGCCTCGACGACCGGGTCCTCGGCCGCGACCGGGTCCGTGGTGGGCTCGGCCGGCCTGACCGGCTCAGCGGCCTCGGCCTCGGCCGGCTTCGGCGAACCCGCCGGGGCGGTCGCCTTACGGGTGGCCCGGCGGCGCGGGCGGCCCTGGGGCCCGGCCTCGACCGGAGCCTCGGTGACCTCGGCGGTCTCCGGGGCCTCCGCAGCGGCGGCCTCGGCGGGCGCGTCGGCAACCGGCTCGGGCCGGGCCTCGGCGACGGGAGCCTCGACGGCCGGGGCGGGCGCCTCGGCCCGCGGGGCGCCGGCCGGGGCCGACGCCTTGCGGGAGGCCCGACGGCGGCCACGGCCGCGCGTGGCGGCCGCCTCGGCCTCGGCGGGGCTGCTGTAGAACTCCTCGTCGGCGGTGACCTCGGGCTCGACGGCCACCGGGGCGGCGACCTCGGCGGCCAGCTCGGCCTCGGTCTCGGCGGGCTCGGCCGCGTGCTCGTCGTGACCGTGCTCGTGGTCGTGACCGTGCTCGTGGTCCTGGCCCGCGCCCCCGCGGCGCTTCTTGGACTTCTTGCCGCCGCCACCGCCGCCGACGGACGTCGGCTGCTCCATGTGGACGATGACACCGCGCCCGTTGCAGTGGACGCAGGTCTCGGAGAAGGACTCCAGCAGACCCTGGCCCACCCGCTTGCGGGTCATCTGGACCAGGCCCAGCGAGGTGACCTCGGCGACCTGGTGCTTGGTGCGGTCGCGGCCCAGGCACTCCAGGAGCCGCCGCAGCACCAGGTCCCGGTTGGACTCCAGCACCATGTCGATGAAGTCGACGACGACGATGCCTCCGAGGTCGCGCAGCCGCAGCTGGCGCACGATCTCCTCGGCCGCCTCCAGGTTGTTCCTGGTGACCGTCTCCTCCAGGTTGCCGCCCTGGCCGGTGAACTTGCCGGTGTTGACGTCGACGACGATCATCGCCTCGGTCTTGTCGATCACCAGCGAACCGCCGCTGGGCAGGTAGACCTTGCGGTCCAGCGCCTTCATCAGCTGCTCGTCGATGCGGTACGTCGCGAAGACGTCGACCTCGGAGGTCCAGCGGGAGAGCCGCTCGGTGAGGTCGGGCGCGACGTGCGAGACATAGCCGTGGATGGTCTCCCACGCCTCGTCGCCGCTGACGATGACCTTGGAGAAGTCCTCGTTGAAGATGTCGCGGACGACCCGGACGGTCATGTCCGGCTCGCCGTAGAGCAGCGTCGGCGCGTTGGAGCCGCTGGTGCCCTTCGCCTTCTTCTGGATGTCCTCCCACTGGCCCTGGAGCCGCTCGACGTCACGGCGCAGCTCGTCCTCGCTCGCGCCCTCGGCGGCGGTGCGCACGATGACGCCCGCGTCCTCGGGGACGATCTTCTTGAGGATGGTCTTGAGGCGGGAGCGCTCGGTGTCGGGCAGCTTGCGGCTGATCCCGGTCATCGAGCCCTCGGGCACGTAGACGAGGTAGCGGCCGGGCAGCGAGACCTGGCTGGTCAGACGCGCGCCCTTGTGGCCGATCGGGTCCTTGGTCACCTGGACCAGGACCGACTGGCCGGACTTGAGCGCGGTCTCGATGCGTCGCGGCCCGTGGGCCATGCCGAGCGCCTCGAAGTTGACCTCACCGGCGTACAGGACGGCGTTGCGGCCCTTGCCGATGTCGACGAAGGCGGCCTCCATGGACGGCAGCACGTTCTGGACCTTGCCCAGGTAGACGTTGCCGACGTAGCTGGTGGCCTGCTCCTTGTTGACGTAGTGCTCGACGAGCACGTTGTCCTCGAGGACGCCGATCTGGGTGCGCTCGCCGCTCTGGCGGACGACCATCACCCGCTCGACGGCCTCGCGGCGGGCGAGGAACTCCGCCTCGGTGATGATCGGGACCCGGCGGCGGCCCTGCTCGCGGCCCTCGCGGCGGCGCTGCTTCTTGGCCTCCATACGGGTCGAGCCCTTGATGGACTGGACCTCGTCGAAACCGGTGCCGGGCTCGCGCTCCTCCTTCTTGCGGGGCTCGCGGACCTTGACGACCGTACGCTCCGGGTCGTCGGTGGTGCCGTGGTCGGCCTCGGCCGCGGCGTCACCGCTGCGGCGACGGCGACGGCGGCGACGGCGGCTGCTGCTCGACCCGGAGGCCGAGGAGTCGTCGTCCTCGTCGTGCTCGTCGGCGGCGTCCGAGGCGTGGCCCCGGCCCCGGTCCTGCTCGTCCTCGGAGCGGGACTCCTCGGCGCGGGACGCGGGCGCGGTCTCATCGCCGGGCTGCTGCTCGTCGTCCGTGTCGTTGGCCTCGCCACGACGGCGGCGACGGCCGCCACGACGGCGACGGCGCGAGGGGCGGTCGCCGTACTCGTCGGTGTCCTCGCCCTCGTGCTCGTCCGTCTCGGCCTCGGGGGCCTCGTCGGCGGGCTGCTCCGCGGGCACCTCCACGGGAGCGGCGGGCTCGGCGGCCTGCTCGGTCGCGTCGGCCTCGCCGCGGCGGCGGCGACGGCGGCGCGAGCCGCCCTGCGGCGCGGCCTCGGCGGGCGGGGCGCTCTGCTCGACCTCGGCGGTCTGCTGCTCCTCGACCTCGTCGGTCTCCTCGGGCGCCGAGGAGGAACCGGCCGCGGCAGCGGCGGCGGCCGCGGTCTCGGGGGTCTGGAACATCGGCTCGGCGAAGACCGGGGCCTGGAAGACGGCGACGGCGGGGCGCGCCGCGCGCCGGCCCTTGCGGGACGGCTCGTCGGTCTTGGCGGTGAACTCGGGGCGACCGGCGGCGGCGGTGGCCCGGCGGCGCTGGCGTCCGCGCGGGGCGGCGTCCTCGACCTCCTCCACCTCGGCGGCGAGCTCCTCGGCGACGGCGGCGGGCAGGCTCTCGCCGGCCTCGACCGGCTCCGCGGGGGCCTCGACGGCCGGCTGCGGCGTACCGGCGGGCGCGGACGCCTTGCGGGACGCGCGGCGACGGGCGCGCGGGGCCGGGGCCTCCTCCACGGCCTCGGCTTCGGCGACGGGTGCCTCGGCGGCGACGGGCGACGGCTCGGTCACCGTCCCGGCGGCGGGCGCGGCGGCGCCCGGCGTACCGGCGGGGGCCGAGGCACGGCGGCGGGCACGGCCGCGAGGGGCCTCGGCGGGCTCCGGCTCGACGACGGCGGGCTCGACCACGACAGCGGGCTCGGCGACGACGGCGGGCTCGACCACGACGGCGGCCTCGGCCGCTGCCGGGGCGCCCGCGGGTGAGGTGGCCTTGCGGGAGGCGCGACGGCGGCGGGGCGCCGGGGGCTCCTCGACGGTCTCCACGGCGACCACGGCCTCTTCCTCGGGGTCGACGGCCTCGGGGTCGAGGTCGGCGACGGGCGCGGCCGGGGTCTCGACGACCGGGGCCACGGTCTCGGCGGCCTCCGGCGCGCCGGCCGGAGCGGTGGCCTTGCGGACCGCGCGGCGGCGGGTGCGCGGCGCGGGAGCGGCGGGCTCCTCCTCGGCGGCGACGGGCGCGGGGGCCTCGGCGACCGGGGCGGGCTCGGTGTTCTCCACCGGCTCAGGGGCTCCGGCGGGCGCGGTGGCCTTCCGCACGGCGCGACGGCGCGTACGGGCGGGCGGGGCGGTCTCGGCGACCGTTTCCCCGGGCGTGTCGTCCGCGGCCGGGGCGGCGGACGCGTCGGCCGGTATGGCCGGCGTGACGTCCTCGGCGGAGGCCGCGGTCGCACCGGGCGGGCCCGCCGGGCGGGAAGCGGCGCGGCGCCTGCGGCGCGGCGGCAGCTTGTCCCCGGGGGTGTTCTCTTCGTTGTTCCCGGTCGTGCCGGGTTCGTTCGGCTGAGGCATGCGGGCGGTTCTCCCGTCGTGCTCCCGGGCGCCGCGTCTGATTCCGGTCCGGCACGGTCCGCAGTGGTGCGATACCGCCGTCCGGGGCGCGGGCGCCGCACGGGAACTGATGTCTGGCTCGCCGGTTCCGTATGCGGTGTGCCTACGGCCTGGCGAAAGTCTTATGGGTCAGTGCGCGGCCCGACCCAGGTGGCTCCCGAGTCGGAGGGCTGCGCTACAACGACCGCCTTACGCGGAACCTGCACCTTCCGGCGCCGTCGCGACGGCTGCCCCGGCGACCGCGGGATGTGCGGTCGGGGCGGCCTCGCGGTCGGGCGCGAGCGGGTCGGTCACCGTGCCGGACTCCTCGTCGAAGAGCCCCTGCGCCAGCCTCGTCACCGCGGCGGGGACGGGCGGCGCCAGGTCGGCCACAGCTCGGAGACCGGACAGGACGTCGTCGGGTCGCACGGCAGGTGTCACGTGCCGAACAACCAGGCGCAGTATCGCACAGGGCCGCTCGACCGGCCTATCGGCCGGAGCGTCGACGACGCGCAGGTCGGCGACGGCGGCACGGGCGTCGAACGTCCGGATGCCGTTCTTCGCCTTGCGCTGGACCTCCACGGACTCGGCGTCGTTGAACGCGGCCACGGCGGTGCGGACGTCCTCGGGCTCGACGCCGTCCAGGCGCATCTCCCAGACGGACGCGGTGAGCCGCTCGGCCAGGCCCGAGGTGCGGGCCTCCACCGCGTCGATGATGTCGAGGCCGTCCGGCATCGACGCGTCGAGCAGTCCGCGCAGGACCTCGGGGTCCCGCGTCTCGGTGAGGGCGATCTCCAGGAACTCCGCCTCACTGCCGGTGCCGGTGGGTGCGGCATTGGCGTAGGAGACCTTGGGGTGGGGGGTGAAGCCCGCCGAGTACGCCATCGGCACCTCGGAGCGGCGCAGTGCCCGCTCGAAGGCCCGCTGGAAGTCTCGGTGGCTGGTGAACCGGAGGCGGCCGCGCTTGGTGTAGCGCAGGCGGATGCGCTGCACTGCCGGTGCGGGCGGCGGGCCTTCGGGCTGTCGCTTGCCCAGTGGTTCTTCTCCTCGGTGCGGGGCGGGCGTGGTGGCGCGCCGCCCACGAAATTCGGGTGACCCCCGGGTGCCGCTCCGGCTCACCCCCGCCCGACGAGTTTCTCGCCGAGCGGAGGGGTATCGGACGCCTGCGCCGCGCTGGGGACAGTCGTTGTACTACCCAGAGTACGCGCAGGGATCCCCAGCGGTTCCCCGGACCGTGCGCCGCCCGTGGTGCCGGCCAGTGCCCGCCAGGCGTCGCGGCGGGCCCGGCGCACGGTTTCCCGGGCGGACGCGAGGGCCGCGCGGGCGGCCCGGCCCGCTTCGGCGGCGGCGCGGCGGGCCGGGGCCCCCACGGAGTCGCGCAGGAAGTGGCCGACCGGGGTGACCAGGGTGCGGTAGGCCCAGGAGACGGGCGCGACGAGCAGCGTCACGACCAGCCACGCGAGGGCCCGGCCGACGGCTCGGGAGACGTACCCGGCGATCCGCCAGGCGACCTCGAACGCGGCGGCGATCTCCCGGCCGACCGGGGTGAGGAGGTGGCGGTAGGTCCAGGAGACGGGGGCGACGAGCAGGGTCGTGACCAGCCACGTGAGGGCGATGCCCAGCCCGCGTCCGGTGGCCGCGATCCCCCGCCGGAGCAGGCCGAGGGTCCAGGCCGTGCCCTGCCGGAGCCTGCCCAGGACCCGGGCCGTGCCGAGGCCGACGGGGGCGAGGACGGCCTCGTACAGCCACACCGCCGGGACGATCAGGCCGTAGCGGACCACCGGGACGATCGCGTACCGCCACAGCGCCGCGACCGGCAGGACGAGCAGGGTGGCGAGCAGCCGGGCCAGCCCCGTCCCGAGGCCGCGTGCCGCCGGGGCCAGCAGGGCGGTGCCGGTCCAGCGCAGCCCGTGGCCCAGCGGGGTGAGGACGGCCCGGTACAGCCATGCCGCCGGCACGGCGATCCCGTAGCGGGCGACGGGGACGACCACGTACCGCCACAGGCCGGTCCAGGGCCGGACGAACAGGGCGGCGGCCAGCCAGGCGGCGGCTTTGCCGAGCGGTGTGAGGACCCAGGTGTACAGCCAGGTCAGCGGAGTCAGTACGAGGGTGTCGAGGAGCCGGGCCAGGGCGCGGCCGAGCGGGCGCAGCAGGACGCGGTCGGCGGCGTGCCAGAGCGCGGTGAGCGCGTCCCAGGCCATGCGGACGGGCAGGACGAGCACCACGACCACGATCCGCACCGGGATCCTGATCAGGATGGTCAGGACGCCCTCGCCGGGCTCGTAGCCCTGGGGGGCCTGGTGCTTGCCGTAGTCCATGCCGTCGAGGACGCGTCAGGCCCGGTCCGGGGTTGCCGGGCCGGGCCTGACGGGCCGTTCGGGGACGCGCTACTCGTTCACGGCGCTACTTGTTCACGACGCTGAGCGGCAGGAGCTTCTTGCCGGTCGGGCCGATCTGGATGTCCAGGTCGAGCTGCGGGCAGACGCCGCAGTCGAAGCAGGGGGTCCAGCGGCAGTCCTCGACCTCGGTCTCGTCGAGCGCGTCCTGCCAGTCCTCCCAGAGCCAGTCCTTGTCCAGGCCGGAGTCGAGGTGGTCCCAGGGCAGGACCTCCTCGTAGGTGCGCTCGCGGGTGGTGTACCAGTCGACGTCGACCCCGAACCCGGGCAGCGTCTTCCCGGCGCAGTTCATCCAGAGGTCGTAGCTGAAGTGCTCGCGCCAGCCGTCGAAGCGGCCGCCGGACTCGTAGACCGCGCGGATGACGGAGCCGACGCGGCGGTCGCCGCGCGAGAGGAGGCCCTCGACGATGCCGGGCTTGCCGTCGTGGTACCGGAAGCCGATGGAGCGGCCGTACTTCTTGTCGTCGCGGATCTTGTCGCGGAGCTTCTTCAGCCGGGCGTCGGTGTCCTCGGCGCTGAGCTGCGGGGCCCACTGGAAGGGCGTGTGCGGCTTGGGGACGAAGCCGCCGATGGAGACCGTGGCGCGGATGTCGTTCTGGCCGGAGACCTCGCGGCCCTTGGCGATGACGTTGACCGCCATGTCGCCGATCTGGAGGACGTCCTCGTCGGTCTCGGTGGGCAGGCCGCACATGAAGTACAGCTTCACCTGACGCCAGCCGTTGCCGTAGGCCGTGGCGACCGTCCGGATCAGGTCCTCCTCCGAGACCATCTTGTTGATGACCTTGCGCATGCGCTCGGAGCCGCCCTCGGGGGCGAAGGTGAGGCCGGAGCGGCGGCCGTTGCGGGTCAGCTCGTTGGCCAGGTCGACGTTGAACGCGTCGACGCGGGTCGAGGGCAGCGAGAGGCCGACCTTGTCCTCGGTGTAGCGGTCGGCGAGGCCCTTGGCGATGTCGCCGATCTCGCTGTGGTCGGCGGAGGAGAGCGAGAGGAGGCCGACCTCCTCGAAGCCGGTCGCCTTGAGACCCTTCTCGACCATCTCGCCGATGCCGGTGATGCTTCGCTCCCGCACGGGGCGCGTGATCATGCCGGCCTGGCAGAAACGGCAGCCGCGGGTGCAGCCCCGGAAGATCTCCACGGACATCCGCTCGTGCACGGTCTCCGCGAGCGGGACCAGCGGCTGCTTGGGGTAGGGCCACTCGTCGAGGTCCATCACCGTGTGCTTGGAGACCCGCCACGGCACGCCGGACCGGTTGGGCACGACACGGCCGATGCGGCCGTCGGGGAGGTACTCGACGTCGTAGAAGCGCGGGACGTAGACGCCGCCGGTCTTCGACAGCCGGAAGAGCACCTCGTCGCGGCCGCCGGGGCGGCCCTCGGCCTTCCAGGCGCGGATGATCTCGGTGATCTCCAGGACCGCCTGCTCGCCGTCGCCGACGACGGCGCAGTCGATGAAGTCCGCGATCGGCTCGGGGTTGAACGCGGCGTGGCCGCCCGCGAGGACGATCGGGTGGTCGACCGTGCGGTCCTTGGACTCCAGCGGAATGCCCGCGAGGTCCAGGGCGGTGAGCATGTTGGTGTAGCCCAGCTCGGTGGAGAAGCTCAGCCCGAAGACGTCGAACGCGCCGACGGGGCGGTGGCTGTCCACGGTGAACTGCGGCACGCCGTGCTCGCGCATCAGCGCTTCGAGGTCGGGCCAGACGCTGTAGGTGCGCTCGGCGAGGACGCCTTCGCGCTCGTTGAGCACCTCGTAGAGGATCATGACGCCCTGGTTGGGGAGTCCGACCTCGTAGGCGTCGGGGTACATGAGGGTCCAGCGGACGTCGCAGCTGTCCCACTCCTTGACGGTGGAGTTCAGCTCACCGCCGACGTACTGGATGGGCTTCTGCACATGCGGGAGCAGAGCTTCGAGCTGTGGGAAGACCGATGCGGCAGACATCTCGCGAACCTTCGTGAGCCGGCAGGGGTGACCATCCAGCGTACCCCGGTCCTCAGGTCCTCAGATCCGCGCGCAGTCCCGGGTCCGACGCGCGGGCCCAGACCTCGGGCAGTTCGCGCTCCCGGGCCTCCGCGGCGGCCTCCTCCTGCCCGTACAGGAGGCCCCAGGTGAACGCGGTCTCCCCCGCCGCGTGCGACTGGATCGCGAGTGCGCGCAGGGCCTCGCGGGCGACGACGCTGTCCTGGTGGTCGCCGAGGACGGTCTGCACGGCCTTGACACGTTTGGCGAAGCGCTTGGCGGGCCTGCCGAGCGCGGGGCGGGCCGCCTCGCCCGCGTACCGGGCGCGCTTGGCGGCCTTGCGGGCCTCGTGGAGCGCCGCGTCGCGCTCCGGCCCGGGCGGCTGTCCGAGGGCGTGGCCGACGCGGGCGGCGAGGCGTTCGTAGTCCTTGAGCACCGCCCGGGGCAGGGTCTTCCCGGGCGCGCGGCCTGCGGCGGGGCGCAGGGGCGGGTCGGTGCTCAGCGCGTCGAGGGCGTCCAGGAGGTCCAGATACCGCTTCCCGTCCAGTACGTCGACGATCCTGCGGCGCGATCCGGTGCGGCGGGCGGCGGACCAGGCGCGGAGCCGGCCGCGGACCGGGCCGAGGGTCAGGGGGGCGGGCAGGGCGTCGACGCGGGAGCCGAGGCGCTCGTCCAGGACCTCCTGGTCGCGGTCGAGGCCCAGCTCGGCGGCGAGCCACTTGAGCTCCGCGCCGAGGGGGTCGGTGGCCTCGCGGTCGAGGATCTTGCGGTGGGTCTTGAAGGTGCTGCGCAGCCTGCGGGTGGCGACGCGCATCTTGTGCACGGCGTCGGGCAGGTCGCGGCGGACGGCGGGGTCGAGGTCGACGATCGTGCGGATCTGCTTGCGTACGTAGGCGAGGACGTGGTCGCCCGCGGTGCGGGGCACCTCCTGGCCGGGGCCGCTTCCGTCGCGCTCCGCCGTCGTCTCCGCCAGGGCCCTCGCGAGCTTCGACGACGTGTCGGCGGGGCGCACCCCCGCCTTGCGCAGCCGCTTCTCGACGGCGTCCAGGATCGCGGGGTCGCCGTCGTCGGCCAGCTCCACCTCGATCTCGGTCCAGGCGGCCGTGGCGCCGGTCCCCTCCCCCGCGAGGCGCTCGGCGAGCACGTGGTCGACGCTGACCTCGGCGAGGAGGGTCCCGTCGGCGGCCAGCAGGTGGTGGACGTCCCGGGAGGAGAGCAGCCGGACGACGGGGGCGATCTCCGCGTGGCGGACCCGGGAGCGGAGCAGGGCCGCCAGCGGGGGCGGCACCGCCTCGGAGAGCGGCTCGTGGATCTCGTCCCGGACGCCGACGGCGACGGGGAACTTCGCGTGCCAGCCCTCGTCCGCCCCGCCGGTCCTGCGGCGCAGGGTGAGGGCGTCGGCGGCGAGTCGGAGGTCGGCGGTGTCGTAGTAGACGGCGTCGAGCTCGGTCAGGCCGCGGTGGACCGTCCGGTCGACCCCGGCCGCCCGGGTCAGGTCGGGCAGCCGGGTGTCGTCGGTGGCTTCGTACTTCCGCTCGATCTCGCGCTTGGTGTCCGCCATGTACGGACACCTACCCGGCGGGCGCCGGGTTCAGGCGGACATCGGCCGTTGCACCCTGATGGACTGCAACAGCCCGATCGCCACCCAGACGGCGAACATCGAGGATCCTCCGTAGGAGACGAAGGGCAGCGGCAGCCCGGCGACCGGCATGATGCCGAGCGTCATGCCGATGTTCTCGAAGGACTGGAAGGCGAACCAGGCGATGATCCCGGCGGCGACGACCGTGCCGTACAGCTCGGTGGTCTCGCGCGCGATCCGGCAGGCGCGCCACAGGATGACGCCCAGGAGCAGGAGGATCAGTCCCGCACCGAGGAAGCCCAGCTCCTCGCCGGCGACGGTGAAGACGAAGTCGGTCTGCTGCTCGGGCACGAACTGACCGGTGGTCTGGGTGCCTTCGAAGAGCCCGGTGCCGGTGAGTCCGCCGGAGCCGATCGCGATGCGGGCCTGGTTGGTGTTGTAGCCGACGCCCGCCGGGTCGAGCGCGGGGTTGGCGAAGGCCGCGAAGCGGGCGATCTGGTAGTCGTCGAGCAGGCCGAGCTGCCAGACGGCGACGGCTCCGGCCACGCCCGCGCCGAGGAGGCCGAAGACCCAGCGGTTGGAGGCCCCGGAGGCCAGCAGGATGCCGAGGACGATGACGGCCATCACCATCACCGAGCCGAGGTCCGGCATCAGCATGACGATGGCCATGGGAATGGCCGCGAGGCCCAGCGCCTTGGCGACGGTCCGGTGGTCGGGGTGGACCTGGTCGCCCGCGTCGACGCGGGCGGCCAGCAGCATCGCCATCACCAGGATGATGGTGATCTTGGTGAACTCGGAGGGCTGGATGGAGAAGCCCGCGGGGAGCTTGATCCACGCGTGGGCGCCGTTGACCGTGGTGCCGAGCGGGGTGAGGACCGCCAGGACCAGCAGCACCGAGATGCCGTAGAGGACCGGGACGGCCCCGCGCAGCGTGCGGTGGCCGAGCCAGATCGTGCCGATCATCAGGGCGACGCCGATGCCGGTGTTGAGGGCGTGCCTCAGCAGGAAGAAGTACGGGTCGCCCTGGGTGAGGTGGTCGCGGTTGCGGGTCGCGGACCACACGAGCAGGGCGCCGAGGAAGGAGAGCGCCAGCGAGGCCCCGAGCAGCGGCCAGTCCAGCCGCCGTGCGAGGGAGTCGCGGGCGGTCAGCTTGGCCCAGGAGCCCTGTTCGGGGCCGTAGCGGGAGACGGAGAAACCATCGGCCATCAGGGCTGCCTCCCGTTCGACGCCGGTGATCCGGTGAGTCCGGGCTGGCCTGCGGGCGGCAGGGGCAACTGGGGTTCCTGTCCGCCCGGCTGCTCCTCCGGCGTGACCGGGGTGGGGTCGTAGGGCTTGATCCTGGGGGCGTAGATCGAGCCGTCGGGCTGGATCTTCGGCAGGGCCTTCTGCGGCTTCGGCAGCAGGGCCCTCTTCTTGTCCTGGTTGCCCTCGGCGTCGAGGCCGTAGAGCGCGTCGTAGATCTTGCGGACGGCGGGCCCGGCGGAGCCGGAGCCGGTGCCGCCCTGGGAGATCGTCATGACGATCGTGTAGTCGTCGGTGTAGGTCGCGAACCACCCGGTGGTCTGCTTGCCGTACACCTGGGCGGTACCGGTCTTGGCGCGCATCGGGATCTTGTCCTGCGGCCAGCCGCCGAACCGCCAGGCGGCGGTGCCGCCGGGCTCGACCACGGAGCGGAGGCCCTTGTCGAGGTCCTTGATGGTCTGGGCGCTGACCGGCAGCTTGCCACTGGCCTTGGGCTCGATCTCCTGGACGGTCTTGCCGTCGGGGCTGATCACGGCCTTGCCGACGGTGGGCTCGTGGATCGTGCCGCCGTTGCTGATGGCGGCGTAGGCGGTGGCCATCTGGATGGGCGTGACGAGCACGTCCCCCTGGCCGATCGAGTAGTTGATGCTGTCGTAGGCCTTGAGCTGGTTGCCTTCGAGGCAGCTCTCGTAGGCGATCTGCTGGACGTAGGTGCCGCCCTTCTTGCCCTCCTTGCACCAGGCGTCCTTGTTGGCCGCCCAGAAGTCCTGCTTCCACTGGCGGTCCGGGATGCGGCCCTTGACCTCGTTGGGCAGGTCGATGCCGGTCTCGGAGCCGAGGCCGAAGTCACGGGCGGTGCGGTAGAACCAGTCCTTGGCGTCCTTCTTCGGCTTTATGCCGCCGTCCTTCGCCCACTCCTCGTGACCGAGGCGGTAGAAGACGGTGTTGCAGGAGTACTTCAGCGCGTCGCCGAGGGTGATGGGGCCGTGGCCCTGGGACTCGAAGTTCGCGAAGGTCTGGTTGCCCAGGCTGTAGGAGCTGCTGCACTGGTAGAGGTCGTTGAAGGCGTGGCCGGCGCGCACCGCGGCACTCGCCGACACCACCTTGAAGATCGAGCCGGCGGGGGCCTGGCCCTGGATGCCCCGGTTGAGCAGCGGGTAGTTCGACTTCTTGCTCGTGAGCTTGGCGTACTCCTTGCCGGAGATGCCGCCGACCCAGGCGTTGGGGTCGTAGTCGGGCTGGGAGGCCATCGACACGATGCGGCCCGTCTTGGACTCCATGACGACGACGGCGCCGGAATCGGCCTCGTACTTCCGGCCGGTGATCTTGTCGGTCTCGCCGCGGACCAGCTTCATCGCGGCGGCGAGCTCGTACTCGGCCACCGCCTGGACGCGGGCGTCGAGGCTGGTGACGAGGGTGGAGCCGGACACGGCCGGGTCGTTCTCCGCCTCGCCCATGACGCGGCCGAGGTTGTCGACCTCGTAGCGGGTGACGCCCGCCTTGCCGCGCAGCTCCTTGTCGTAGGTGCGCTCCAGGCCGGACCGGCCGACCTGGTCGGAGCGGAGGTAGGGCGACGGGCCGTCCTGCGCCTTCTGGATCTCGTCGTCGGTGACGGGCGAGAGGTAGCCGAGGACCTGCGCGGTCTTCGCCTTGCCGGGTGCGGCGTAGCGGCGTACGGCGGTGGGTTCGGCGGTGATGCCGGGGAAGTCCTCGGCGCGCTCGCGGATCTGGAGGGCCTGCTGCGTGGTGGCCTCGTCGGTGACCGGGATCGGCTGGTACGGCGATCCGTTCCAGCAGGGCTGGGGGGTCTTGGAGTCGCAGAGGCGGACCTTGTCCCGGACGTCCTTCGCCTTCATGTCCAGGACGTCGGCGAGCCGGGTGAGGACGCCGACGCCGTCGTCCTTCATCTTGAGCAGCTCGGTGCGGCTCGCGGAGACGACGAGGCGGGTCTCGTTGTCGGCGAGCGGCACGCCGCGGGCGTCGAGGATCGAGCCGCGCACGGCGGGCTGGACGACCTGCTGCACACCGTTGCCCGCGGCTTCGGCGGTGTACTCGTCGCCGTTGCGGATCTGGAGGTACCACAGCCGCCCGCCGAGGGTGAGCAGCAGCGAGAAGACGAGGACCTGGATGACGATGAGCCGGATCTGGACCCGCTGGGTCCGCCCGGTCTCGGGAATGTTGCTCACGCGGTGCCCCCGTCGGTGGTGCTGCTGCTGGGGGTACGGGGGTCGTCCCCCGGGAAGCACGGCCTCACAGTCGCTTGACCCCCTTGATCCTGCCCGCGCGGGCGGCGCGGCTGCGGGCGGCCTTGACGCGCAGCCCGCCGCGCTGGTTGCCGATCCGCAGACCGGTGCCCGAGGCGAGCCAGCCGGCGGCGACGTCGTTGCCGCCGGACGAGGACTCGGCGAGCGGATCGTGCTCCGTGCGTCTGGCCAGCGCCATGATGAGCGGCACCACGAAGGGTGCCAGCAGCAGGTCGTAGACCGCGGCCGTGAACAGCAGGCTGCCCAGGCCCACATGGCGGGCGGCGGTGTCCCCGACGAGCGCGCCGACACCCGCGTACAGCAGGGTCGAGCCGATCGCGGCGGCGACGACCGCGGCCATCGGGGCGAAGGCCGACTTCAGCTGCCCGTTCTCCGGGCGGATCATGCCCGCGAGGTAGCCGATGACGCAGAGCACCAGGGCGTAGCGTCCGGCGGCGTGGTCGGCGGGCGGGGCGAGGTCCGCGAGGAGCCCCGCGCCGAAGCCGATGAGGGAGCCGCTGACCGGCCCGTACACGAAGGCGAGCCCGAGGACGGTGAGGAGCAGCAGATCGGGGACGGCTCCGGGGAGCTGGAGGCGGGCGAGGACGGAGACCTGGACGACGAGGGCGACGACGACCAGGACGATCGAGAGCAGAGTCCGGTTGATGCGCATGGGGATCAGCTCTACTCCTGGTCGTTGGCCGCGTTGTCGGGTTGGGCGTTGTCGGGTTGGGCGTTGCCCTGCTGGTCGCCTGCCGCGTCACCGGCGGCGTCGCCGCCCTGCTCGTTGATGTTGCCGACGACCTTGCCGGAGCCGTCCACCAGGTCGCCGTTGGGCTGGACCGTGACGGTGACCGTGGGGGTCGGCTTCGGCTTCGTCTTGACGGGCTGCTTGGGCAGGACCATGTCGCGCGGGTCCTCGCGGGGGGCCTGCACGACGATGCCGACGATGTCGAGCTTGGTGAACCCGACGTACGGCTTCACGTACACGGTCCTCGTCAGCGCGCCGCCGGAGGGGTCGACGCGGACGACCTCGCCGACCGGCACTCCGGGCACGAAGGGCTTGTCCTTGCTGGAGCCGAAGGTGACCAGCCGGTCGCCGGCCTTCACCTTGGCCTTGCCGTTGAGGAACTGCACCGACAGCGGGCGCGAGCCCTGGCCGGTGGCGAAGCCGAGCTCGTCGGTCTTCTCCATCCGGGTGCCGACGGTGAAGTCGGGGTCGTTGGCGAGCAGGACCGTCGCGGTGTCGGGGCCGACGGTGGTGACCCGGCCGACCAGCCCCTCCCCGTTGAGGACGGTCATGTCGCGGCGGATGCCGTCGTCGGCCCCGGCGTCGATGGTGACCGTCCAGGAGAAGCCCTGGGCCGCTCCTATGGCGATGACCTCGGCGCCCTTGATGCCGTACTGTCCGGCGCCCGCGTTCTTCAGCATGGCGTCGAGCTGGCGGACCCGGCTGTTGGTGCGGTCGTCGCTGCCGAGCTTGGCCTTCAGCGCGGCGTTCTCCTGCTCCAGGGTGGAGATCCGGTCGTGCCGGTTGCCGGAGTCCCGTACCGCGCCTATGGCGTTGCCCACCGGGTCGACCGCTGCCGCCACGCCGTTCTCGACCGGGCCGAAGACGGTGGCCGCGGCCTGCCGTGCGCCGTCGACAGGTGACTCCTCGCCGCCTCGGATATCCACCGTGATCAGGGCGAATGCGATGGCGATCAGCAGCACCAGGAGCAGCCGGCTCTCTCGTGTGTCCCTCACGTGCGGCGGCCGTGCCTTCCTCGTCGGAATGTTCGTGCCTGTGTGTACGTCGCTGTACGTGCGTGCGTACGCGTGGATGTGTCTCCGCGTCCCGCACCTGCAGCAACGATCTATATCAACGATCCGGCGGGCGGAGCGTCAGCGTCCGCTCGCCGGATATCGGGTGGTGTCCCCCGAGGGGGCCGCCTCCCGGAGGTGCTCTAGCGGCGGGGCTGGGCGTCCAGCACCTGCTGGAGCGCCTCGAACTCCTCGACGCACTTGCCGGAGCCGAGCGCCACCGAGTCCAGCGGGTCCTCGGCGATGTGGATCGGCATGCCCGTCTCGTGGCGCAGCCGCTCGTCCAGTCCGCGCAGCAGCGCGCCGCCGCCGGTGAGGACGATGCCGCGGTCCATGACGTCGCCGGACAGCTCGGGCGGGCACTTGTCGAGCGTCGTCTTCACGGCGTCGACGATCGCGTTGACCGGCTCCTCGATGGCCTTGCGGACCTCGGCGGCCGAGATGACGACCGTCTTCGGCAGTCCGGAGACCAGGTCGCGACCGCGGATCTCGGTGTGCTCGTCCTTCTCCAGGTCGAACGCCGAACCGATGGTGATCTTGATCTGTTCGGCGGTCCGCTCACCGAGGAGGAGTGAGTACTCCTTCTTGATGTGCTGGATGATCGCGTTGTCCAGCTCGTCACCGGCGGTGCGGATCGACTGGGCGGTGACGATGCCGCCGAGCGAGATCACGGCGACCTCGGTGGTGCCGCCGCCGATGTCGACGACCATGTTCCCGGTGGCCTCGTGGACCGGCAGGCCGGAGCCGATGGCCGCGGCCATGGGCTCCTCGATGATGTGCACCTGGCGCGCGCCGGCCTGCGTGGACGCCTCGATGACGGCGCGGCGCTCGACCCCGGTGATACCGGAGGGCACACAGACGACGACGCGGGGGCGGGCCAGATAGCGACGCTTGTGGATCTTGAGGATGAAGTAGCGGAGCATGCGCTCGGTGATCTCGAAGTCGGCGATCACGCCGTCCTTCAGCGGCCGCACGGCAACGATGTTGCCCGGTGTGCGCCCGATCATCTTCTTGGCCTCGGAGCCGACCGCCAGAATTCCGCCGGTGTTGGTGTTGATGGCCACGACGGACGGCTCGTTCAGAACGATGCCGCGCCCCCTGACGTACACCAGCGTGTTGGCAGTCCCGAGGTCGATAGCCATGTCACGGCCGATGAACGACATTGAGTTCCCCTTGTTCCCCATGAGGATGCGTCGGGCCTTCCCAGGTAGCGAAGATGGCTTGTTCTGGTAGGCGAGGTTGGCGCTGCGGGCGTGGAAGCTTCCATCGTAGTGCCGTATGCACGGACACAGCGCGAGGGTCCTTCGCCAGTGTGAGCGGAACGGGTGCCCGTTCTACCCATGGTGACGTTACGTCGGAGGGATGCGTTCCCGCGATCCCAAACCCTATGCCGAAGGGCGACCGAATTACTTCGGTCGCCCCAGGCGTACAGCGCTGTTTGGCCGATCGGGTCAGGAAAGTCCCGGAAAGAAAAGCTTCAGTTCTCGCTCAGCGGACTCCTCGGAGTCCGAGGCGTGGATGAGGTTCTCGCGGGTGATCGTGCCGAAGTCACCGCGGATGGACCCGGGCGCGGCGGCGATCGGGTCGGTGGGGCCGGCCAGGGTACGGACGCCCTCGATGACCCGCTCACCTTCGGCCACCAGGGCGACGACGGGGCCGGACTGCATGAACTCCATGAGCGGCTCGTAGAACGGGCGGCCCTGGTGCTCGCCGTAGTGCTGCTCCAGCGTCCCGTGGTCCAGGGTGCGCAGCTCCAGCGCGGTGATCCGCCAGTCCGCCTTGCGCTCGATGCGGCCGACGATCTCGCCGATCAGGCCACGGCGGACCGCGTCGGGCTTGAGCAGGACGAGAGTGCGCTGAGTCATGTACGGCTCCTTGCAAGGCCAGGCATACGGGTGCGGTGAGGGCGAGATTACAGGGGTTCGGAGGCGGGTCTGCGCCCGGGTTCACCCAGGGTCACCTTCAGGCCCCGGATTCCCGGGGCCGGGAGGGTCGAGCCGCGCGTGTCGCCGGGCCCGGCCCCGCACGATCCGGAGATCCGGGCGGAGGGAGCAGGCCCGGAGCCCCAGGGGCCGATGCACCGGGGCCTCGGAGCCTCAGGACCTCAGGCCGTGGCCTCTTCGGCTTCCTGTCGGGCGGCCCAGTCGGCCTTGGCCTCGTCGATCTTGCGGCCGTAGTGGATCGAGGCCCACCACAGTGCGCCGAAGGCCAGCCCCAGGATGAACATCACCGGGACCACGAACCCGCTCAGGACCAGCGCGACCTGGAGCGCCCAGCCCAGCTGGACACCGCCGGGCCGGGTGATCATGCCGCACAGCAGCACGGAGAGGGCCATGCCGATGCCGCACACCGTCCAGACCACGGCCATGGAAGCGTCGTCCAGCTTCATCGCGACGAGACCGGCGAAGCCGATCACGAAGAACTCACCGATCAGCGTCGAGGCGCAGAGCGTCCGCATCCTTCTTCTCAGCCCCTTCCCAGCAGCAGCCGGGCTTCGCCGACCGTGATCACGGATCCGGTCACCAGCACCCCGGCGCCCGCGTACTCGTCCTCCTCCTCGGCCAGCGTGATCGCCGCCTCCAGCGCGTCGTCGAGCCGCGGCTCCACCTGGACCCGGTCGTTGCCGAAGACCTCGACGGCGATCGCGGCCAGCTCGTCCGCGTCCATCGCGCGGGCGGTGGAGTTCTGCGTGACGACGATCTCGGCGAAGATCGGCTCGAAGGCCTCCAGGAGCCCGCGGGCGTCCTTGTCGCCGCTCGTGCCGACCACGCCGATCAGCCGGGAGAAGCTGAACGCCTCGGAGACGCCGTCCGCCGCCGCCTTGGCTCCCGCCGGGTTGTGCGCGGCGTCCAGCACGACGGTCGGGCTGGAGCGCACGACCTCCAGGCGGCCGGGCGAGAGCACCGAGGCGAACGCCTTGCGGATCGCGTCGATGTCGAGCGAGCGGGCCTGCTCGGCGCCGATGCCGAAGAACGCCTCGACGGCGGAGAGCGCCACCGCGGCGTTGTGCGCCTGGTGGGCTCCGTACAGCGGAAGGAAGATGTCTGTGTACTCGGTGGCCGCGCCACCGAGCCCGCGCAGCGTCAGCAGCTGTCCGCCGACCGCGATCTCCCGCGAGGTGACGCCGAACTCCATGCCCTCGCGGGCCACGGTGGCGTCGACCTCGACGGCCTTCTTGAGCATCACCTGCGCGGCGTCCACCGGCTGCTGGGCCAGGATGACCGTGGCGCCCTGCTTGATGACGCCGGACTTCTCGCCGGCGATCTCGGCGGGCGTGGTGCCGAGCCGGTCGGTGTGGTCGAGCGAGATGGGGGTGACGACGGCGACCGTGGAGTCGATGACGTTCGTCGCGTCCCAGGTGCCGCCCATGCCGACCTCGACGACCGCCACGTCGACGGGCGCGTCGGCGAAGGCCGCGTACGCCATGCCGGTGAGGACCTCGAAGAAGGAGAGCCGGTAGGGCTGCTGGGCGTCGACCATCTCGACGTACGGCTTGACGTCCTCGTACGTCTCGATGAACCGCTCGGGCTCGATCGGGGAGCCGTCCAGGCTGATCCGCTCGGTGATCGACTGGACGTGCGGCGAGGTGTAGCGGCCGGTGCGCAGCTCGAAGGCGTTGAGCAGGGCCTCGATCATGCGGGCCGTGCTGGTCTTGCCGTTGGTGCCGGTGATGTGGATGGAGGGGTAGGCGCGCTGCGGCTCGCCGAGGACGTCCATCAGCGCGGCGATGCGCGTGACGGACGGCTCCAGCTTGGTCTCGCCCCAGCGTCCGGCGAGCTCCTGCTCCACCGCGCGCAGCGCCTTGTCGGTCTCGGGGTCGGCCGGGCGGGCCGGGACCGCTTCGCCCTGCGGCTGACCCGAGTGGGCGCGCAGTGTGCGGCTCCCGGCCTCGATCACCGCCAGGTCGGGGTCGCGCTGGGTCGCCTCGTCGACGATCTCCTCGAAGGTGTCGTCGGGATCGGGCGCGTCGTGCCGGTCTGAAGGGCGGGGCTCACTCACGGGGCCCAGTCTACGGATGGGCACCGACATCGCGCGCAGCGCCCGGCGGAGTGGGACGGGCGGGGCGCGGAGGACGTACGGCGAAGCCCCCGCGTCCCCGGCCGGTCGGGGTGCGGGGGCTTCGCCCGGAGCTGATCAGCTCTGCGGGAGGGCCGCCAGCTGGGCGCCGATCCGCTCGATGTCGGCCTCGGCCTTGGAGAGCCGGCCGCGGATCTTGTCGACCACGTTGTCCGGGGCCTTGGCCAGGAAGGCCTCGTTGCCGAGCTTCCCGGTGGCCTGGGCCTTCTCCTTCTGCGCGGCCTCCAGGTCCTTCGTGAGGCGCTTGCGCTCGGCCGGGACGTCGATGGTGCCGGACAGGTCCAGCGCGACGGTGGCCCCGGCGACCGGGAGCGACGCGGTGGCCTGGAAGCCGTCCCCGGCGGGCTGGAGCCGCAGGAGCTGGCGGATGGCCGCCTCGTGCGGGGCGAGCTCCGTGCCGGTCAGGGTCAGCTCGGCCGGGACCTTCTGGCCGGGCTGGAGGCCCTGGTCGTTGCGGAAGCGGCGGACCTCGGTGACGACCTGCTGGACCAGCTCGATCTCCTTCTCGGCCGCCTCGTCGCGGAAGCCGGAGTCGCCCGGCCACTCGGCGATGACGATCGACTCGCGCCCGGTGAGCGCGGTCCACAGCGCCTCCGTGACGAACGGGACGATCGGGTGCAGCAGCCGCAGCATCACGTCCAGGACCTCGCCGAGGACCCGGCCCGAGACCTCGGCCGGGCGGCCGCCCGCGAAGAACGTGGTCTTGGACAGCTCGACGTACCAGTCGAAGACCTCGTCCCACGCGAAGTGGCGCAGCGACTCACTGATCCTGGCGAACTGGAAGTCGTCGTAGAACGCGTCGACGTCGGCGACCGTCTTGTTCAGACGGGACAGGATCCAGCGGTCGGTGACGGACATCTCCTCGACCGGGGGCAGCTCGCCCTCGATCGTGGCGCCGTTCATCAGCGCGAAGCGGGTGGCGTTCCAGATCTTGTTGGAGAACTTCGCCGAGCCCTGGACCCACTCCTCGCCGATCGGCACGTCGGTGCCGGGGTTGGCGCCGCGCGCGAGGGTGAAGCGCAGGGCGTCGGAGCCGTACTTGTCCATCCAGTCCAGCGGGTTGACGACGTTGCCGAAGGACTTCGACATCTTCTTGCCGTGCTCGTCGCGGACCATGCCGTGCAGGACGATGGTGGAGAACGGCGGGACGCCGTCGTTGACGTACAGGCCGAACATCATCATCCGGGCGACCCAGAAGAAGAGGATGTCGTAGCCGGTGACCAGGACGGAGTTCGGATAGAACTTCGCGAGGCTGTCGGTCCGTTCGGGCCAGCCGAGGGTGGAGAACGGCCACAGGCCGGAGGAGAACCAGGTGTCGAGGACATCGCTGTCCTGGGTCCAGCCCTCGCCGGTGGGCGCCGCCTCGTCGGGTCCGACGCAGACGACCTCGCCGTTCGGGCCGTACCAGACGGGGATGCGGTGGCCCCACCAGAGCTGGCGCGAGATCGTCCAGTCGTGGAGGTTGTCGACCCAGTCGAAGTAGCGCTTCTCCATCTCCTGCGGGTGGATCTTGACGCTGCCGTCGCGGACCGCGTCGCCGGCGGCCTTGGCGAGCGGGGCGACCTTGACCCACCACTGGAGGGAGAGGCGCGGCTCGATGGTGGTCTTGCAGCGCGAGCAGTGCCCGACGGAGTGGACGTAGGGCCGCTTCTCGGCGACGATCCGGCCCTCGGCGCGCAGGGCGGCGACGATGGCGGAGCGGGCCTCCAGCCGGTCCAGGCCCTGGAAGGGGCCGGGGACGGTGATGACGGCGCGCTCGTCCAGGACCGTGAGGAACGGCAGGTCGTGGCGCTTGCCGATCTCGAAGTCGTTCGGGTCGTGGGCGGGCGTCACCTTGACCGCGCCGGTGCCGAACTCCGGGTCGACGTGGTGGTCGGCGACGACGGGGATGGTGCGGTCGGTCAGCGGCAGCTTGATCTGCTTGCCGACCAGGTGCTTGTAGCGCTCGTCGTCGGGGTGGACGGCGACGGCGGTGTCACCGAGCATCGTCTCGGCGCGGGTGGTGGCGACGACGATGGTCTCGTCGCCGTCCCCGTACGTCATGGAGACGAGCTCGCCGTCGTCCTCCTGGTACTCGACCTCGATGTCGGAGATCGCGGTGAGACAGCGGGGGCACCAGTTGATGATGCGCTCGGCGCGGTAGATGAGCCCGTCGTCGTACATCTGCTTGAAGACGGTCTGGACGGCCTTGGACAGGCCCTCGTCCATGGTGAAGCGCTCACGGGACCAGGCGACGCCCTCGCCGAGGCGGCGCATCTGGCCGGAGATCTGGCCGCCGGACTCGTCCTTCCACTGCCAGACGCGCTCGACGAAGGCCTCCCGGCCCAGGTCGTGGCGGGACTTGCCCTCCTTGCCGAGCTCGCGCTCGACGACGTTCTGGGTGGCGATGCCGGCGTGGTCCATGCCCGGCTGGTAGAGCGCCTCGTAGCCCTGCATCCGCTTCCGGCGGACGAGGGCGTCGATCAGGGTGTGCTCGAAGGCGTGACCCAGGTGAAGGGATCCGGTGACGTTCGGCGGCGGGATGACGATGCTGTACGGCGGCTTGTCGCTGTGCTCGTCGGCTTCGAAGTACCCGCGCTCCACCCAGCGCTCGTACAACTTCCCCTCTACATCGGCCGGCGCGTACTGGGTCGGCAGTTCGGGGTTGCTGGCGCTTGGCTGCTGAGTGTTCTCGGTCACGGGAGACAGTTTAGGGCCGTCACAGGTCTGCACTGAAACGGGTTGGTTCAGTAACGGTGTCCGACCCGATCCCCCATGTCAGGGCTGCTTCGGTCAGGATGTTCGCAACGCATAAGGACCGACCGGCACCTGAAGGGCGGGAGAAGGAGCGGGGCTGGGTGCGTGCAGCTGCACGGCGGAGGATTGAGCCAACGCGGAGCGTTGGTGATGGACGACAACGCCGCAGATGCGCGTGCCCGGCCCCGCGACGCCGCCCTTCGGGTGCCGGCCGGTCCGAGAATTCTGGAGGGGACA
The DNA here is from genome assembly GCF_041435495.1 of Streptomyces sp. NBC_01116. Classification (NCBI taxonomy): domain Bacteria; kingdom Bacillati; phylum Actinomycetota; class Actinomycetes; order Kitasatosporales; family Streptomycetaceae; genus Streptomyces; species Streptomyces sp. NBC_01116. The sequence continues at coordinate 2,624,542 of NZ_CP108644.1, forward strand.
CCGCAATGAGCTACAACCAGCCGGGCCCGTACGGCGGGCAGCCGCCGCAGGGCCAGCCCGGACCGTACGGGCAGCAGCCGGGCCCGTACGGAGCCCCGCCGCCCCAGGGCCCCCCGCAGGGCCAGCCCGGCTACGGCTACCCGCAGCAGGCCCCGCAGGGCGTCCCCCCGCAGCAGCCGAACCCGTACGCGCAGCCGCAGCAGCCGCAGCAGGGTTACGGCTACCCGCAGGCCCAGCAGCCCGGCCCCTACGGCCAGCAGCCGCCCACGCCTCCGTACGGCGGGCAGCCCCCGTACGGCTCCCAGCCGCCGCAGCCGAAGAAGAAGACCGGCCTGATCGTGGGCGTGGCCGTGGTGGCCCTGGCGGTCATCGCGGGCGGGGTGTACTTCCTGACCTCCGGCGGCGGCAGCGGTGACGTGGCGGACTCCACGAAGGGGTACAAGCTGACGCCGGCGGCTTCGGTGGACGACTACAAGCAGGACACGAAGGAGAAGGCGCCGGCCGGCCCGCTGATGGGCAAGGAGAAGGCCGAGATGGAGGCCATCGGGGTCAAGAACCCCAACCAGGCCGGTGCCCAGTACCAGAGCGGCGACGTCGAGAAGAACCCGCTCACCGCGAAGATGCTCATGCTCATGGGCCTCTGGGGAGAGGTCGAGGACCCCGATGCCGTGATCGACAGCTTCTTCCTGAACGCCGAGAAGGAAGTGATGGCGGACGAGGGTTTCGAGGGCGAGCTGGTCGGCAGCCCGAAGAATGTCACCCCGGACGGCTTCGAGGGCGCGCTGATGAAGTGCCAGGACATGAAGATCGTCAATGACAAGGCCGACGGCACGGTCCAGAACGGCCCCAAGGACATGACCATGCCGATCTGCGTCTGGGCCGACTACAGCACCGTCAGCGCGGTGATCGGTGTCGACATCGGCGGGGCCATGACCAACAAGTCGATGTCCCAGGACGAGGTGGCCGCACTCGCCGCCAAGCTCTACAACACCTCCCGCACCAAGATCTGACCCGATCCGATCTGACCGCTCAACGCCGAAGGGGCGCCCGCCGGTTCATCCGGTGGGCGCCCCTTCGGCGTGGCCAAGTCTTCTGCGGCTAGGCCGACTTCTCGTGCCGGCCGCCGTCGTTCTTGCCGATCGTGCGCGGCTCGCGCGGAACCAGCGTCGGGTTGACGTTGTTGCGGACGACGTCGGGAGTGATGACCACGCGGGCGACGTCCTTGCGGGACGGGACCTCGTACATCACGGACTGGAGGACTTCCTCCATGATCGCCCGCAGACCGCGTGCGCCCGTCTGGCGCAGGATCGCCTGGTCGGCGATGGCCTCCAGCGCCTCGCGCTCGAAGTCCAGCTCCACACCGTCGAGTTCGAAGAGGCGCTGGTACTGCTTGACCAGGGCGTTGCGCGGCTCGATGAGGATCTGCAGCAGGGCCTCGCGGTCCAGGTTGTGGACCGAGGTCAGGACGGGGAGACGGCCGATGAACTCCGGGATCATCCCGAACTTCACCAGGTCCTCCGGCATGACCTCCTGGAACTGGTCGCTCGCCTGGATCTCCAGCTTGGAGCGGATCGTGGCACCGAACCCGATGCCCTTGGCGCCGGCCCGGGACTCGATGATCTTCTCCAGGCCGGAGAACGCGCCGCCCACGATGAACAGCACGTTCGTCGTGTCGATCTGGATGAACTCCTGGTGCGGGTGCTTGCGTCCGCCCTGCGGCGGTACGGAGGCGGTGGTGCCCTCCAGGATCTTCAGCAGCGCCTGCTGCACGCCCTCGCCGGAGACATCGCGGGTGATCGACGGGTTCTCGCTCTTGCGGGCGACCTTGTCGATCTCGTCGATGTAGATGATCCCGGTCTCGGCCTTCTTGACGTCGTAGTCGGCCGCCTGGATCAGCTTGAGCAGAATGTTCTCGACGTCCTCGCCGACATAGCCGGCCTCCGTCAGCGCCGTCGCGTCCGCGATGGCGAACGGGACGTTGAGCATGCGGGCCAGCGTCTGCGCGAGCAGCGTCTTACCGGAACCCGTGGGGCCCAGCAGGAGGATGTTCGACTTGGCCAGCTCGATCGCGTCCTCGCGATTCGCGCCGCCGCCGTTCTCCCCGGCCTGGACCCGCTTGTAGTGGTTGTACACCGCGACCGAGAGGGCCTTCTTCGCGGGCTCCTGCCCGACGACGTACCCCTCCAGGAACTCGTAGATCTCACGAGGCTTGGGAAGCTCTTCCCAGCGCACCTCGCTCGTCTCCGCGAGCTCCTCCTCGATGATCTCGTTGCAGAGATCGATGCACTCGTCGCAGATGTACACACCGGGTCCCGCGATGAGCTTCTTCACCTGCTTCTGGCTCTTTCCGCAGAACGAGCACTTGAGCAGGTCTCCGCCATCACCGATGCGTGCCACGAGGTGAATCCCCTTCGCCTGGGAGACGCCTGGTTCAGCGGCTCCTGGTGCCTCTATCCGACGGTACCTTGCCTGGGCCCCCGTTCGGGCCCCCCTTGGCACGGTTCACACGGCCGTGACCGTGCAAACGGAATGTGCCAAGGGGAAAGACCGACGTCAGAGCGATGCGCCCGCGGTGGTCTTGCGGGTGGAAACGATCTGGTCGACCAGACCGTACGCCAGGGCGTCCTCGGCCGTGAGGATCTTGTCGCGCTCGATGTCCTCGCTGATCTTCTCCAGCGGGGTCGTCGAGTGCCGGGCCAGCATCTGCTCCAGCTGCGTGCGCATCCGGAGGATCTCGTTGGCCGCGATCTCCAGGTCGGAGAGCTGCTCGCGGCCCGTCTGCGAGGACGGCTGGTGGATGAGCACCCGGGCGTGCGGGAGCGCCATGCGCTTGCCCGGGGTGCCCGCGGCGAGCAGGACCGCGGCGGCGGAGGCCGCCTGGCCCATGCAGACCGTCTGGATGTCCGGCTTCACGAACTGCATCGTGTCGTAGATCGCGGTGAGCGCGGTGAACGAGCCGCCGGGGCTGTTGATGTAGATCGAGATGTCGCGGTCGGGGTCCATCGACTCCAGGCACAGCAGCTGCGCCATGACGTCGTTGGCCGAGGCGTCGTCGATCTGGACGCCCAGGAAGATCACGCGCTCCTCGAAGAGCTTCGCGTACGGGTCGTACTCACGCACACCCTGCGAGGTGCGCTCCACGAAGCGCGGGACGACGTAGCGGTTGTCCACCTGCGGGCCGGTGTAGAGGCCGCTCGCGGAGGCGCCGGAGAAGTTGTTCATGTGGGTGTTCACCATCCTGGTGGCGTTCTGTGGGCTGGAGGTCTCGGCGTGCGAGAGGCGTACGGAAGGTGGTGCGGCCGGTCCGGTGGGAACCGGATCAGGCACCGGTGCCGCCGCCGCCCGGGATGCCCGACGCGACCGTGATGATCTCGTCGATGAGGCCGTAGTCCTTGGCCTCCTCCGCCGTGTACCAGCGGTCGCGGTCGCCGTCGCGGATGATCGTCTCGACGGTCTGGCCGGAGTGACGGGCGGTGATCTCCGCCATCCGCGTCTTGGTGCGGAGCAGGTACTGCGCCTGGATCTTGATGTCCGAGGCCGTGCCGCCGATGCCGGCCGAACCCTGGTGCATGAGGATGTCGGTGTTCGGGAGCGCGAAGCGCTTGCCCGCGGCGCCGCCGGTGAGCAGGAACTGGCCCATGGAGGCGGCCATGCCCATGCCGATGGTGACGACGTCGTTCGGGATGTACTGCATGGTGTCGTAGACGGCCATGCCGGCCGTCACCGAGCCACCGGGGCTGTTGATGTAGAGGTAGATGTCCTTGTCGGGCTCGGCGGCAAGGAGGAGAAGCTGTGCGGTGATCTTGTTGGCGATGTCATCGTCGACCTGCTGACCGAGGAAGATGATGCGCTCGCCGAGCAGTCGGCTGTAGACCTGGTCACCGAGGCCTCCACCGAGGGACGGCTCTCCGGCGGCGTAGGGCATCAGATTCGTCACGTATCCACCTGCTCGTCTCTGACGGCTCCGGCCGTCTCAGCGTCTTCGTACCGGGCGGGTGAAGTCACTGCCCCACCCTTCCTCTTCATGGACCCTAACGCGCAGGTGGGACAACGCCATCCCGCTTCCGCAACTGTTCGCTGGGAGCGCAAGGTCCGCAGTGGGCACAAGGGTTCCGGGGCTCGCACAGCGATACGACGCTCCGCGCCGCGATACGGCGACGGGCCCCGGACGCGTGGAGCGTCCGGGGCCCGTCGTGCCGGTCGGCGCGAAGGCCGTCCTGGGATCGGGACGAGGCTCAGGCCTCGTTCTTCTCCTCGGCCTTGTCCTCCGCCTTGTCCTCGGTGGCGGCCTCGGTGGGCGCCTCCGTGGTCTCGGCGGTGGCCTCGGCGGCCTCTTCCTCGTCCTCCAGGTCGACGACCTCACCGTTGGTGTCGACGACCTTGGCGGCCTCGACGACGACGGCGAGCGCCTTGCCGCGGGCGACCTCGCCGACGAGCATCGGCACCTGGCCACCCTCGACGACGGCCTGGGCGAACTGGTCGGGGCTCATGCCGGAGGAGGCAGCACGCCGCATGAGGTGCTCGGTGAGCTCCTCCTGGTTGACGTTCAGCTTCTCCTTGTTGACGAGCTCGTCCAGGATGAACTGGGTCTTGATGCCCTTGATGGCCTGCTCGGAGGTCTCGTTCTCGAACTCCTCCAGGGTCTTGCCCTGGATCTCGAGGTACTTCTCGAGGTCGAGACCCATCTGACCGAGCTGGTGGTGCTCCAGGTTGTGCTTGCGGGTCTGGACCTCGTCCGCGAGCAGCTTCTCCGGGATCGGGACCTCGGCGAGCTTCAGCAGCTCCTCCAGGACGCGCTCCTGGGCCTGGGTGGCCTGGTCGTACTGCTTGGTGGTCTCCAGGCGCTTGCGGCTGTCCGCCTTCAGCTCCTCCAGCGTGTCGAACTCGCTGGCCATCTGGGCGAAGTCGTCGTCCAGCTCGGGGAGCTCACGGGCGGCGACGGCGGTGACCTTGACGGTGACCTCCGCGGCCTTGCCCTCGGCGGAGCCGCCCTTCAGCTCGGAGGTGAAGGTGGCCTCGCCACCGGCCTCCAGGCCGGTCACGGCCTCGTCGATGCCGTCGAGGAGCTCGCCGGAACCGATGGTGTACGAGACACCGTCGGCGACGCCGTCCTCCAGGACCTCGCCGTCGACCTTGGCCTGCAGGTCGATCGTGACGACGTCGCCGTCGGCGGCGGCGCGCTCGACCGGGTTGGTGGCGGCGAAGCGCTCGCGGAGCTGCTCCACGGCCTTCTCGACCTCTTCGTCGGTGACCTCGAGGGCGTCGACGGTGACCTCGATGCCGGAGTAGTCCGGGATCTCGATCTCGGGGCGTACGTCAACCTCGGCGGTGAAGGCCAGCAGCTCGCCGTCCTTCAGCTCGGTGATGTCGACCTCGGGCTGGCCGAGGACGTTCAGCTCACCCTCGTTGACCGCCTCGGTGTAGAACTTCGGGAGGGCGTCGTTGACGGCCTCCTCCAGCACCGCACCGCGGCCGAACCGCTGGTCGATGACCCGGGCGGGGATCTTGCCCTTGCGGAAGCCCTTCACCGTGACCTGCTGGTTGATCTTCTTGTACGCCGCGTCGAGGCTGTCCTTGAGCTCCTCGAAGGGCACCTCGATGCTGAGCCGAACCCGAGTCGGGTTCAGGGTCTCCACGGCGCTCTTCACGGTTCGGTCTCCTTGGTGGCTGACTTCTTGGGGTTCTGCTGGGCCGCCGATTGGCGGCTTCGCGGACCGAGCCCGGTACATCAGACACACGGGCACGCATTTTGCATAGTAACGGCAAGGGGGATGACTCCCACAATGCGATCTTGCTGGTGGTCGGGGTGGCCGGATTCGAACCGACGACCTTCCGCTCCCAAAGCGGACGCGCTACCAAGCTGCGCCACACCCCGTCGGTGCGACACGTAGGGTACATGCACCGGAGCCATTGATCCGCCGCTTTACGGAGCGGCGTCAGAGGCCCGGTCCGGGTCCGGACCGGTGGCCGGCACAACGGGTGTGCGGGCACCGCCGCCGACCCGCTACGATGCTCTTCGTGCCGCGGTCCACGGACCTGCGGTGCGACGCTTGCGGGCGTAGCTCAATGGTAGAGCCCTAGTCTTCCAAACTAGCTACGCGGGTTCGATTCCCGTCGCCCGCTCCACGCAGTCGAGGGCCGGGCCGGAGGATGATCCTCCGGCCCGGCCCTCGTGCGTCGCGGTGTCTCAGAAGCTGATCTGGTTGATGGTGTCGGCTATCGAGTTCATGAACCTGTTGATCGACGGCGCCATGCCGGTCGAGGCCAGGAAGAAGCCGAAGAGCACCGCGACGAGCGCGGGACCGGGCTTGATGGAGCCACCACGGATCATTACCACCAGGATGACCGCGAACAGCAGCACCATAGACAGTGAAATAGCCACGTCTGATCACACCCTCGGTCGGTCCGCCTTGCCGGCCCGGAAGCGTGCAACACCGCGCGCCCCGTCACCCCCATCGTGCCACCAACTCCCCCGTGGTTGCTGCCGGGTGACGGAACGTACTGACGGGATCCCGCCATCCTGCACGGCACGGCGCCGTCACCGCGGGCGGCGCGGAGTGGCACCCGCCCCGTGCCGCGCCCGGCGCCCGGGCGGCGAACGGGCCCGGGTAACGCCCCCCTCGCGCCCCCTGTGCACCTGCTGTGAAATCCTCGCGGCCGAATATCGCCGCAGAGATCGTTTCCGCATCCCCACAGTTCATTCACAGGCAATTGACCGCGTGGATGCGACGTCATTCACTTCGCTCAACACGCTGCCGATATGCCCTATTTAAGGGGGATCAAGCGTGTCATAGCGGGCGGTGTTCGACGGTTTCACATTCGAATAGAGGGGAACACGCGATATCTCCCCGCTGTTTTACGCGAAGCAATCGACCGGTCTAAGGTGCCTTAGATGTTCCAAGCTCCGAGCGCATTTCAGAGGGCTCCGCTCCCCCCGGCGACCCGGGAGCCGGAGCCCAGACACGAGCAGACGCTCACCGCCACCGCACCCCGCCCCACCCACGCTCCCAGCGCTCGGGGCGCCGCCGCTCCGGCACCCGCGGCGGCGAAAAAGCGTGATCCCTACTTCGACAATGTGAAGTATCTGGCCATCGTTCTCGTCGCGGTGGCGCACGCCTGGGAACCCGTGATGGACGGAAGCCGCGCCACCCGGGCGCTGTACATGATCGTGTACACGTTCCACATGCCGGCCTTCATCCTCATCTCCGGCTACTTCTCCCGCTCGTTCGACATGACCCCGCCCAAGGTGAAGCGGCTGATCACCTCGGTCGTGGTGCCGTACGTGCTGTTCGAGACGGCGTATTCGCTCTTCAAGCGGTACGCGGACGATTCGCCCGACATGGCGATCAGCCTGATCGACCCGTTCTTCCTGACCTGGTTCCTGATCGCCCTGTTCATCTGGCGGGTGACCACGCCGATCTGGCGCACGCTGCGCCATCCGCTGCCGGTGGCGCTCGCCATCGCCGTGCTCGCCTCCGTCTCCCCCGAGATCGGCGACGACCTCGACCTCCAGCGGGTGCTGCAGTTCCTGCCGTTCTTCGTGCTCGGCCTGCTGATGAAGCCCGAGCACTTCCAGCTGGTCAGGCGGCGCGAGGTGCGGCTGCTGTCGCTGCCGCTGTTCGCCGGCGCGCTGCTCTTCGCGTACTGGGTCGCCCCGCACATGCAGCTCGGCTGGTTCTACCGCGCCAACAGCGCGCAGGAGATGGACGCGCCGTGGTGGTCCGGCGCCGTGATGACCCTCGCGATGTTCGGCTGCGCCCTGGCGCTGACCGTCGGCTTCCTGGCCTGGGTGCCCGGCCGGGCCCGGTGGTTCACGGCGCTCGGGGCCGGAACGATCTGCGGCTACCTGCTGCACGGCTTCCTGATCAAGGGGGCCGAGTACGCAGGTCTGTTCGACAGCTACGCCTGGCTCTCCGGCCCGGTCGGGCTGGTGGTCGTCTCGCTCACCGCGGCGGTGGCCGTGACGCTCATGTGCACCCCGTTGGTGGGGCGCGCCCTGAGGTGGGCCACCGAGCCGGACCTGAAGTGGGCGTTCCGGAAGGACCCCGCGCGCCGTTGAGCCCTTGGGCGGACCGGGCGTTCACGGTCCGCCCGTCGCCCTTCCCCGCACCTTTCCCCTGATCCACCCGCCGGCCCGGCCGCGGGTGGATCAGTGCGTCTCCGGGTTGGCCGGATTCTTTCGGTCCAGGGGTGATTCGTCGCCGGCCAGCCCCAACAGCGCCCGCACCTGCGCATACTTCGCCGTCAGTCGGGTACGCGTCGCCGCGTCCAGGACCGCGAGGCGGACGGGATCCGCGTTGTGGGCGAGGTCCGCCTCCTTGACGAGCAGCGCGCCCGGGGTGGCCAGGATCCGTGCGGCGTACGAGGACAGCTCCTCGCCCGGCCGCTTGGTCACCGCCAGGACCATGTCCTTGACCTCCTGCGGCAGGGCGGCGGCCGCCAGCCACTGGGCCGGGAGCGCGGCGTCCTCGATCGCGTCGTGCAGCCAGGCCGCCGCGATCTGCCGGTCGTCGCCGCCCCGCTCCCGTACCCCTCTCGCCACCGCCGCCAGGTGTTCCACGTACGGGCGGCCCGCCTTGTCGGTCTGCCGCGCATGGGCTTCGCGAGCGATGGCCTCCACCTCGGCGACGCTCAGATCGTGTCCAGTCATGGCCCGACCCTACGGCCGCGGTCCCGGATCGCGGCCGGGACCGCAGCCGGGACCGCGGCCGAACTCGACGCGCTCGTAGGGCCGTTGACGCCATGGCCGCGCGACTCCCGTAGCGGAATCAACAAGACAAAAGCTGACAATCTGACGGAAGCATAGTTGCAGTGTCAATCGTTCGGTAAACTAATTACTGATGGATTCTTGATGCCCCCTTGACCAGCTCTTGACCGACCCGAAGGATCAGGCTCATCGGACACGCAGACACCCTCCTCGCCATGGGCGGCGCCTTCCTGGCCGCTGCCGTCCTCGCCCGCCTCGGCGGCCGCATCGGGCTGCCGACGATCCCCCTGTTCATCCTGGCCGGGATCCTCCTGGGCCCGCACACGCCCGGATACACGCTCCTGAAGAACCCGCACGACCTGGAGATGCTCTCCGCGCTGGGACTCGTCCTCCTGCTCTTCTACCTGGGGCTCGAGTTCCACATGGACGACCTCAAGACGGGCGGCCGGAAGATGGCCATCGCCGGCGGGACGTATCTCCTGCTGAACGTCGGCGCCGGTCTCGCCTTCGGCTTCGCGCTGGGCTGGGGCACGGCGGAGGCGCTGGTCCTCGCCGGTGTCCTCGGCATCTCCTCGTCCGCGATCGTCACCAAGATCCTGGTGGACCTCGGGCGCATCGGGAATCCGGAGACCCGGCCGATCCTCGGCATCATCGTCGTCGAGGACATCTTCCTCGCCCTGTACCTCGCCGCGCTCCAGCCGATCCTGTCCGGTGCGGACAGCCTCTCGGCCGCGCTGATCGACGGCGGCAAGGCCTTCGGCTTCCTGCTGCTGCTCGCCCTGGCGGCCCGGTTCGGCACGAAGCTCATCGGCAAGCTCATGAACACCAAGGACGACGAGCTGCTCGTCATCTCCTTCCTGGGTGTCGCCGTCTTCGTCGCCGGTGTCTCCGAGATGTTCGGCGTCGCCGACGCGATCGGCGCCTTCATGGTCGGCCTGATGCTCGGCTCCACCTCGTCCGCCGACCGCATCCTGAAGCTGGTCCACCCGCTCCGCGACGCGTTCGGCGCGATCTTCTTCTTCGCCTTCGGCCTCTCCATCGACCCGGGTGACCTCCCGAGCGTGCTGTGGCCGGTGCTGGCCGCCGTGGTGCTGACACTCGCCATGAACATCGCGGCCGGGCTCGCGGCGGCGAAGGTGTACTCCTTCGGCGCGCAGGCCACGTCCAACATCGCCACCACCCTGGTCGCCCGCGGAGAGTTCGCGCTCATCCTGGCCACGATGGCGGCGGCCGCCGGACTGGACGAGCGGCTCTCGCCGTTCATCGCCGGTTACGTCCTCCTGCTCGCCGTCCTCGCGCCGCTGGCCGCCGGACGCTCCCACTGGCTGGCCCGCGTCCTGCCGGGCGGCCGCAGGAAGGACGACGACGACCAGGACCGGAAACAGGTACCGGTGTCGGTCTGAGCGGCACCGAACGGCGGAGAGGCGCCCCGATACCCGGTCTCCGGGTGACGGGCGCCTCTCCGCCGTTCCGCCTCTCCGTCGTTCCGTCTCTCCGCCGTTCCGCGGTCCGGTGGCCCGTGCCCGGTCGGGGGCCGCTCAGGCCCGGCGGGAGAGCAGCAGCAGGGCCCGGTCGTCGTTGACGTCCTTGGCGCAGGCCTCGATCAGGTGCCAGGCCGCGCCCTCGAAGCCGGTGGAGACATAGCGGTCGGCCTCGCCCGTGAGCCGGTCGATGCCCTCGGACATGTCCCGGTCGGAGGCCTCCACGAGACCGTCGGTGAACAGCATCAGCACGTCGCCGGGCGCGAGCGATCCCTTCACCGCGTCGAACTCGGCCCCGTCGTAGACGCCGAGCAGCGGGCCCTCCCCCGACTTCTCCTCCCACTGGCCACTGCCCGCGTGCAGTTGGAGGGCGGGCGGATGGCCGGCGGAGTAGACCTCGTAGTCGCCCGACTCCAGGTCCAGCACCAGGTGGATCGAGGTGGCGAAGCCCTCGTCCCAGTCCTGCCGCAGCAGATAGCCGTTGGCGGCGGGCAGGAAGGCGTGCGGGGGCAGAGAGCCGAGCAGCCCGCCGAAGGCGCCGGACAGCAGCAGGGCCCGGGAGCCCGCGTCCATGCCCTTGCCGGAGACGTCGGTGAGGACGGCCTCCAGCGTGCGGCCCCCGTGGGTGCGGGCCGCGACGACGAAGTCTCCGGAGAACGACTGGCCGCCGGCCGGGCGCAGGGCCATCTCGCGGTGCCAGCCCTGGGGGAGCCGGGGCAGGGAGCTCTGGACCCGGATGCGTTCGCGCAGATCGAAGAGCATCGTGCCGCCGCGCCGCCAGGGCACGCCGACCCGGGCCCGGAACTGGGCCAGGATCAGCCCGAAGAATCCGCAGGCGGCGACCACGAGCACGGTGCCCGGGGTGACCCGGGCGGGGCCGTCCAGATACGGGCCGAGGGTGAGCGCCTCGATGATCAGCGCGCCGGCGGCCGTGGCGTAGAGGCCCAGCAGGCTGGCGGGGCGCAGCAGGAGGCCGCCCGCCACGATGGGCAGGGCGAGGGCTGCCGGGTCGAACCAGACCGGGCTCACGACGGTGGCGCAGGTGATGGCCGGGATCGTCAGCAGCAGACCGGCCAGGGCGATCCAGTCGGAGCCGTCGCCGCGGAAGTAGTCGACCCCGGATTTGCGCAGGCCGATGCGGGCCCGGTGCAGGTTTCTGCGCCACCGGGCCCAGAAGTCGTCTACTCCTCCGCTACGGGCCATTGCCGGGACTTTATCCACCCGAACGCCTCCGGTGCAGGGGGACCCCGGTGACAATGTGCTCGAAATGGGGTCGTCCGCACGGCGCGAGCCGGTTTCTCGTGGCATATGACACGGATTCACGGGGTCGGGGGCCGCGCGGAGACCTCCGGCTGCCGGTCGCGGTCGGGAGCCGGAGGGCCGACCGGGCGCTCAGTCGACGGAGGGCCCGGGGGGCTGGCACCGGGGGCACCAGAAGAGGTTGCGGGAGACCAGGTCCGCGGTGCGGATCTCCGTACCGCAGATGTGGCAGGGGAGGTTCGCGCGGCGGTAGACGTAGACCTCGCCGCCGTGGTCGTCCTCGCGGGGCGGGCGGCCCATGGCCTCGGGGAGGTGCTCGGGGCGGACGGTGTCGATCCGGTTGTTCCGCACGCCCTCGCGCATCAGCTCTCCCAGGTCCGCCCAGATCGTGTCCCACTCGGCGCGGGCGAGGTCCCTGCCCGCGCGGTACGGGTCGATGCCGTGGCGGAAGAGGACCTCGGCGCGGTAGACGTTGCCGACGCCCGCGATGACCTTCTGGTCCATCAGCAGGGCGGCGACGGTGGTGCGGCTGCGGGAGATCCGCTGCCAGGCGCGTTCGCCGTCCTCGTCGCCGCGCAGCGGGTCCGGGCCCAGGCGTTCGTGTATCGCGCGCTTCTCGGGCCCGGTGATCAGGGCGCAGGTGGTGGGGCCGCGCAGATCCGCGTGGTGGTCGGCGTTGACCAGCCGGAGCCGGACGGTGTCGGTGGGCGGCGGGGGCGGGGCGGCGCCGAAGCCGAGCTTGCCGAAGAGGCCGAGGTGGATGTGGACCCAGCCGGTGTCGCCGAAGCCGAGGAAGAGGTGCTTGCCGTGGGCGTCGGTGGCGGTGAGGGTCCGCCCGTCGAGGAGGGCCGCGCTGTCGGAGAACTTGCCCTGCGGGCTGCTCACCCGTACCGGCGCGCCCGCGAACCGTTCGGCGTGGTCGTCGGCGAGGCGGCGGATGGTGTGTCCCTCGGGCACGGCGGGGCTCCTGCGGGAAGGGCGGACGGAGGCGTGCCGCCGGGTACGGGGTCCGGTGGCATGGCCGTGCCGCCGGGTACGGGACCCGGCGGCACGGGGACGAGGAGGTCGGGTCAGCCCTGCTGCGGGTGGTGGGCGGGGATCGGGGGGAGCTCGCCGGTGGTCTCGTAGGCGGCGAGCATCTCGATGCGGCGCGTGTGGCGCTCCTCGTTCGAGTACGGCGTGGCGAGGAAGATCTCGACGAACTTCGTGGACTCCTCGACCGTGTGCATCCGGCCGCCGATGGCGACGACGTTGGCGTCGTTGTGCTCGCGGCCGAGCGCGGCGGTCTGCTCGCTCCAGGCCAGTGCGGCGCGGACGCCCTTGACCTTGTTGGCGGCGATCTGCTCGCCGTTGCCGGAGCCGCCGATCACGATGCCGAGGCTGTCCGGGTCGGCGGCCGTCTTCTCGGCGGCACGCAGGCAGAACGGCGGGTAGTCGTCCTGGGCGTCGTAGATGTGGGGGCCGCAGTCGACGGCCTCGTGGCCGTGGGCGCCGAGCCACTCGACGAGGTGGTTCTTGAGTTCGTAGCCGGCATGGTCGGATCCGAGGTACACGCGCATGGTGCGAAGTGTGGCACGAACTTCGCGGGGTAGCCGTCAGCGGGGTCGGGGCCTCCCGCCGCGTCCGATGTGGTCAGCACCACTCGGGCAACGATCCGGCAAACGATCCGGAATGAGGGGTTCCGCTTCTGCCTCTTTCCGGGCTTGAATGCGTGGCCTTGTCTTCGCACCACCCCACGGCGGAGCAGGGCACACCCTCACGGACCAAACGTAAGGATTCCCCCCATGACGTCGCAGACGACGTTGGCGAAGCCGGGCCAGGAGCCCGGTGAGCCGGACCGGCCGGACTCGTCGGGCGGGCTTCAGGCAGGTCTGAAGAACCGCCACCTCTCGATGATCGCGATCGGCGGTGTGATCGGCGCGGGCCTCTTCGTCGGTTCCAGCGCGGGCATCGCGGCCGCGGGCCCGGCGATCCTGGTGTCGTACGCGATGGTCGGCCTGATGGTCGTCCTCGTGATGCGGATGCTCGGCGAGATGGCCGCCGCCCGGCCGAGCTCCGGTTCCTTCTCCGCCTACGCCGACCAGGCGCTCGGCCGTTGGGCCGGCTTCTCCATCGGCTGGCTCTACTGGTTCTTCTGGGTCGTGGTGCTCGCCGTCGAGGCCACGGCGGGCGCGAAGATCCTGGAGAGCTGGATCCCCGGGGTGCCCCAGTGGGCCTGGGCGCTGATCGTGATGGTCGTGCTGACCGCCACCAACCTGGTCTCGGTGGGCAGTTACGGCGAGTTCGAGTTCTGGTTCGCCGGGATCAAGGTCGTGGCGATCGGCGCGTTCGTGGTCATCGGCTTCCTCGCGGTCTTCGGCTTCCTCGCGGTCTTCGGCTTCCTGCCCGGGACGGACAACGCGGGGTCGGGTCTGGCGCATCTGACGGACAGCGGCGGCTTCTTCCCCGAGGGTCCGGGCGCGATCCTGACCGGTGTGCTGATGGTCGTCTTCTCGTTCATGGGCAGTGAGATCGTGACGCTGGCCGCCGGTGAGTCGTCGGACCCGCAGCGGGCCGTCTCGAAGGCCACGAACAGCGTGATCTGGCGTATCGCCGTCTTCTACCTCGGCTCGATCTTCGTCGTGCTGACGCTGCTGCCGTGGAACGACCCGTCGATCGTCGAGAAGGGCAGCTATGTCGCCGCCCTCGACGTGATCGGGATCCCGCACGCCGGGCAGGTCATGGACTTCATCGTCCTGACGGCCGTGCTGTCCTGTCTCAACTCCGGCCTCTACACCGCCTCGCGGATGGCGTTCTCGCTCGGCGAGCGGGGTGACGCGCCGAAGTCCTTCGCCAAGGTCAACAAGCGCGGTGTGCCGCAGACGGCGATCCTGTCCTCGGTCGTCTTCGGCTTCGTGGCGGTGTTCTTCAACTACCAGTGGCCCGACACGGTGTTCCAGTTCCTGCTGAACTCCTCCGGCGCGGTCGCGCTCTTCGTGTGGCTGGTCATCTGCTTCACCCAGCTGCGGATGCGCGGGATCATCCTGCGCGAGACCCCCGGCAAGCTGGTCGTACGGATGTGGCTCTTCCCGTACCTCACCTGGGCGACGATCGCGATGATCTCCTTCGTCCTGGTCTACATGCTGACCGACGACACCGCCCGCGAGCAGGTCGTGCTGTCGTTGCTGGTCGCGGCCCTGGTGGTGGGCATCTCGCTGTTCCGGGAGGTGCGCGGCCGCAAGGCCGTCGCCAAGTGATCCGCACCCGTCCGCTCGATACCTGACAGAGGTTGTCAGGTAATGGGGGGAGGCTCTTCCTCGCACCGTCGAAACGCGAGCGAAGGAGAGCCTCCCCCCATGTCGTCCCAGCCCACCGGATCCGCACCCGCCACCTTCCAGACCGGCTTCCCGATCCGGCCCGGCCGGCTGGTCGAGGCCGCCACCCCCGACGACGTACGGGAGGCCGTGGCGTACGCCGCCGCGCGCGGGCTCCCCGTCGCCGCGCACGCCACCGGCCACGGGCTGCCCGGAGCGGTCGAGGGCGGCGTCCTCATCGTCACCCGCGCCCTGGACTCCGTCGCCGTCGACCCGGTCCGCCGCACCGCCCGGATCGGCGCGGGCGCGACCTGGGGCGCGGTGACCGCGGCGGCCATCCCGCACGGGCTGGCCCCGCTCAACGGCTCGTCGCCCTCGGTGGGCGCGGTCGCGTACACGCTGGGCGGCGGGCTGGGCATCCTGGCCCGGGAGTTCGGGTACGCCGCCGACCATGTGCGGTCGCTGGAGGTGGTGACCGCCGACGGGGTCCTGCGCCGGGTCACGCCGGAGCGCGAGCCGGAGCTCTTCTGGGGGCTGCGCGGCGGCGGGCACCGGCTGGGGGTGGTGACCGCCCTGGAGATCGGCCTGGTGGCGGTGGAGCGGCTGTACGGGGGCTCGATCGCCTTTGCCGGGGAGCGGGCGGCCGAGGTGGCGGGCCGCTACACGGAGTGGACCCGGACCGTGCCGGATGCGCTCACTTCGTCGCTGGCGGCGCTGGTCTACCCGGATCTGCCGCAGCTGCCCGAGGAGTTGCGCGGGCGGTACGTCGTCTCCGTGCGGGTCGCCTTCACGGGGGACGCGGCCGAGGGCGGGCGGCTGGTGGCCCCGTTGCGGAAGATCGGTCCGGTGCTCGCGGACTCGTTGCGCGAGATGCCGTACGCCGAGAGCCCCTCCATCCACAGCGATCCGCCGTTCCCGCACGCGTACTACGGGGAGGGGCTGATGCTCCGGGGGCTGGACGCGGGGCGGGCGGCCCGGGTGCTGGAGCTGACCGGGCCCGGGGCCCCGATGATGACGGTGGTGCAGCTCAACCACCTCGGCGGGGCGTTGGCCCGGCGGCCGGACGTGGCGAACGCGGTGCCCCACCGGGACGCGGGCTTCCTCCTGCGGCTGCTGTCGCCGCTGGACGGGACGGACGTGGCGGCGGTGCGCTCGCTGTACGGGGAGGTGTCCGGGGTGCTGGGGCCGCTCGTCCGGGGGCGGTCGCTGAACTTCTCCTTCGGCGGCGGGGACCGTACCGCCGGTTTCCATGAGCCGGAAACGGCGAAGAGGCTCGCCGGCCTGGTCTCCCAGTTCGATCCGGCGGGCCTCTTCGGGGGTCCCTACTAGGGTGTGTCAGCCTCGGCGGCCGAGGACCTTCCAGGCGGCGGGGAGCGCGCCCATGGCCAGCGCCGCCTTGAGGGCGTCGCCGATCAGGAAGGGAACGAGGCCGGCGGCGACGGCGGCGCTCAGCGACATCCCGGTGGACAGCGCGAGGTAGGGCACGCCGATGGCGTAGATGATCGCGGAGCCGAGGACCATCGTGCCCGCGGTGCGCAGCACGGAGCGGTCGCCGCCGCGCCGGGCGAGGGCGCCGACGACGGTCGCG
The DNA here is from genome assembly GCF_041435495.1 of Streptomyces sp. NBC_01116. Taxonomy (NCBI): domain Bacteria; kingdom Bacillati; phylum Actinomycetota; class Actinomycetes; order Kitasatosporales; family Streptomycetaceae; genus Streptomyces; species Streptomyces sp. NBC_01116. The sequence continues at coordinate 2,640,871 of NZ_CP108644.1, forward strand.
GCCAGGAGCATGCCGAAGACGTAGCCCAGGGACGGGATCGACCAGCCCGAGGAGGCCTCGGCGAACCACGGCATGCCGGCCATGCCGACGAGCGCGTACAGCGCGAGGGAGAGGAAGCCGCGGCGGGCGCCCAGGGCGGTGCCGATGAGGAGCGCGGCGAAGGTCTGGCCGGTGACCGGGACCGGCGAGCCGGGGACCGGGACGGCGATCTGGGCCGCGATGCCGGTCAGGGCGGCGCCGCCGAGGACGAGGGCCGCGTCCACGGCGTAGCGGTGCCGGGCTGCGGGCAGCAGGTCGGCGAGGACCGCTCCGGAGCGGACGGGGGCGGCAGCAGTGCTCATCGGGACTCCGCGGGTGAGGGCAGGTGGGCCGTTGGGGCCCCCGCCGGGCAGGGTGGGGTCGGGCTCCCGCCGACGTTAGCCCACGGGTTAACGCTCGATCACCATCAGCCGCCCACAAAGCGGCGGTTGATGGCTTGGTGGGGTTCGGACAAAGGCCGGGCCTCAATCGCTCTCCCGCGTGATGCTCGTCACGGAGGTGAGGGGCGTGTCGGCGCATTTTGCCGAGGAGGGCGGCGATCGGCGAGACTGTAGCTTCCCCATAAACGATCAGCTCGCCCTGGTCGGCCCCCGAACAACCCGCCACGACCGGCTGCACCCCGCTGCGACCCGCTGATCCGAGAGTGACCCCTCCCTCATGCACGAGGCCCCTCCCCCCACCCCGGCTTCCGCTCCCGCGTCCACCGCCGTCCCGGCCGAGCCGCTGTCGCACGGGCTCAAGCAGCGCCATCTGACGATGCTGGGGCTCGGCGGGGTGATCGGGGCGGGGCTGTTCGTGGGCTCCGGCGCGGGGATCGCGGTGGCGGGGCCCGCCATCGTCGTCTCGTATCTGATCGCGGGGGCGCTCGCGATGCTGGTGATGCGGATGCTGGGCGAGATGTCCGCCGCGATGCCCGCCTCGGGTTCGTTCTCCGTGCACGCCGAGCGGGCGCTCGGGCGGTGGGCCGGGTTCAGCGTCGGCTGGCTGTACTGGTTCCTGCTGGTCGTGGTCCTCGCCGTGGAGGCGACGGCGGCCGCGCAGATCGCCCATGGCTGGGTGCCGGGCGTCGAACCGTGGGCGTGGGTGCTGCTGTTCATGGTGGTCTTCACCGCGGCGAACCTGACGGCGGTGAAGAACTTCGGCGAGTTCGAGTTCTGGTTCGCCGCCTTGAAGGTCGGCGCGATCGTCGTCTTCCTGGTCCTCGGGCTGCTGGCCGTCCTCGGATGGCTCCCGGACACCGATCCGGCCGGGATGACCAACCTGACCGGACAGGGCGGATTCCTGCCGAACGGCTGGGGCGGGGTCGTCTCCGGCGTGCTGACCGTGGTCTTCGCCTTCGGCGGCCTCGAGGTCGTCACCATCGCCGCCGCCGAGACGGACGACCCGGCGCGCGCGGTGGGGCGGGCGGTGCGCAGCGCGGTGGTGCGCATCCTCTTCTTCTACGTCGGCTCGATGCTGGTGATCGTGACCGTGCTGCCGTGGACCGCGCAGCGGGCGGGCCTGAGCCCGTACGTGAAGGTGCTGGACGCGATCGGGGTGCCGTCGGCCGGGCAGATCATGAACATCGTGGTGTTCGTGGCGCTGCTCTCGGCGCTCAACGCCAATCTGTACGGCTCCTCCCGCATGATCTTCTCGCTGGCGGAGCGCGGGGAGGCGCCGCGCGGGCTGCTGAAGGTCTCGGGCGGCGGCTCGCGGGAAGCGGCGGGCAGTGGCTCGCGGAAGGCGTCGGGCGGTGTGCCGCGGCGGGCGGTGCTGGCCTCGGTGGCCTTCGGCTTCGTCTCCGTCCTGCTCAATCTGCTGTGGCCGGACACGGTGTTCCTCTACATGCTCAACTCGGTCGGCGCGGTGCTGCTGTTCGTGTGGGCGCTGATCGCCGCCTCCCAGCTGCGGCTGCGCGCCCGGCTGGAGCAGGAGGCTCCCGAGGCGCTCTCGCTGCGGATGTGGTGCTTCCCGTATCTGACCTGGCTGACGCTGGCCGGGCTGTTCGGGGTGCTGGTGCTGATGCTGACCGACGGGGCGGCGCGCCCGCAGGTGCTGTGGTCGGCCGGGGCGACGGCGTTGGTGCTGCTGGTGGCGGTGGGACGGCAGTGGCGGGAGAAGCGCGCGGGTTCGCCCACTGCCGACCGGTAGGCGGGTGTACACCTTGTGTGAGCCTGGTGACCGTATAGCGGACACCTGTTCCCTGTGAGCGGTGCGGATGCCCAGACTGTGGGTTCGCCCCCTGTCTCAGCTACCGAACAGAGCCCGTCCATGCCTCGGACCTCCGCGTCTCCCCCCACCGCTGACTCCGCGGCCCCCGCCGGCCCCTCGGCGGACTCCGCGCTGACCCACGGCCTCAAACAGCGCCACCTCTCGATGATCGCCCTCGGCGGGGTGATCGGCGCCGGGCTGTTCGTCGGCTCGGGCGCCGGGATCGCCGCTGCGGGCCCCTCGATCATCGTGGCGTACGCCATCTCCGGGCTGCTCGTCATGATGGTGATGCGCATGCTCGGCGAGATGTCGGCCGCCAACCCGGCGTCCGGTTCCTTCTCCGTGCACGCCGAGCGGGCGATCGGCCCGTGGGCCGGATTCACCGCGGGCTGGTCCTTCTGGTTCCTGCTCTGCGTCGCCGTGGGCCTGGAGGGCATCGGGGCCGCGCAGATCGTCAGCGGCTGGCTGCCGGGGACGCCGGAGTGGGCGTGGGTCGCCCTGTTCATGGTGATCTTCCTGGGCACGAACCTGGCCGCCGTGAAGAACTTCGGCGAGTTCGAGTTCTGGTTCGCCGCGCTCAAGGTCATCGCGATCACGCTGTTCCTGGTGCTCGGCCTGCTGGCGATCCTCGGCGTGCTGCCCGACACGGAGGCGCCCGGCCTGTCCAACCTCACGGGGGACGGCGGCTTCCTCCCCAAGGGCATGGACGGGTTCATCATCGGACTCCTCGCCTCCGTCTTCGCGTACGGCGGTCTGGAGACCGTCACCATCGCGGCGGCCGAGTCGGAGAACCCGGTGCAGGGCGTCGCGAAGGCGGTCCGTACGGCGATGTGGCGCATCGCGGTCTTCTACATCGGTTCGATGGCGGTCATCGTCACGCTGGTCCCCTGGGACGACCCGAAGGTCGCCGAGGTCGGCCCGTTCTACGCGATGCTCGACCACCTCGGCATCGGGTCCGCCGCGCAGATCATGAACGTGGTCATCCTCATCGCCCTGCTCTCGGCGATGAACGCCAACATCTACGGCGCGTCCCGCATGGCCCGGTCGCTGGTCGCCCGGGGCCAGGGCCCGGCCGTGCTCGGGAAGATCTCCTCCGGGGTGCCGCGCAACGCCGTGCTGTTCTCCTCGGTCTTCGGCTTCGCGTGCGTGCTGCTCAGCTACTGGCGGCCGGACGACGTCTTCCCGTGGCTGCTGAACATGATCGGCGCGGTGATCCTGGTGGTGTGGATCTTCATCGCCGCCTCCCAGCTGATCCTGCGCGGCCGCACCGAGCGTGAGGCGCCCGAGAAGCTGGTCGTGCGGATGTGGTTCTTCCCCGTCGGCACGATCGTCGCCCTGGCGGCCATGGTGGGCATCTTCCTGCTGATGCTGCGCCAGCCGGACACCCGGGACCAGTTGCTGGCCACGGGTGCGCTGACCGTGGTGCTGATCGGCATCGGCCTCGTACGCCAGCGGCGGCGGGGCGGCGACGGCGGGAGCGGCGACGGCCTCGACGGCGGCGACGCCACGGCCGAGACCCCGGCGCAGCGGAAGTAGCCGCCGCTCCCGACCGCCTCGCGGGACCGGGTCCGGCACGCCTCACGGCAGCGGTTCCCGCCCGGCCTCTACGAACGCCGGGCTCCTCCTCGTACGATCGGGGCGGAGCCCGGCGTTTCGGCGTCCGGCGTTCCGGTGTGTGGTTCCGGCGCTGCGTGCACCCGTGACCAACAGGACATCGCAGGGCCGGGTACCGTACGCCGGGCCGTCATCCGCCCTCGCTTCCGTGGTGGCTCCACCCACCCGAGGAGCCGTCATGTCCGTTGCCCCCAGGCGTCGTTCGATCCTCCTGGCCACCGCCGCCGTCACCGCCGCGGCCACCGCCCCGGCCGTCGCCGCCTCCTCCGCCGAGCGCCGCCCCCACCGTCCGTCGGGCCCCCTGGTCATCGGCCATCGCGGGGCGGCGGGCTGGCGGCCCGAGCACACCGCCGACGCCTACACCTATGCCGTACGGGCCGGGGCGGACTGGATCGAGCCGGACCTCGTGCCGACGAAGGACCATGTCCTGGTCGTGCGGCACGAGAACGAGATCGGCGGGACGACGGACGTCGCCGGCCGCCCCGAGTTCGCGGACCGCCGCACCACGAAGACCGTCGACGGCAAGGCGGTGACCGGCTGGTTCACCGAGGACTTCCTCCTGCGCGAGCTGAGGACCCTGCGCACGGTGGAACGGCTTCCGCTGGTCCGCGACCGCAACACGGTCTTCGACGGGCGGGGCTCGGTGCTGACCTTCCAGGAGGTGATCGACCTGGCCCGGCGGCTGTCCCGGGAGTCGGGCCGCCGGATCGCGGTGTTCCCGGAGACGAAGCACCCGACGTACTTCCGCTCGATCGGGCTGCCGCTGGAGGAGGAGCTGATCCGGGTGATCCGCCGGAACCGGCTGACCGCCCGGGACTGCGTCGTCCAGTCCTTCGAGCCCGCGAGCCTGCGCCGGGTGGCCGCGGCCCGCCTCGGACTCCCGCTGTGGCAGGCGCTGGGCACGAGCGGTGGCCCGTACGGGCACGAGGTCTCCTACCGGGACATGATGACCCCGGCCGGGCTCCGCGAGATCGCCTCGTACGCGGAGTGGATCGGCCCGGACAAGTCCTCGCTCGTCCCGCCGGGCACCCTGCTGGCCGACGCCCACGCGGCGGGCCTGAAGGTCGGCGCGTACACCTTCCGGGCGGAGAACCAGTACCTCCCGGCCGCGTACCGCCGGGGCAGTGCGCCCACCGCCTTCGGCGACGCGTTCGCCGAGTACGCCTTCCACTACGGGCAGGGCGTGGACGCGGTGGTGACGGACTTCCCGGACCTCGCGGCGCAGGCCAGGGACGGCCTGCGGCGGTAGCGCCGCGGACGGGTCGCGTACGGCCGCGCGGGGCGGGGCGGATGTGGAAACGTTCGGGTGACAGCGCTTCCTCCTGCCCGGAAGGGACCACGCCATGACCGCCCCGCCCGTCTTCCCCCTGGAGCCCACCCCGATACGCGTGGCCGACCAGGTCCTCGACGATCTGTGCGCCCGTCTCGCGCGGACCCGACCGCCGCTGGACGAGGGGAACGAGGACGGGTCCTACGGCGTTCCGGACAGCTGTCTGCGTGAGCTGGTCGCCCACTGGCGGGACGGCTACGACTGGCGCGCCGCCGAGGCCGCCGTCAACGCCCACGAGCAGTACCGGGTGAGCGTCGACGGCGTGCCCGTGCACTTCATGCGCGAGCCCGGCCGGGGCCCCCGTCCGGTCCCGCTGATCCTCACCCACGGCTGGCCGTGGACGTTCTGGCACTGGTCGAAGGTGATCGGCCCCCTGGCGGACCCGGCGGCGTACGGCGGTGACCCCGCCGACGCGTTCGACGTCATCGTGCCGTCGCTGCCCGGCTTCGGCTTCCCCGGCCCGCTCACCGGCTTTCCGGACGTCAACTTCTGGAAGGTGGCCGACCTCTGGCACACCCTGATGACCCGGACGCTGGGATACGAGAAATACGCCGCCGGGGGCTGCGACATCGGCGGGATCGTCTCCAGCCAGCTCGGCCACAAGTACGCCGACGAGCTGTACGGCATCCACATCGGCTCCGGGCTGCCGCTCGACTTCTTCACCGGCCCCCGCGCCTGGGACTTCGCCCGGAACCGCCCCCTCACCGACGACCAGCCCGCCGACGTCCGCGCCCGCATCGTCGAGCAGGACCGCCGCTGGGCTCCGCACCTCGCCGTGCACATGCTCGACGGCGCCACGCTGGCCCACGGGCTCAGCGACTCCCCCGCCGGCCTGCTCGCCTGGCTGCTGGAGCGGTGGAACGCCTGGAGCGACAACGGCGGCGACCTGTCGTCCGTCTTCAGCAAGGACGACCTGCTGACCCACGCCACGATCTACTGGGTCAACAACTCCATCGCCACGTCGATGCGTTACTACGCCAACGCCAACCGCTACCCCTGGGCCCCGGCCCACGACCGCACCCCGGTCGTGCAGGCCCCGGTGGGCCTCACCCTCGTCACCTACGAGAACCCGCCCGGCGTCCACACCGCCGACGAGCGCGTCCGGGCGTTCGAGAACGGCCCGCAGGCGGCCTGGTTCAACCATGTCAACGTCAACGCGCATGACCACGGGGGCCACTTCATCCCGTGGGAGAACCCCGACGCGTGGGTGAGCGACCTGCGCCGCACCTTCCGCGGCCGCAGGCCCTGAACGATCCCGTCCAGGGCCTGCCGGGTTCGGTCAGCGGGTGGTGCGCCTGCTCGCCGTGGTCTTCTTGACCGCCTTCTTCGCGGTCTTCTTCGCCGGGGCGGGCAGCGCCGTCTTCTTGGCGGGGGTGCGCTTGGCGGCGGCCCGCTTCGGGGACGCGGCCTCGGCGGCGGCCTCCTCGGTGTCGGCGCCGGCGTTCGACAGGGTGCCGGAGCCGGACTCCAGGTGGGCCCGGACGAACCACTGGAACTGCTCCAGACCGCGCAGGTGCTCGATGAGCAGGTCCTCGGTGACGGGGTCGATCCCGCCGGCCTTCTCGACCGCCTCGCGGTGGCCCCCGATGACGCCCGTGTAGACGAGGTCCAGGGCGCCGAGGTGGGCGATGGCGTCGGCGCGCCCGACGCTGTAGTCGTTCCAGGTCCGCTCCCTGACCAGGGCGCCCGGGGTGCCGTTCGGCTCGCCGCCGAGGGCGGAGATGCGCTCGGCGGCGGCGTCGGCCATCTCGCGTACGGCGGTGGTCTGCGGGTCGAGCATCTCGTGGACGGCGATGAAGTGCGGCCCGACGACGTTCCAGTGGATGTGCTTGAGCGTGAGCGCGAGGTCGTTGAGCGCGTGCAGGCGCAGCGTCAGGAGGTCGATGACCTGTCGGCCCTCGTCGACGCCGAGGCCGGGAACGGTGTAGCGGGGGGTGCGTGCGGGGGACATGGGACTCCTTGCGGGATGAGAACGGCGATGGTGGTGATGAGTGGTGGTGGGGGGGCGGGGGGCGTGAGGTCGCTCAGCCGACGTCTCCCGTGCCGCCCTCGGTCGGGGCCGCCCCGGACCGCTCCCCGCCGGGTCGCACGGGTCCGACCTCCGCCGCGCGGATGCTCTCCCGTGCGGCGTCGGCGACCGCGCGGGGCGTGATGCCGAACTCCTCGTACAGGCGCTCGTAGGCGGCGGACGCACCGAAGTGCTCCAGGCTCACCATGCGGCCCGCGTCCCCCACCACATCCCGCCAGCCCTGGGCGACGGCGGCTTCGACGCTGACCCGGGCCCGGATGTCGGGCGGCAGGACCGCGTCCTGGTAGGGGTGGGGCTGCTCGGCGAACCACTCACGGCACGGCATGGAGACCACGCGCGCGTCGTACCCCTCGGCGTCCAGCAACTCACGGGCCTCCAGGGCGATGTGGACCTCCGACCCGGTGGCGACGAGGATCACGTCGGGCTTCCCCTCGCGGCAGTCGGCGAGTACGTACCCGCCCCGGGCGGCCCCGGAGGCGGCCGCGTATCCCCGGTCCCCCCGCTCCAGGACGGGCAGCGGCTGCCGGGTGAGGGCGAGGCCGGCGGGCCGGTCGTGCTGCTCCAGGACGGTGCGCCAGCACACGGCCGTCTCGTTCGCGTCGGCGGGCCGTACGACGTCGAGGCCGGGGATCGCCCGGAGCGCGGCGAGTTGCTCGACGGGCTGGTGGGTGGGGCCGTCCTCGCCCAGGCCGATGGAGTCGTGGGTCCAGACGTAGGTGACCGGGAGCTTCATCAGGGCGGCGAGTCGGACGGCCGGGCGCATGTAGTCGCTGAAGATCAGGAACGTACCGCCGTAGGGGCGGGTGAGGCTCTGGAGCGCGATGCCGTTGAGGATCGCGCCCATGGCGTGCTCGCGGATCCCGAAGTGGAGCGTACGGCCGTAGGGGTCGCCGGGGAACTCGCCGGTCTGCTTGCTCTCCGGCACGAAGGACGGCTCGCCCTCCATGGTGGTGTTGTTGCTCCCCGCGAGGTCGGCCGAGCCGCCCCACAGCTCGGGCAGCACGGGCGCCAGCGCGGTGAGCACGTCGCCGGACGCCTTGCGGGTGGCGATGCCCTTGGGGTCGGCGTCGAAGACGGGCAGGCTGTCGGCCCAGCCCTCCGGAAGCCGTCGTTCCCGCAGCCGGTCGAGGAGTTCGGCGCGCTCGGGGTGGTCGGAGCGCCATTGCTGGTAGCCGGGCTCCCAGGCGCGATGTGCCTCGGCGCCGCGCTCGCGGACCGCGCGGGCGTGCTTCAGGACGTCGTTCTCGACGGTGAAGTCGGCGTCCGGGTCGAAGCCGAGCAGCTTCTTGGTGGCGGCGACCTCGTCGGCGCCGAGCGCGGAGCCGTGGGCCTTGCCGGTGTTCTGCTTGGTGGGCGCGGGCCAGCCGATGATCGTGCGCAGCAGGATCAGGGAGGGTCGGCCGCGCTCGCTCTTCGCGGCTTCGACGGCGGCGAGCAGGGCGTCGACGTCCTCGACGTAGTCGCCGGTCCGGGTGAAGTCGACCGTCTGGACCTGCCAGCCGTAGGCGGCGTAGCGGGCGGCGACGTCCTCGCTGAAGGAGATGTCGGTGTCGTCCTCGATGGAGATGTGGTTGGAGTCGTAGAAGACGATCAGATTCCCGAGCTCCTGGTGTCCCGCCAGCGAACTGGCCTCGGACGTCACGCCCTCCATCAGGTCGCCGTCGGAGGCGACGACGTACACGTGGTGGTCGAAGGGGCTCGTGCCGGGCGGCGCCTCGGGGTCGAGGAGGCCGCGCTCGCGGCGGGCCGCCATGGCCATGCCGACGGCCGAGGCCAGACCCTGCCCGAGCGGTCCGGTGGTGATCTCGACGCCCCGGGTGTGCTGGTACTCCGGGTGGCCGGGAGTGGCGGAACCCCAGGTGCGCAGCGCCTCCAGGTCCGCCAGCTCCATGCCGTAGCCGCTCAGGTACAGCTGGATGTAGAGGGTGAGGCTGGAGTGGCCGCAGGACAGCACGAAGCGGTCCCGGCCGAGCCACTGGTCGTCGACCGGGTCGTGCCGCATCACCTGCTGGAACAGCAGGTACGCCAGGGGGGCCAGGCTCATCGCGGTGCCCGGGTGGCCGTGGCCCGCCTTCTGCACGGCGTCGGCGGCCAGCACGCGGACGGTGTCGACGGCACGGACGTCGAGCGGCCCCCAGCCCGCCGCGTCCGCGAGGGGCGGGGCCAGTCGCGGGTCGCGGCCGTCGTTCGGGCCGTTCGGCGTCTCGGCGGGTGCCATCAAGTCCTCCTGATCAGTGGGGCGGGCGTGCGGCAGGCGGCGCGACCGCGGTCCGGCCCCGGGTCGCCCGGCTGTTCGGCCGGGTCCCCCGGAACGGCGGAACCAAACGCGCGACGGTGTGCGCGGCCCGGAATTGCGCAGCACCGCATAGGGAGCAAATCACCTTTGCCGGGCAAACGGGAGGAAGAGGGAGGGAGTGGAGGGGCAGCGCCGTGAGTCCTAGGCCGAAGGGCTGATCACTTCGCGGACGTTCCTGCTGTTAGCCTGCTCTTGCATATAGCTTGCAATAACAACTGGACGGCATTCCCAGCAGTCGGAGGGCTCGCATCATGGCCACGTACACGCTCCCGGAACTCCCGTACGACTACGCGGCGCTCGAACCGGTCATCAACCCGCAGATCATCGAGCTGCACCACGACAAGCACCACGCCGCGTACGTCAAGGGCGCGAACGACACCCTGGAGCAGCTGGAAGAGGCCCGCGACAAGGAAACCTGGGGCGCGATCAACGGCCTCCAGAAGAACCTCGCGTTCCACCTCTCCGGCCACATCCTGCACTCGATCTACTGGCACAACATGACCGGCGACGGCGGCGGCGAGCCCCTCGCGGCGGACGGCGTGGGCGACCTCGCCGACGCGATCACCGAGTCCTTCGGCTCCTACGCGGGCTTCAAGTCCCAGCTGACGAAGGCCGCGGCCACCACCCAGGGTTCCGGCTGGGGCGTGCTCGCGTACGAGCCCGTGAGCGGCAAGCTGATCGTCGAGCAGGTCTACGACCACCAGGGCAACGTCGGCCAGGGCTCGGTCCCGGTCCTCGTCTTCGACGCCTGGGAGCACGCCTTCTACCTGCAGTACAAGAACCAGAAGGTGGACTTCATCGAGGCGATGTGGCGGGTCGTCAACTGGCAGGACGTGGCTAAGCGTTACGCCGCCGCCAAGGAGCGCGCGGACGTGCTGCTGCTCGCCCCCTGACCGGACACCGGCGCGCCGCACCACCACAGGCGTCCTGCCTCGTGATCGTCTTCTCAACCTTCACACGGCAGGCGGATGGACGGAGAGCCCCCGCGAGGACATGACTCGCGGGGGCTCTCCCATGACGGCTGCTTAGCTTTTTAGCTCATGTGCTAAACATGCACACATGGATGCATCCGCCGTTCCGGCCGACGAAGAGGCGAGCGCCTTCCGCGCGCTCGCCGATCCCACCCGCCGCCAGATCCTGGAGGATCTGCGGGGCGGCGAGCTGGCCGCCGGGGAGATCGCGAGCCGGTTCCCGATCAGTGCCCCGTCGATCTCGCGCCACCTGGGGGTACTCAAGGGCGCGGGACTCGTCACCGAGCGCCGGGACGCGAACCGCATCCTCTACTCCCTCGCCGAGGAGCGGCTCGCCCTCTGCGTGGGACGCTTCCTCAGCGCCGTGTGCCCCGAGCAGATCGTGCTCCGCACCACCAAGTGGCGCTCCGCGCCGGAAGGCGACGCCTCGTGATCCGGCCCCGGCTCTCCAGCGTCATCGAACGCCGCCTCCTGGTGAACTACCGGGTCGACCCTCTCGTCGCGGCGGCCCTGCTGCCCGCGCCGCTGCGGCCCCACCTCGTGCGCGGCCAGGCGGTGGCCGGGATCTGCCTGCTGCGGATCGGCGGCGTCCGCCCCGCCTGGGCCCCCGCCGCGACCGGGCTGACCAGCGAGAACGCGGCGCACCGGATCTCCGTGGAGTGGGACGGGCCGGACGGTGTCGAGCGCGGCGTCTACATCCCGCGCCGCGACACCGCCTCCCGCCTCAACGCCTTCGCGGGCGGGCGGATCTACCCGGGCGAGCACGGCCGCGCGGACTTCACGGTGCGGGAGGAGCCCGACGCCGTACGGGTGGCCTTCGCGACCCGGGACGGCGAGGTGGAGGTGGACGCGACCGTGGAGTCCGCCGACGAGCTGCGCGGCAGCGGGCTGTTCACGGACCTGGCGGAGGCGTCGGAGTTCTTCCGCCTCGGCAGCCGGGGCCTCTCCCCCGACGCCGGCGGGGACCACCTGGACGTCCTCGAACTGTCCACGGACGCCTGGAAGGTGACGGCGGGCCGGCCCCGGTCCGTCCGCTCCTCGTTCTTCGAGGACCCGGACCGTTTCCCGCCGGGCAGCGCGGTGCTGGACAGCGCGCTGGTGATGCGGGGCGTGGCGGCGGAGTGGTCGCAGGGGGAGCCGTTCCGGGTGGGGTGCGGGGCGGGAGCGGTGACCTTGTAGGCGTGTCGCGCAGAGGTGTCCTCGTCGGGGTGTCCGGGCAGGACGGTCAGCCGTCCGTGGGCCCGGGGCCGCACCGGGCCGGGAACAGGACGGCGGGCGGGGCGAGTTCGTCGGGGCGTACGCCGTCGACGCGCAGGCACGCGTCGGGACCCCCGTCCGGCTCCGGCGGGTAGTGGAGGACGACCCGTTCGAGCACGGTGACGCGGCCGGCGCGGTGGAGCTCCGCCGCCGGCGCACCGTCCGGGAAGCGCCCCGCGAGAGCCCCGAAGGCCGCGACGCCCTCTCCCCCGGCCACGACCTCCTGGACGTCGAACCTCCAGTGCTCGGCCGCGTCGGCGAGCAGTTGCCCGCCTTCGCGCCCCCGCGTGGCGAGAAGGTCGGCCCCGCCTCTGAGGTGGTCGGCGAGGGCGCAGCAGATCGGGACGGCTTCGGCGTACGGGGTCGCCACCCGGGTCAGACGGTCACGGGCCGCGAACGCCAGGGCGTCGTCGAGCAGCCCCAGGGCGGTCGCCCCGGCCTCCGGGTGCCCGTGCCGTGCGACGGCGAGGAGGAAGGGGGCCGCGACCACGGCCGCGGGAAAGACCGTTCCGCTGTGGTCGTGTACAAGACCGCCGCCCGCCAGGAGCGCGCCGGCGTCTGCGGCGCGGACGAGGCCTGTGGCCGTGGCGAGGGCGCGCAGACCGGTGGCGACGCGGGCGGGACTGTAGAGCCCGTCGGGGGCGTTGAGGCCGTCGGGGCCCGGCAGCCCGTCCCAGTCCACCGCGTCGATGGCTTCGAGCACTTCCCGCACTCTCCGCGCTTCCCTTGGTGCTTCCCGCACTTCTCGCGTTCCCCGCACCGCCGCATCGTCCCATCCCCGCCGGGCGGGAAAATGCCCGCGGCTCGCCGGGCCCCAATGCCACGATGATCCACGCCCGTCCGCCTCTACACCCGTCCGCCTGTTCCCCCGCACCTCCTTCCCGGAAGCGACCCCATGACCTCTGCCCCCGCGCCCGTACCGGCCGACCCGACCGTCCTGCACCCGATGCCCGGCCAGCCGCGCGTGGTGCAGCTGAAGCCCCTGGTCACCTCGCCGCTGATCGAGGCCGGGGACTACTCGTACTACGACGACCCCGAACACGCCACGGAGTTCGAGACCCGCAACGTGCTCTACCACTACGGTCCGGAGCGCCTGGTGATCGGGAAGTTCTGCGCGTTCGGCACCGGGGTGCGGTTCATCATGAACGGCTCCAACCACCGGATGGACGGGCCGTCCACGTTCCCGTTCCCGACGCTCGGCGGCTCCTGGTCCGACCACTTCGACCTGCTGACGGGCCTGCCCAACCGGGGCGACACGGTGATCGGCAACGACGTCTGGATCGGCTACGAGGCCGTGATCATGCCGGGTGTCCGCATCGGGCACGGCGCGATCGTCAGCTCACGGTCCGTGGTGGTCTCGGACGTCCCGGACTACGGCATCGTCGGCGGCAACCCGGCCCGCCTGATCCGCACCCGGTACGAGGAGGCGGACATCGCGCGCCTGCTGGCGGTGGCCTGGTGGGACTGGCCGGCGGACCACCTGACGCGCCATATCCGTACGGTGATGTCGGGCACGGTCGCGGAGTTGGAGGCGGCGGCGCCGGGGGTGGTCGGGTAGGGACGAGCGGGTGGCTCACGTCCCCGGCCTCGCGGCCCGTACGAGGTGGAAGCGGCGGTGGTACGACCAGGTCACCGCCGCCAGGAGCGGGCCCCACAGCAGGAGGGGCGCGTAGGCGGCGACGAAGAGGACTTCACCGGCCGAGACGCCGGGGTCCGGGCTGTCGGCGGTGAGCAGCCCGCCGAAGAGGAGGACCCACCACAGGACAGTGACCGTGAGGGCCCCCAGCGAAGCCGCGAGGACCGCGAGCCCGGCCCTGACCGGGCGCCCGCCGAGAAGCGGAATCCAGCGCGGCATCACCTCCCCCCAGGGCCGCACCAGGCCGAGCGTGAGGTACGAGGCGGCCTCGGCGACCGCGCCGAGCAGCAGGACGTAGGCGAGGGCGAGCAGCGGGGAGTCGTCCGGGAACCCGGCGAGGAACTCCTCGCGCTCCATCACCCCGACCGGCACGCCCAGCACGAGCGCGACGCGCCACAGCCCGGAGGGGACCGTCGACCACGCCGCGACCTGAGCGGCACGGACCGCCCAGCGCGGGGGCGGCGGGACCGACGGCCGGGCCGGTGGCGGCAGGTGGGTTTCCGGCGGGGCGGGATCCGTCGTCGTCATACCTCGAATCTCGCGCGCCGCACGGCCCGGCACGTCCTCCCGCGTGATGATCCGCCTCCCCCGCGCGGGGGAACCCGGTGAGGTCCGGCGACCGACCGGCAGCGGAGGACCGCGACACCAAGGACGTGCGGCGGCGGCGATACCCGGCGGGGCGCGGGAGCCCCGCCGGGCTACTCCCGGGAGGAGCCCGGCAGCCGGGTCCAGAAGTGGTCGACGATGTCCTCGATGTAGCGGCGCCCGTCCTCGCCGGATGCCGTGGTGCCGCCGGCCCGGCTCAGGGTGGCCGCCAGGAGGCCCTGGTACTCCTGGTGCATGGTGGACAGGGGGCTCTTGAGGTCGCGGCGCTCCATGGAGACGAGCTTCGCGATGTCGCGGATGTGCGCCTGCCAGCGGGTGGAGACCGCCTCGGTGAGGAGACGGGCCAACTCCTCCTCCAGCCTGGTGATGGCGATGAAGTCACGCGGAGGAAGGGCGAGGACCTCGCCGAGCTTGACGGACTGCCGTTTGTCGCCGGTCCACAGACCGGCCTCCTCCATGGACAGATACGCGTCGAGGGTGAGGCCGGTGGCCCGCGCGACCTCTTCGGCCGAGACACCGCGCGCGATGCGGTGTTCGAGCAAGGTGCGCGGATGGCCCATGAGTTCGCTGGGCTGACACCACAACGCGCCCGCCAGGGCGGTGAACTCCGTCGCGTCCGGTACATGGGTTCCGCGCTCCCACGCGATCACATGCTCGGGGCCGACGTGTGACGTGCCGAAGGACGCGCGCATGCCGTAGGCGACATGACCGGGTGCCATCCCGAGTTTCTCGCGCAGGGCGCGCGCTGCCCGCGCGTTGAAAGGGAGTGGAGGGTGCACATACGGAGCGTAGGGGTGCTGTCACCCGGACTTCCATACCCGCTGTCGGCTGCCTGCCGGTTTGGCGGAAAAGGTCGCCGCCGATTCCGTAGGAAGCCACAGGGCCGAAAAGGGGCCAACTGCACGCTCTACGCGGGTAGTTGCGATCCCGTCGTCGCCGCGTATGATCCGCTCGCAAGGTGCCGCATGTGCGTTCGCACAGCGCCCGCCGCTCACTTCGGGCAGCACCGTCGCACCTCCCCTTCCCCACCATTCGCAGGCTCAGGAGACTCCGTCATGCACCCCAGTACGACCAGCCCGCCGCTCGACGCGAAGCCAGACGGATCGGGGGGCGCCGTCGACCGGTTCTTCCGCATCAGCGAACGCGGTTCGACCTACCTCCAGGAGATACGCGGCGGATTCGCCACGTTCTTCACGATGGCGTACATCCTGGTGCTCAACCCGATCATCCTGGGCGGGGCCGAGGACAAGTTCGGCAAGCAGCTGGACAACGTGCAGCTGGTCACCGCCACCGCCCTGGTCGCCGCGGTGATGACGCTGATCATGGGTGTGGGCGGAAATCTGCCGCTGGCCCTGGCGGCGGGCCTGGGCATCAACGCCGTCGTCGCCTACCAGATCGCGCCCCTGATGAGCTGGGACGACGCGATGGGCCTCATCGTGCTCGAAGGGCTGCTGATCTGCGTTCTGGTGGTGACCGGGTTGCGCGAGGCGATCATGCACGCCATTCCGCAGCCCCTCAAGCAGGCCATCAGCGTCGGCATCGGCCTGTTCATCGCCTTCATCGGCTTCGTGGACGCCGGGTTCGTCACCCGCATCCCGGACGCCGCGAACTCCACCGTGCCCGTCCAGCTCGGCACCGGCACGCTCACCGGCTGGCCGATGCTCGTCTTCTGCCTCGGTGTGCTCCTGACGATCGTGCTGCTCGCCCGGAAGGTCAAGGGCGCGATCCTCATCAGCATCGTCCTGATGACCGTCGTCGCCATCGTCATCAACGAGATCGCCACCATCAAGTCCTGGGGCCTGACCTCGCCCTCGATCCCCAGCAACCCCGTCGCCGCGCCCGACTTCGGGCTGCTGGGCCGGTTCGACCTGTTCGGGTCGTTCGGTCAGGTCAGCGTCCTGACGGTCATCCTGCTCATCTTCACGCTCATCCTGTCCGACTTCTTCGACACGATGGGCACGGTCGTGGGTGTCACGGCGGAGGCCGGGCTCCTCGACGAGCGGGGTCAGGTGCCCGGCCTCGGCCGCGTCCTGCTCATCGACGGCGCGGCCGCCGTCGCCGGTGGCGCGGCGTCCTCGTCGTCGGCCACCACGTACATCGAGTCCGCCGCGGGGGTCGGCGAAGGCGCCCGTACCGGCTTCGCCAACATGATCACCGGCGGGCTGTTCGCGCTGGCCCTCTTCCTGACGCCCGTCCTGACGATCGTGCCGATGCAGGCGGCGGCGCCCGCGCTCGTCGTAGTCGGGTTCCTGATGATGACCCAGGTCAAGCACATCGACTGGGACCGCTACGACGTCGCCATCCCGGCCTTCCTCACCATCGTCGTCATGCCGTTCACCTACTCCATCACCAACGGCATCGGCGCCGGCTTCGTGGCCTACGTGGTCATCAAGGCGTGCCTGGGCAAGGCGCGCGAAGTCCACTGGCTGCTGTGGGGCACCGCCGCGCTCTTCCTCGTCTACTTCATCATCGACCCGCTGGAGCAGATCCTCGGCCTCAAGTAGGCGCCCGGGGCCGGGCCGCGGGGCGGCCGCGCCCAGCGGCCCACGGGAGGGTGGCCCCGTGTCAGTGACCCCGCGTCAGTGGCTCCCGGCGTCGGAGAGGCAGAACTCGTTGCCCTCCGGATCCCTGAGGACGGTCCAGGACATCCCCTGCATCGACTGCTCGCCGACGACGGTCGCGCCCAGCTTCGCCAGGCGCTCCACGTCGGCCGGGCGGTCGGGCGAGGAGAAGTCGACGTGCACCCGGTTCTTGGTGGCCCTGGGCTCGGGCACCCGCTGGAATCCGAGGACCAGCGGGGTCGCCGCGAGGACGACGAACGCGTCGTAGTCCTGCGTGTCCTCGACGCCCAGCGCCTCGGCCCACCAGGCCGCCAGGGCCTGGGGATCGGCACAGTCGATCGTGATCATTTCCGGTGAGATGCGCATGCTGCTCACCGTACGACGCACCACTGACAACGGGCCGGAGGCCGACCCCCCGGCCCGTTGTCGGCCACCCGGGTGTCAGTCGAAGACCGGGCCCTGGGTCCGGGTCCGCTTGATCTCGTAGAAGCCCGGGATGGAGGCGACCAGCAGCGTGCCGTCCCAGAGCTTCGCCGCATCCTCGCCCTTGGGCGCGGGCGTGACGACCGGGCCGAAGAAGGCGACCTGCTCGCCGTCCGCGCCGGGAACGGCGATGACCGGGGTGCCGACCTCCTGGCCGACCTTGTCGATGCCCTCCTGGTGGGAGGCCCGCAGCTCGGTGTCGTAGCGGTCGGAGTCGGCGTAGTCGGCGAGGTCGGCGGGCAGGCCGACGTCCTTCAGCGCGGCGGCGACGGCCTCACGGGTGGGGCCTTCGCCGTTGTTGTGGAAGCGGGTGCCGAGCGCGGTGTACAGGGGACCGACGACCGCGTCGCCGTGGAGCTGCCGGGCGGCGACGACGACCCGGACCGGGCCCCAGGCCTGGTTCTCCAGCATGTCGCGGTACTCCTCGGGCAGCTCGTCCAGCTTGTCCTCGTTCAGGACGGCCAGGCTCATCACGTGCCAGCGGACCTCGACGTCGCGGACCTTCTCCACCTCCAGCATCCAGCGCGAGGTCATCCACGCCCAGGGGCAGAGGGGGTCGAACCAGAAGTCGACCGGGGTCCTGCCGTCGGCCGGGGTGTTCTCGGACATGTCTCTCCTCAGAAGGGCGTGTTCCACAGAAGGGCGTGTTCCACCTGCGGGCGAGAACACCTCCGGAGTGGCTCCCATTCCCCGCACGGGAGCCGCACGACGACGCGTGCAAGGATCAAAGGGTTCGAACACGACACATGACGCGCGTCACGAAGGAGTGCCCGTGCCCGGTGAAAACCTGTCCCGCGACGAGGCCCAGAAGAGGGCCGAGCTGCTGACCGTCGACGGATACGAGGTCGAGCTCGACCTGCGGTCCGCCGTCGGCGAGCCCGAGGGGGCCGACGGGGGCGACGGGGAGTCCGGTCCGCGGACCTTCCGTTCGCTGACCACGATCCGGTTCCGCTCGGCCCGTGCGGGCGCCTCGACCTTCGCCGACCTGGTGGCCCCGGGGGTGGACGCGGTGACGCTGAACGGCACGGCCCTCGACCCGGCGGTCGTGTTCGACGGGACGCGGGTGGCGCTGGACGGGCTCGTCGAGGGCGAGAACACGCTCGTGGTCGACGCCCGCTGCGCGTACAGCCGGACCGGCGAGGGCATGCACCGCTTCGTCGACCCGGAGGACGGCGAGGTCTACCTCTACACGCAGTACGAGCCGGCCGACGCCCGCCGCGTCTTCGCCAACTTCGAACAGCCCGACCTCAAGGCCCCCTACCGCTTCCGGGTGGCCGCCCCCGAAGGCTGGCGGGTCTGGTCCAACGGGGCCGAGGAGTCCCACGAGGGCGGGGTGCGGACGTTCGCCGAGACGAAGCCGATCTCCACCTACATCACGGCCGTCGTCGCCGGTCCGTACCACTACGTCAGCGATCACTACAGCCGTACGTTCGACGACGGCACCACGCTGGAGATCCCGCTCGGCGCGATGTGCCGCAAGGGCCTCGCGAAGCACTTCGACGCGGACGACGTCTTCCTGATCACCAAGCAGGGCCTGGACTTCTTCCACGACCACTTCGACTACCCGTACCCCTTCGGGAAGTACGACCAGGCGTTCGTGCCCGAGTACAACCTCGGGGCCATGGAGAACCCGGGCATGGTCACGTTCCGCGAGGAGTACATCTACCGCGGCAAGGTCACCTCGGCGGCCTACGAGCGGCGCGCCAACGTCATCCTGCACGAGATGGCGCACATGTGGTTCGGCGACCTGGTCACCATGGAGTGGTGGGACGACCTGTGGCTGAAGGAGTCCTTCGCGGACTTCATGGGCTCCTTCTCGATGGTCGAGGCGACCCGCTTCACCAACGGCTGGATCACCTTCGCCAACAACCGCAAGGCGTGGGCCTACCGCGCCGACCAGCTGCCCTCCACGCACCCCATCACGGCGGACATCCGTGACCTGGAGGACGCCAAGCTGAACTTCGACGGGATCACGTACGCCAAGGGCGCCTCCGTGCTCAAGCAGCTCGTGGCGTACGTGGGGCGCGACGCGTTCCTCGAAGGCGCCCGGCGCTACTTCAAGAGCCACGCCTACGGCAACACGCGCCTGGGCGACCTGCTGTCGGTGCTGGCCGAGACGTCCGGCCGCGACATGACGGCCTGGTCGCGCTCCTGGCTCCAGACGGCGGGCGTCAACGTGCTCACCCCCGTGCCCCGTTACGACGCCGACGGGAAGCTGGCCGAACTGGCCGTCGTCCAGGAGGCCGCAGCCTCGCATCCGGAGCTGCGCCCGCACCGCGTCGCGGTCGGCCTGTACCGGCGTACGCCGGAGGGCGAGCTGACGCGTTACGCGCGCGCCGAGGTGGACGTGGCCGGTGAGCGGAGCGTGGTGGAGGCCCTGGCCGGCTCCGAGCGGCCCGATCTGATCCTGGTCAACGACGACGACCTCACGTACTGCAAGGTCCGCTTCGACGAGGGCTCGCTGGCCACGCTCCGCGACCACCTGGGCGCGATCACGGACCCGCTGGCCCGGGCCCTGTGCTGGTCGGCCCTGTGGAACCTGACCCGGGACGCGTTGATGCCGGCCCGCGACTTCGTCGCGCTGGTGCTGGCGCACGCCGGGCGGGAGAGCGACATCGGCGTCCTCCAGATGCTGCACTCCTGGGCGCAGTCCGCGCTGGTCAACTACGCGGCCCCCGACTGGCGCGAGGAGGGCGGCCGGGCGCTCGCCGACGGCGCGCTGCGCGAGCTGCGGAGCGCCGAGCCGGGCAGCCAGCACCAGCTGACCTGGGCCCGCTTCTTCGCGGCGGTCGCCTCGTCCGAGGAGGACTTCCAGCTGCTCGGCGGGCTGCTGGAGGGCACGGCCCGGATCGACGGTCTCGACGTCGACCAGGAGCTGCGCTGGGCCTTCCTCTCCCCGCTCGCCTCCCACGGGGCGGCGAACGAGGCGGCGATCGACGCCGAGCTGGCCCGCGACGACACGGCCTCCGGCAAGCGCCACCACGTGCGGTGCCTGGCCTCGCGCCCCTCGGAGGCGGTCAAGGCGCAGGCGTGGGCGGCGGTCGTGGAGTCGGACAAGCTGTCCAACGCGCTGGTCGAGGCGACGATCTCCGGCTTCGGGCAGCCCTCCCAGCGGGAGCTGCTCGCCCCCTACACGAGCCGCTACTTCGAGGTGATCGAGCGGATCTGGGCGGAGCGGTCCATCCAGATCGGCATGCACGTGGTGCGGGGGATGTTCCCCGGCCTCCAGGACAGCGCCGCGACCCTCGCGGCGACCGACGCCTGGCTGGGCGAGCACGAGAACGCCGCCCCGGCGCTGCGGCGGCTGGTGCTGGAGGCCCGGGACGATCTCGCGCGGGCACTGCGCGGCCAGGAGTGCGACCGGGCCGCGGCGTAGGACCAACCAGCCCCGCCCCTGCGCCGCCGGTGGGTCGAGCGGGGAGGCAGGGGGCGCTCGGGCGAGGCGTGCGTGCGGCGTGGAAGCGGCGCTCGTACACCCGCCCGAGTCGCCCCGCTCCGATTCCCGGCGCGACGGCCCATTTCGGTTGTCGAACGTTCGTGCTTTAGGACGGCGTTGTCCGGGATTGTCGACGGGCGTGTAACAGGGGTTAGGGCACCCTCCACGGGCGGGAAACCCCGGGACATGACCCAGAACACCCCGCTCTCCCCCCGGCTCCCCCGCCTCCCCCGCCACCCCGAGGACGTGGCGCACCGCGTCCTGTCCGCCGCCCAGTTGAGGGCACGGGGCGTGTCCGCGGCGCAGACGTCCGCCCAGTGCCTGCCCGGCGGCCCGTGGCAGCACCTGTTGCCGGGGGTCTATCTCCTGCACCCGGGCCCGGCCACCGGCCGGGAGCGGCTGCACGGAGCGCTGCTCTACGCGGGCCGGCCGCCGGTCTCCGCGCGGCGCGCTCCGGCGGGCCCGGCGGACGCCGCGGACGCGGGGTACGGCGAGTCGATGGTCACCGGGATCGCCGCGCTCGCGCTGTACGGCTTCGCCGCGGCCGGGGACGTGGCGGCGCTGCACCGGATCGACGTGCTGGTCCCGCGCACCCGGCGGCTGCGGTCCACCCGGTTCGTGGAGGTGCTGCGGACCGCCTCGATGCCGAACCCGGTGCGGGTGGGCGAGGTGCCCGTCGCACCGGTGGAACGGGCCCTGGCGGACGCGGTGGCCGGCACGGCCGAGGCGGCGGTCGTCCGCCGGCTGCTGACCGAGGCGGTCCGTGACGGGCACTGCGAACCGGCCTCCGTGGTAAGGGAGTTGAGCGAGGCGAAGCTGCTGGGGCGGCCCGCCGTGGTGGGCGCGGTCGATGCGCTGCTGGCCGAGGGGCGGGCGGTGGCGGAGGCGCGGCTGTACGCGATGGTGCGCGAGCACGGGCTGCCGGAGCCGGTGTGGAACGTGGAGCTGCGGCTGCCGGGCGGGCCGCGGCTCGGCGGGGTCGACGCCTACTGGCCCGACCAGGCGGTGGCGGTGGAGCTGGACGCCCGCGCGCCCCGGTACGGCGCGCCGGGGCGCGGAGGCCGGGCGGAGGAGGACCCGCAGTGGTCGGCGTACGCCACGAAGCGTGAGCATCTGGAGCGGCTCGGGATCACGGTCGTCCACCTCACGCCGAGGAAGCTGCGTGAGTCGGCGGACCAGCAGGCGACGGTGGTGCGGACGGCGCTGATGGCGGCGGCCGACCGGGAGCCGGCGGCGTACGTGATGGTGCTGCCGCGCTGAGCGGGGCGGCTGCGTGAAGGGGCCGGCCCCGAAGGCCGGACAGGAAGGCCGGCGGGGACGGCCGACGGGGAAGGCCGGACAGAAGGGCCGGCCGGGAAGGCGCTGCGGCCGGGCCGGCCCACGGGGCGAACAGCCCCGTGGGCCCCGACTGTTCCCGGCCACCGACCCGTCCGGCCTCGGCCACCGACACCCCTGGTCCGGACCACGGCGGCCGCCATCCGTGCCATCAGGCGCCACGGACGCACTGTTTGACCTCATTCATCCCTCGTGGCATATCGCGCCCCCTGGCGGATCTATGCCATGTCCCTGACTGGCCTCCGCCAACTCTCCACAAACCCCTGTCATTTACGACAGGCTGAGCGGTCATCCGGTACCGAATTCCGGACTCTCTCTTTCAATTACAGGGATGCTGATGACCAAGGAATCCCCCAGCTCCATACCCGGGGCCAGACGCGCGGCTCGTATCGCGGCCGCTGCCGGACTGGCGGCCGCACTCGCCGCCTCCGGCGCCGCTCCGGTGTTCGCCGCCGAGGACCCGGCACCGGCACCCGTCAAACCGGCCGCCACGAGCGACCGGGGCGACAAGCTCGGCAAGGCCGACGCCGATGTCCTGGCGAAGGCCGAGGCCAAGGGCGAGAAGAGCGTCACGATGATGGTCGCCACCACCCCGGGGGCGACCGAGCAGGTCAGCAAGCAGCTGGACGCCGTCGAGGGCTCCGTGCTCGGCCGGACCTACGACAAGCTCGGCTACGTCCGGGCGACGGTCCCGACCAGCCGCGCCGAGGCCACCATCAAGGCGGCCTCCAAGCTCTCCTCCGTCCTCGGCATCGATCTCAAGCAGGAGATCAAGCTGGACGACCCGACGCCCAAGGGCGACCGGGCCGCCGGAGCGAAGCAGCCGAAGGCCACGGGCAGTTACGCGGCGCCGGACAAGAAGACCCCGGCGAAGAACCCGTACAACCCGTCGTTCGAGACGGGCGCGGTCGACTTCGTCGAGAAGCACCCGACGGCCGACGGCCGCGGGATCACCATCGGCGTCCTGGACTCCGGCGTCGACCTCGGTCACCCGGCCCTGAAGAAGACCACCACCGGCGAGCGCAAGATCGTCGACTGGGTGACCGCGACCGACCCGGTGAACGACGGCGACGGCACCTGGCTGCAGATGTCGCAGACCGTCACCGGCCCGACGTTCACGTCCGGCGGGAAGACCTACTCGGCGCCGGCGGGCAGCTACAAGTTCGCCACGTTCGCCGAGGCGGCCACCACCGGCGGCGAGATGGCGGGCGACCTCAACCGCGACGGTGACACCACCGACGTCTGGGGCGTGCTGTACGACCCGGTCACCGGCACCACCCGGGTGGACCTGAACAACAACGCGGACTTCTCCGACGACACGGTCCTCAAGCCGTACAAGGAGAAGTTCCAGGTCTCCTACTTCGGTGAGGACGACCCGCGCACCCAGGTCGTCGAGCGCATCCCGTTCGTCGTCGAGACCCGCAAGAACGTCGTCCTCAACGCCTCCGGCGCGAAGGCCGACTTCGTCAACATCGGCGTCATCGAGGGCGCGCACGGCACCCACGTCGCCGGCATCACCGCGGCCAACGGGCTGTTCGGCGGCGAGATGAACGGCGCCGCCCCCGGCGCCAAGATCGTCTCCTCGCGCGCCTGCACCTGGTCCGGCGGCTGCACCAACATCGCGCTGACCGAGGGCATGATCGACCTCGTCGTCAACCGCGGCGTCGACATCGTCAACATGTCGATCGGCGGCCTGCCGCCGCTGAACGACGGCAACAACGCGCGCGCCGAGCTGTACAAGCGGCTCATCGACATCTACGGCGTGCAGCTGGTCATCTCGGCCGGCAACAGCGGCCCGGGGCTCAACACCATCGGTGACCCGTCGGTCGCCGACCACGTGATCTCGGTCGGCGCGTCGATCTCCAAGGAGACGTGGGCGGCCAACTACGGCTCCAACGTCACCAAGAAGTACGACATGCAGCCCTTCTCCTCGCGCGGTCCGCGTGAGGACGGCGGCTTCACGCCGGTCATCGCGGCGCCGGGCGCGTCCATCAACACCACCCAGACCTGGGCGCCGGGCGGTCCGGTCAAGGAGGCGGGTTACGCCCTGCCGGCCGGCTACTCCATGCTCCAGGGCACCTCGATGGCCTCCCCGCAGGCGGCGGGCGCCGCGGCGCTGCTGCTGTCGGCGGCGAAGCAGAAGGGCATCGAGCTTCCCCCGGCCGACCTGCGTACCGCGCTGACCAGCACCGCGACCCACATCGAGGACGTGCCCGCGCACGCCCAGGGCTCCGGTCTGATCAACATCGTCAAGGCGTGGAAGCAGATCGCCAAGCAGGGCAAGCCCGCGCACGAGTTCTCGGTGAAGGCCCCGGTCGACACCGCGATCGACTTCGCGCTCAAGGACCCGGGCTTCGGCACCGGCCTCTACGACCGCGAGGGCGGCCTGAAGGTCGGCGAGACCAAGGTC
Organism: Streptomyces sp. NBC_01116; assembly: GCF_041435495.1. Classification (NCBI taxonomy): domain Bacteria; kingdom Bacillati; phylum Actinomycetota; class Actinomycetes; order Kitasatosporales; family Streptomycetaceae; genus Streptomyces; species Streptomyces sp. NBC_01116. Next base: position 2,665,064 of record NZ_CP108644.1, read on the forward strand.
TACGACGTCGTCGTCACCCGCACCACGGGCCCGGACCGCAACGTCCAGCACAAGCTGTCCTGGAGGAACAACGACGGCACCTTCGAGCTGAGCAGCCCCCAGTACGTCTCGCTGCCGCTCGGCACGCCGGTCAAGGTCAAGGTCAAGGCGAAGGCGAAGTCCGCCGGCGTCCACAGCGCCATCCTGCGGGTCGACGACAAGAAGACCTCCGGCGTGGACCACCAGATCATGACCACGGTCGTCGTCGCCCACGAGCTGCAGCAGCCCGGCTACGCCTACAAGGCGTCCGGCTCGGTCCAGCGCAACGGCACCACGTCGTACTTCGTCAACGTGCCCGAGGGCGCGAAGACCCTTGAGGTCGCCCTCAGCGCGCTGCGCTCGGGCAGCCAGACGCGGTTCGTCTCCCTGCACCCGTACGGGACGCCGGTCGACCCGACCACGACGACCTTCTGCTACCCGAACTACGAGAACCCGGCCAACACCTGCCGCCCGGACGCGCGTTCCTACAAGGACCCGCAGCCCGGCGTGTGGGAGATCGAGGTCGAGGCGCGTCGTACGTCGCCGCTGCTGGACAACCCGTACAAGCTGGACGTCTCGCTGCTCGGCGCGACCTTCGACCCGGCGGTGCAGACCATCGCCGAGGCGAAGATCGGCACTCCGGCCGCGGTGAACTGGACGGTCACCAACGGCGCCGCCGACCTCCAGGGCAAGCTCCAGGGCGGCTCGCTGGGTTCGGCCAAGGTGGCGAAGCCGTCGATCTCGACGGGCGAGACCCGTGAGACCACGGTCACCATCGGCGCGGGCGTCGAGAAGCTCGACGTCGCCATCGGCGGCACGTCGGACGCCAACGCCGACCTCGACCTGTACGTCTTCCGGGGCGCCACGCAGGTCGGCAGCGGGACCACCGCCGGTTCCGAGGAGACGGTCAGCCTGCTGAAGCCCGCCGCGGGCACGTACACCGTCGTCATCGACGGCTACTCGGTCCCGACCGGGTCGACCACGTACGACTACCGCGACGTGTACTACGCGGCGTCGCTCGGCACGATCAAGGTCGACTCCACCAAGGCGGTGAACCTGGCCAACGGCGCGTCGGCCCAGGTCGGCGCCGAGGTCGTGGTGGCCGGGGCGGCCCCCGCGGGCCGTCAGTTCTTCGGCGAGGTCAAGCTGGTCAACGCGCGCGGCACCGCCGCGGGCACCGGCAGCGTCGTGATCGAGAAGGTCACGCCGTAACGGACCCCGCAACGGCTCCCACGGGGCCGTGACGGACCCCATCGGCACGACGGCGGGGCGGGCGCTCTCACGAGCACCCGCCCCGCTGCGCGTGTTCCTCGTCACAGCCCCGGCCGCCCGCCGCAGATGTTTCCCCCCGTGGGCACGGACGTTGCAGAATCTGCGGTCCTCGCGGGAAGAGTCCGCAGGTCGGACAATGGATTGGACAAGGCGGGCCAGGACATACGCATCATGGAGCGGCAAACGGGCCGTACAGCCGCACGGACGAGCAGACGCCGCACGTGCAGAACAGAGGAGTCCTCGTGAAGGTCGGAATCGTCGGCGCCACCGGTCAGGTCGGCACTGTCATGCTCAGGATCCTGGCCGAGCGGGACTTCCCGGTCGACGAGCTGCGGCTGTTCGCCTCCGCCCGGTCCGCGGGCTCCACGATCGACTTCAAGGGCTCCGGCGTCACCGTCGAGGACGCCTCCGCGGCCGACTACACGGGCCTGGACATCGTGCTCTTCTCCGCCGGCGGCGCGACCTCGAAGGCGCTGGCCGAGAAGGTCGCCGCCCAGGGCGCCGTGGTGATCGACAACTCCTCCGCCTGGCGCAAGGACCCCGAGGTCCCCCTCGTCGTCTCCGAGGTCAACCCGCACGCGGCCCGGGTCCGCCCCAAGGGGATCATCGCCAACCCGAACTGCACGACGATGGCCGCGATGCCCGTGCTGCGCCCGCTGCACGACGAGGCCGGTCTCGAAGCGCTGACCGTCGCCACCTACCAGGCCGTGTCCGGCTCCGGGGTCGCCGGGGTCGCCGAGCTGCACGGCCAGGCCGCCAAGGTCGTCGCCGAGGCCGAGAAGCTGGCCCACGACGGCGAGGCCGTGGACTTCCCCGAGCCGGCCGTCTACAAGCGCCCGATCGCCTTCAACGTGCTGCCGCTGGCGGGCTCGATCGTGGACGACGGCTCGTTCGAGACGGACGAGGAGCAGAAGCTCCGCAACGAGTCCCGCAAGATCCTGGAGATCCCGGAGCTGAAGGTGTCCGGCACCTGCGTCCGGGTCCCGGTCTTCTCCGGCCACTCGCTCCAGATCAACGCCCGCTTCGCCCGTCCGATCGGCGTCGAGCGCGCCCTGGAGCTGCTGAAGGACGCCGAGGGCGTCGAGCTCTCGGAGATCCCGACGCCGCTCCAGGCGGCCGGCAAGGACGCCTCCTTCGTGGGCCGCGTCCGGGTCGACGAGACGGTCGAGCACGGGCTCGCGCTGTTCGTCTCCAACGACAACCTCCGCAAGGGCGCGGCGCTGAACGCCGTGCAGATCGCGGAGCTGGTGGCGGCCGAGCTGAAGGGCTGACCCGCGGCGTCACGCGTACGGGGAGGGGGCGGGCACCGGACACCGGTGGCCGCCCCCTCCCCGTACCCGTACCGCCTCAGCCTCGCCGCACCTCGAAGTGGAAGCACCCGTACTCCACGGCCCGCACGTGCGCCACCACCACCTCGGGGTCCGCGAACGCCTCGTCGAGGGCCGCGTCGAAGCCCTTCTCCGGGTCGGCCGGAAGCTCCAGCAGCCGGCCGCCCACGATGTGCCCCCGGGCGTCGTAGCGGCGCACCGCGCGCAGCGCGCCCGCCCGCGCGAAGGGATATCCGGCTTGCTCCGGGGCCGGTCCCGGGCACTCCTCGGCATGGATGAAGACGGGCCCCTGCTCGTCGTACGCCCCCGGGCTCGCCCCGGTCGCGGCGGCCCAGCGTCGCAGCGGGGCGTAGGAGACGAGGGCGATGCGCTCCCCCGGCCGGCAGCCGCGCAGACAGCAGCGCAGGGGGTGGCCGCCCCCTGCCGCGGGGTACGGGCGGCAGGGCCGGCCCGCGTCGTCGGCGGTGCGAAGTTCGGCGAGGGCGGCGGGATCGATGGGGCGTGGCTGATGTCCGGTCATGGTCCGAGCGTGTCCCGCGGAACCGTCCGCGTCCGGCGGAAAACGGACATCGCGTTGGGAGCACGTGCGTGGAAGGATGGGTGGAAACGTCGCTTATCAAGTCGCACACCTAGGAGCTGACCGCGTGCCTGGCACGAATCTGACCCGCGAAGAGGCACAGGAGCGGGCGCGCCTGCTGACCGTGGACGCGTACGAGATCGACCTCGACCTCTCCGGAGCGCAGGAGGGCGGCACCTACCGGTCCGTGACCACCGTGCGCTTCGACTGCGCGGAGGCGGGTGCGGAGTCGTTCATCGACCTGGTCGCGCCGGCCGTCCACGACGTCGTGCTGAACGGCAAGGACCTGGACGTGGCCGCCGTGTTCCGCGACGCGCGGATCGCCCTGCCGCATCTGCGCGCGGGCGCCAACGAGCTGAAGGTCGTCGCCGACTGCTCGTACACCAACACCGGCGAGGGCCTGCACCGGTTCGTCGACCCGGTCGACGAACAGGCCTATCTGTACACGCAGTTCGAGGTCCCGGACTCCCGCCGCGTCTTCGCCTCGTTCGAGCAGCCGGACCTGAAGGCGACCTTCCAGTTCACCGTGAAGGCCCCCGCCGGCTGGACGGTCGTCTCGAACTCCCCGACGCCGGAGCCTGCGGGCGACGTCTGGGCCTTCGAGCCGACGCCGCGCATCTCCACGTACATCACGGCCCTCATCGTGGGCCCGTACCACGCGGTGCACAGCAGCTACGAGAAGGACGGCCAGTCCGTCCCGCTCGGCATCTACTGCCGCCCCTCCCTCGCGGAGTACCTGGACGCGGAGGACATCTTCGACGTCACCCGGCAGGGCTTCGAGTGGTTCCAGGAGAAGTTCGACTACGCGTACCCGTTCGCCAAGTACGACCAGCTCTTCGTCCCGGAGTTCAACGCGGGCGCGATGGAGAACGCGGGCGCGGTCACCATCCGCGACCAGTACGTCTTCCGCTCCAAGGTGACGGACGCGGCGTACGAGGTGCGGGCCGAGACGATCCTGCACGAGCTGGCCCACATGTGGTTCGGCGACCTCGTGACGATGGAGTGGTGGAACGACCTCTGGCTGAACGAGTCGTTCGCCACCTACACCTCGATCGCCTGCCAGGCGGACGCCGCCGGATCGAAGTGGCCGCACTCCTGGACCACGTTCGCCAACTCCATGAAGACCTGGGCGTACCGGCAGGACCAGCTGCCCTCCACGCACCCGATCATGGCGGACATCCAGGACCTGGACGACGTCCTCGTCAACTTCGACGGGATCACGTACGCCAAGGGCGCCTCCGTGCTCAAGCAGCTCGTGGCGTACGTCGGCAAGGACGCGTTCTTCCAGGGCGTCCAGGCGTACTTCAAGGCGCACGCCTTCGGCAACACCCGCCTCTCCGACCTGCTGGGCGCCCTGGAGAAGACCTCCGGCCGCGATCTGAAGACCTGGTCGAAGGCGTGGCTGGAGACGGCGGGCATCAACATCCTGCGCCCGGAGATCGAGACCGACGAGAACGGCCGGGTCACCTCCTTCACCGTGCTCCAGGAGGCCCCCGCGCTGCCCGCCGGCGCGAAGGGCGAGCCGACGCTGCGCCCGCACCGCATCGCCATCGGCGCCTACGACCTCGACGCGGACGGCAAGCTGGTGCGCACCGACCGGATCGAGCTGGACGTCGACGGCGAGCGCACCGACGTGCCGGCCCTGGTGGGCAGGGCCCGCCCGGCGGTCGTCCTGCTCAACGACGACGACCTCTCCTACGCCAAGGTCCGCCTCGACGAGGAGTCGCTGCGGGTCGTCACCGAGCACCTGGGCGACTTCACCGAGTCGCTGCCGCGCGCCCTGAGCTGGGCCTCGGCCTGGGACATGACGCGCGACGGCGAGCTGGCCACCCGCGACTACCTCGCCCTGGTGCTCTCCGGCATCGGCAAGGAGTCGGACATCGGCGTCGTGCAGTCGCTGCACCGCCAGGTGAAGCTGGCCCTCGACCTGTACGCGGCGCCGGAGGCCCGGGAGGCCGCGCTGATCCAGTGGACCGAGGCGACGCTGGCGCACCTGCACGCGGCGGAGCCGGGCAGCGACCACCAGCTGGCCTGGGCCCGCGCCTTCGCGGCCACCGCCCGCAACCCGCAGCAGCTGGATCTGCTCCAGTCGCTGCTGGACGGCACGGAGACCATCGAGGGCCTGGCCGTCGACACCGAGCTGCGATGGGCGTTCGTGCAGCGGCTGGCGGCCACCGGGCTGCTGGACGAGGAGGAGATCGCCGCCGAGTACGAGCGCGACCGGACGGCGGCGGGCGAGCGCCACGCGGCCTCCGCGCGGGCGGCCCAGCCCACGCAGGAGGCCAAGGACGAGGCGTGGGCCTCGGTCGTGGAGTCCGGCGAGCTGCCGAACTCGCTCCAGGAAGCGGTCATCAGCGGCTTCGTCCAGACGGACCAGCGCGAGCTGCTGGCCCCGTACACGGAGAAGTACTTCGCCTCGGTGAAGGACGTCTCGGTCTCGCGCAGCCACGAGATGGCCCAGCAGATCATCGTGGGCCTCTACCCGGCCCTCCAGGTCGCCCCGGAGACGCTGGAGGCCACGGACGCCTGGCTGGCCTCGGCCGAGCCGAGCGCGGCCCTGCGCCGGCTGATGTCGGAGTCGCGGTCCGGTGTGGAGCGCGCCCTGAAGGCCCGGGCGGCGGACGCGGCGGCGGCCACGGCCTGACCCCTTCGCGTACGGCCCCGAGGGGCGCCCCCTCCGCCGCGGCGGAGGGGGCGCCCCTGCGGTTCCCGGCGGCCCGCTACTCCGGCCGCGGCGTGAGGACGAGCGGCCAGTCCTCGCCGGTCCGGACCCGCTCCACGGCCTGCCCGGCCGGGGTCCCGGCGGGCACGGTCAGGACGAGCGTCAGCTCCGAGGCCCGGCCGTACGCCCCGGGGTCGACGCGCGCCTCCACCCGCAGCAGCCGCAGCACCGCCGGGTCGCCCACGGAGCGCGCGGTGAACCGCTCCCGGTCCACCTCCAGCCCTCGGAGCAGGGCGGGGTGGGCGACGATGTCCACGGTCAGCAGCTCACCGTCCAGCCGCCGTTCGGCCCAGCCGTCCGTCTGCACCAGGTAGAGGCAGTTCTCCCCCTCGTACCCGTACGACCCGAGGCGGGCCGCGGCGCGCTCGTGATGGTCCGCCACGTCCGAGACGACCACGACGACCGTCGTGGCGTCCGGGTAGTCCAAATCCAGCCCCTCGCACAGCACGGCCTCTGCCATCTGCTGGTCCCCCGGGGAGTGCGGTAGCGGGTGTGAACGTCCGCAGGCTAGCCCGTGCCCGCGTGCGCCGTCCGTGCGGCCCCCTCGCGCGTTCGGGGGCCGCCCGCGCGCGGTGGGGTCTCCCGTGGCCTACGGTCCGAAGGGTCGTCGCAGGAAGCTTCGGTCGCAGGCCACGGGAGGGTTCGGATGCCCGGCTTCGCCGCCGTGCCGGTCGCGCCGGCGCTGTGCGCGGGTCTGCTGACGGGCCCCGCCGGCCCGGTGGCCGGCCGGCCGGACTGCCGGGCCGGTCCGGCGGGCTGCTACGACCTCTATACGTACGGCTACAGCCTCGGGCTGCATCCGTTCACCGGCGCGGACGACGTCCGGAAGCAGCTGACCGACCACTTCTGACTGTTCCCGGTCAGCGGTGGCTGTGCGGGGCGGATCCGGGCGGGGGCCCGCTGCGAGCTGCTGGGCGGCAATCCGGTCGAGGTGGAGTACATCGGTAACGACTTCTTCCAGATCAACACGCTGCCGGGGCACCAGCTGGGCCGGGGCATGCACATCCGCTTCGCCTTCTCGCGGACCCTCGGCTTCCACTCCCTGACGGTCCGCGCCTGGCAGGACCGGCCCACCGACTGCACGGGCGAGGCCCTCTGCAACACGGTGAACCGGGTGTTCGCCTGGGGGACCTGGCGGGTGCTGGCGAAGACGCTGCGCTTCTCCGCGTACGTCGCCTGAGCCGCCTGCCCGGTGTGGAAACCGCCCGGCGGGCGGGCGCTGGAGCGCAACCGTCCGCCGGGCGGGAACTCGAGGGGTGTCGCCCCGAGGGTTACGGGGTCAGGCGCCCGACTCCTCGTAGCGGCGGGTCAGCTCGGCGGCGCCGGACTCCGTGAGCGTGCCGTGCAGGCGCATCCGGGCCACCCCGCCGTCGGGAAAGGCGTCGAGGCGGACGTGGGTGACGACGGCCTGGGCGCGCAGCACGAAGCGGTGGAGGGTGTCGGGCTGGAGGCGGGTGCGCGGGACGATCTCGAACCACTCGCCGATGTCGCCGTTGCGGCCCTGGAGGGCGATCCAGCCGGCGGAGTTGCCCTTGAGGTAGGCGGTGTCGATCTCGATCGCGCGGACCGCGCCCTGGGCGGGGAGGCGGAAGCGGACCCAGTCGTTGGTGTCGCGGACCCGGCGGCGGCGGTTCTCCCAGCCGTCGTCCATCTTGCGGGAGGTGCCCGGCAGGATGATCTGGGTGGGCGAGGAGTAGAAGCGGTCGGAGGCGTCCTCGTACGTACCGCCGTTGAGGACCGAGATCAGGTCGATGGTGCCGAGCGCGGCGAGCCAGGCCGGGTCCGGGACGACCTCGCCGTGCACGCGGAGGCGGGCGATGCCGCCGTCGGGGTGCTGGCAGAGGCGCAGGTGGGTGTAGCGGCGGCCGCCGGTGATCTCGAAGGCGTTGGCGGCGTGGCCGCGTACGGGGGTGGGCGGGAGGATCTCCTCCCACTTCACGTCGTCGGCGAGGAGCTGCTCGGGGCTCGGGGCACCCTCGACGGAGGTGGCCTGCACCGATACGCGCTGCGGGTAGTTGCCGCGGAAGTGGGCGGTGTCGACGATCAGGCCGCGGACGATCCCGGGCGCGCCGAGCCGGACGATGGCCCAGTCGTGGTCCCCGGGGGCCGGGAAGGGGTTCTCGGCGTCCGCGCCCCTGCGACGGCGGGTCTCCCAGCCGTCCATGATCTTGCCCTTGTGCCCGAAGTGCTCGGGGTCGAAGACGGCGCGCTCACGGATCAGGAGGTTCTCGCGCTCGGCGAAGAACTCGTCGTTGGCGGCGATCACGCCCGCGCCGAGGCGGCGGTCGGCGAGGTCGACCAGCTCGGTGAAGGGGAGGTCTCCGGCTTCGCGGTAGTCGGCGTACGGGTCGCCGCCGCCGTAGGGCGCGGCGTCATTGGCGTGGGGGTCGGTGTCGGGGTCCTGGAATGCGGTCTCGCTCGCGTCGAAGGTCATGGCTCCTACCTTCACGCAACCGGACCCATCAGGTCCATCGAAAGTTTTCGCAGATATCTTTCAGCTCAGCCGAACGATGCGGCTGCGCTGGTGAGTGCCGCGAGGACCCGGGCCACCGCCGGTCCGCTCTCGGCCCCGTGCCGGACCGCCGCCACCACGTGGCGGCGCGGCCGGTCCGCCTCCAGCACCCGCATCACCACGCCCTCGCGACGCTCCCGGGCGGCCATCCGGGGGACCAGCGCGACGCCCATGCCCGCCTCGACCAGGGCGAGGATCGCGGTCCATCCGGCGGCGCTGTGGGCCTGCTCGGGGACGAAGCCCGCCGCCTCGCAGGCGGCGGTGGTGATCTCGGACCAGGGTCCCGAGCCGCCGAAGATCCAGCGGTCGGCGGCCAGGTCCGCGAGCCGCGGCGCGGGTGCGCCCGCCAGCGGGTGGCCGGCGGGGAGCGCCACGTCCAGCGGGTCGACGAGCAGCGGGAAGAGGCTGAAGCGGGGGTCGCGGGCGGTGGGCGCGTGGGCGGCCAGCGACAGGGCCAGGTCAACCTCGCCCGCGGTGAGCAGCTCGTACGCCTGGGCGGCCTCGGCCTCCCGTACGCGTACGTCGGGTCCCGGGCGGTCCTCGGCGCGCAGCAGCCGGACGGCGGGGACGACGAGGGCGGGCACGGCGGTGGAGAACGCGGCCACCCTGACCTCGCCGGCCTCGCCGCGCAGATAGCCGGTCAGTTCCGCCTCGGCCCGCTCCAGTTGGGCGAAGACCGCCTCGGCGTGGCGCAGGACGAGATGGGCGGCGTCGGTGAGGCGGACCCGGCGGCCCTGGGCCTCCAGGAGGTCGACCCCGAGCTGCTTGGCCAGGTTGGTGAGCTGCTGGGAGACGGCGGAGGGAGTCATCCGGAGCGCCTCGGCGGTCGCCGTCACGGTGCCCCGGTCGCGCAGGGTGCGCAGGATGCGGAGCTTCTTGACGTCCCACTCGGTCATGGGCGCAACCTACCGGCCCGGCCCGGGCCCCGGCACGGTCCGACGTCCTGTTCCCGTCCGGGGCCGGACGCACGGGTGCGCCGCGCGGTGGTTCCCACCGGCGGCGCACCGTTCACGCATGTCGTACGTGTGCGGGTCAGACCTGCTTCTTGGACTTGTCCAGGACCATGACCAGGCCCGTGATCACCACGAACAGGGCGATGGGCGCGACGACGTAGAGACCGATGGTCTCCATCGCGCTCAGGCGCGGAGCCGGGTCGTCACCGTCGTCGGGCGTGAGCGCGAGCGCCGGGCTCGACATGAGCAGCATCATCAGCGTCGTCCCGGCCGCAACGACGCCGGCGCGCATAGCGTTCATCTTTTCCACGGTGCCAACGTAGCGAACGGCTAGGGACGGCGCTCGCCCGGGGGTGCCGTACGAGGCTTTCGGGGCCGCAGGACGTCCATCAGCGCGTGCAGCCGGGGGGAGGCGGTGATCTCCTCCAGGGTGACCGGATGGCCCTCGGCGTCGGCGATCGGGAGGCGCCAGTTGGGGTACTGGTCCCAGGTGCCGGGGAGATTCTGGGGGCGGCGGTCGCCCATGGTGTCGGGGAGCCAGACACCGGTCATCCGGGCGGGGGTGCGCAGCAGGAAGCGGTGGACGGCGCGGACGGCGGCCTCCTCGTCGCCGTCGCCCTCGGGGAGCATCCGCAGCCGGGCGAGGAGGGCCAGCCACTCTGCGGTGTCGGTGACGTCCTCGGTCAGCTCCTCCTCCAGGGGGCGGGTGAGCAGTCCGAGGCGGTGGCGCAGCGTCACGTGGTCGCCGGTCAGCCGGGCGGCGGTGGAGGGCAGATCGTGGGTGGTGGCGGTGGCCAGGCAGTCCCGCCGCCACTTCTCCGGGGCGAGCGGCCGGCCGTCGCCGTCCCAGTCGCGCTCGAACCAGAGCACCGAGGTGCCGAGCACACCGCGCCGGGCGAGCGCCTCGCGGACCCCGGGCTCGACGGTGCCGAGATCCTCGCCGACGACGGCCGCCCGGGCCCGGTGGGCCTCCAGGACGAGAACGGCGAGCATCGCCTCGGCGTCCTGGGCGACGTAGGTGCCGTCGGTGGGCGGGCGCCCCTCGGGGACCCACCAGAGCCGGAACAGGCCCATGACGTGGTCGATACGCAGGGCCCCGGCGTGGGCCAGCAGTCCGCGCAGCAGGCCCCGGTAGGCGGCGTAGCCGGTGGCGGCGAGGACGTCGGGGCGCCAGGGCGGCAGGCCCCAGTCCTGGCCGCGCGCGTTGAAGGCGTCGGGGGGCGCGCCGACGGACATGCCGTGGGCGAAGGCGTCCTGCTGGGCCCAGGTGTCGGCGCCGGCCGGGTGCACACCGACGGCGAGGTCGTGGACGATCCCGATGCCCATTCCGGCGTCCTCGGCGGCCCGCTGGGCGTCGGCGAGCTGGGTGGCGGTCAGCCAGGCGAGGCGGCAGTGGAAGTCGACCCGGTCCAGCAGCTCGGTGCGGGCACGGGCCGTTCCCGGGGAGCGGGGGTCGCGCAGGGCCTCGGGCCAGGTGTTCCAGTCGGGGCCGTGCACCTCGGCGAGCGCGCACCACAGGGCGTGGTCCTCCAGCGCCTGGCCCTGCTCGGCCAGGAAGTCGCAGTAGGCGGCGCGGCGGCCCGGGGTGAGCGGCACCTCGACGACCAGCTCCAGAGCCTGGCGCTTCAGCTCCCAGACGGCGTCCCGGTCGATCAGCGCGCCCTTGTTCAGCACGGCCTCGCCGAGGGCGGCGGCGTCCTGCCGGAGGTCGTCCAGGGCGGCCCGGTCGCGGACGTGGCCGTACTCGGGGATCGACTCGACGCGCAGGTGCACCGGGTCGGGGAAGCGGCGCGAGGAGGGGCGGTAGGGGGAAGGGTCGGTGGGGCGCCCGGGAACGGCCGCGTGCAGCGGGTTGACCTGGACGAACCCGGAGCCGAGGGTCCGCCCGGACCAGGCGGCGAGGTCCGCCAGGTCACCGAGGTCGCCCATGCCCCAGGAGCGGGCGGAGAGCAGGGAGTAGAGCTGGACCAGGAACCCGTGGGAGCGCTCGGGCGGCTGCGGGACGCGGGGCGGGGCGACGACCAGGGTGGCCGTGGCGCGGCGGTGGTCGGGCGTACGGACGTGGACGCGGTGGACGCCGGGGGCGGGCGGGATCCACCAGGCGGGGACGGCCGCCGGAGCTCCGGGCACCCCGTCGGCGCGCTGCGGGTGCGGCGCGGAGGCGGAGGCGGTGGCGAAGGCGCTGACGGTGCCCGCGGGCGGCGCGGAGGCGGTGGCGCCTCCCGCGGGCACCGTCACCGCCGGCACGGAGGCACCCGCGGTGCCCGTCGCAGGCGGCACGGGCGGGGCGGAGGCGCCCGGGGGCGGCACGGGCGGGGCGGGGGCGGCCGCCCGGGCGCGCATGCTCAGCGGGGCGGGCGGGCGGCCCGAGGGGCGTCCCGGGGTCTCGGGCGGCTCCGGCTCGACCGTGACGGTCGAGCCGGGGGGCAGTCCCGTGAGGGCGGGCGGCAGGGGCTCGCCGACCCAGACCACCACGGTCGGCGGCAGCAGGCGCGAGCGGGACTCCGCGGCGACGAGGCACTTCCGTACGTCCGCCGGAGTGCCGGCGTCGACGCCCAGCGCGGCGAGCACGGCGATGACCGTGTCGTCGGGGACGGACACCGTGACATCCGGCGACGGGGAGTAGGAGGTGGCGACACCGTGCAGTGCGGCGAGCCGGGACAAGCCCATTCAGACTCCTGGGAACTCCATGCCCCCTGCGGTGCCGGGTGCGGTCGGCTCGCTGGTCAGAGGGGCGACGGCGGCGAGCGGAGGCTCGCTCGTGAGAGGGGTGGCATCGGCGAGCGGAGGCTCGCTGGTCAGCGGCGCGGAATCGGCGAACGAGGATTCGCCGAGCAGGAGGGAGACGTCGGCGAGCGGCGGCCCACTGATCAGGTGGGAGACGTCGGCGAGGGGAAGTTCGCTGGTCAAGGGCGCGGATTCGGGGTGCGTGGGTACCTGTTTGGAGAGGGCGGAGAGCAGAAGCTGCGCGGCAGCGGGCATGGTGGCCTCCTGGCCGTGGAGAACAGGACACAGCAGACCTACCCAGGCCTCGCCGCGGCAGACATGGACGTGATGCAGGCGTTATGACAACGAACCCAACGAGCCCAACGTGCTCTGGGTCACACTCCGTTCCCCCGGACGGCAGGTATGGGCCGTTTTCAGCCACTCCCGCCCGCCACACCAGCCCCAGAGGGCTCGAAGACGTCGCTATTACCGGCAAATACGGCAGAACGGCCATGCGCATTGACACCCTCGCGCCCGGGTGGTGGGCTCGGAGCCCACCGGGGCCCACCGCCTGCGGTCCGAGGGGGTCGGCACGGCGGTCCACCACCGGCAGTTGGACGTGACGAAGGGGAGCGCGACGTGCGGATCGGGCGCAGAAGGCAGGCGGCGGCCGTGGCCGCCGCCGTGATCGGCGGACTCCTCGGATCCGTCTCCGTCGCTCCGGCCGCGACGGCCGCTCCCGCCGATCCCGACAGGCCCGCGGTCGGCTCAGCCGACCGCGCCGACAGCACGCGTACCCCGTCCGTATGGCCCCGGCCGCAGAGCATGAAGGCCACCGGGCCCGCCGTGCCGCTGGGCTCCGAGGCCACGCTCGTCGCCGCGCCGGACGCCGACCGTTTCGCCGTCGAGCAGGCGCGCTCACTGCTGCGCGGGGCGGGCGTCCGGATCCTGCACGAGAGCCTGCCGGGCGGCGGGCCCGTGATCCGTGTCGGCGGCAGGGGAGCCGGCGAGGCGCTGCGGGCGCTGCGCGCTCCCGACCGGGCCGACCTGCCCTCGGGCGGCTACCGGATCGCGGTCGGCCAGGTCTCCGGACGCGCCACCGTCGCGCTGGACGGGCTCGGCGCGGACGGCCTCTTCCACGCCGTCCAGACCCTGCGCCAGCTGGTTGCCGACGGCTCGGTGGCCGGCGTGACCGTACGGGACTGGCCGGGAACCGCCGTACGCGGCATGGCCGAGGGGTTCTACGGAGAGCCGTGGACCCGCGAGGAGCGGCTCGCCCAGGTCTCCTTCATGGGCCGCACCAAGCAGAACCGCTATCTCTACGCGGCGGGCGACGACCCCTACCGGCTGGCGCGCTGGCGCGAGCCGTATCCGGCCGACAAGCGGGCCGACTTCCGGGCGCTCGCCGAGCGGGCGCGCGCCGAGCACGTCCCGCTCGGCTGGGCGGTCTCTCCCGGTCAGGCGATGTGCATGGCCTCGGACCAGGACGTCCGGGCGCTGACGAAGAAGATCGACGCCATGTGGGCGCTGGGCATCCGGGTCTTCCAGCTCCAGTTCCAGGACGTCAGCTACAGCGAGTGGCACTGCGACCTGGACGCGGAGACCTTCGGCAGCGGTCCGAAGGCGGCGGCCCGCGCGCAGGCCCGGGTCGCGGGCGCCCTCGCCCGGCATCTGGAGGAACGGCACCCGGACGCGGCCCCGCTGTCGGTGCTGCCGACGGAGTTCTACCAGGACGGGGCGACCGACTACCGCACCGCGCTGGCGGCCGAGCTGGACGACCGGGTGCAGGTGGCCTGGACCGGTGTCGGGGTGGTGCCGAAGAAGATCACCGGCGGTGAGCTGGCCGGGGCCCGCGCCGCGTTCCGCCACCCGCTGGTGACGATGGACAACTACCCGGTCAACGACTACGCCCAGGACCGCATCTTCCTCGGCCCGTACACCGGCCGGGACCCGGCGGTGGCGAGCGGTTCGGCGGCGCTGCTGGCCAACGCGATGGAGCAGGCGTCCGCCTCGCGGATCCCGCTGTTCACCGCCGCCGACTTCGCCTGGAACCCGAAGGGCTACCGCCCGGACGAGTCGTGGCGGGCGGCCGTCGAGGATCTGGCGGGCGGCGACGCGGGCGCCCGGGAGGCGCTGCTGGCGCTGGCCGGGAACAGCGCGGGCTCGGTGCTCGGCGCGAAGGAGTCCGCCTACCTCCAGCCCCTGTTCGACGCGTTCTGGAGCTCCCGCGCGGACGACTCCCGCCGCGACAGGGCGGCGGACGAGCTGCGCGCGGCCTTCTCCGTGATGCGCGGGGCCCCCGATCGGCTGAAGACCCCCGCCGACGGCCGCCTGACCGACGAGGTGCGCCCCTGGACGGAGCAGCTGGCCCGCTACGGCCGGGCCGGTGAGCTGGCGGTGGACCTGCTCCAGGCCCAGGCCGCCGGGGACGGCGCCGCCGCCTGGCGCATCCACCTGGCCCTGGAGCCGCTGCGCGAGGAGATCGCGGCGAGCCGGGCCACGGTGGGCGAGGGCGTGCTGGACCCGTTCCTGGACAGGGCGGCGAAGGTGTCGGCCGGGTGGAACGGCACCGACCGCGCCTCGGGCCGGGTCACGAAGGACGCGCACAGCTATACGGTCCGGCTGGCCGGACCCCGCCCGGTGGAGGCCGTCACGGCGCTCGCCGAGCCCGGAGGCGCCCTCACCGACGCGGTCGTCCAGGCGCACGTGCCCGGTGAGGGGTGGCGGGCGCTCGGGAAGCTCTCGCCGAGCGGCTGGACCCAGACCGCCGCGAAGGGGCTGCGCGCGGACGCCGTACGGGTCACGGTGCCGGAGGCCGCCCGTACCGCCCCGCCCTCCTACCTCAGCCCCACCCTGCCCCCCTCCCCCGCCGTCGTGGCGGGGTCCCCTCAGGTGCGCGCCCTGGTGCCGTGGTTCGGCGACGAGCCCGCCGCCACGCTCGACCTGACGCGCGGCGAGACCGACGCGGAGATCGGCGGCGAGCCCCAGCGGGTCGCGGCGCGGCTGGCCGGGCGGCGTCCGGTCGAGGTGAAGGGCAAGCTCACCGCGAAGGCCCCCGAGGGGATCGAGGTGAAGGTCCCGAAGCAGACGACCGTGCCGCGCGGATCGCGCACCGACGTGCCCGTGGACATCACCGTCCCGGCGG
The DNA here is from genome assembly GCF_041435495.1 of Streptomyces sp. NBC_01116. Taxonomy (NCBI): domain Bacteria; kingdom Bacillati; phylum Actinomycetota; class Actinomycetes; order Kitasatosporales; family Streptomycetaceae; genus Streptomyces; species Streptomyces sp. NBC_01116. The sequence continues at coordinate 2,680,297 of NZ_CP108644.1, forward strand.
ACACCCCGGCGGGCGAGTACGAGGTCCCGCTGGCCTTCGGCGGCCAGGAGTCCACGCTGACCGTGCGGGCCTTCCCGCGTACGGGCGGACCGGATCTGGCGCGTACGGCGAAGGCCTCGTCGTCCGGCGACGAGACCCCGGACTTCCCCGCTTCGGCGGCCACCGACGGCGATCCGGAGACCCGGTGGTCCTCGCCGGTGGAGGACGGGGCCTGGTGGGGCGCCGAGCTGCCGGAGCCGGTGCGCCTGGGCCAGGTGGTGCTGAACTGGCAGGACGCGTACGCCTCCCGCTACCGCGTGCAGGTCTCCGCCGACGGCCGCGTCTGGCGCACCGCCGCGACGGTGACGGAGGGCCGGGGCGGGCGCGAGTCGGTCCGGATGGACGCGAAGGGCACCCGGTTCATCCGGGTGCAGGGGGACGGCCGGGCGACGGAGTACGGCTACTCGCTCTGGTCGGTGGAGGCGTACGCGGTCGCGGACGACTGAGCGGGAGCGGGTCGGAAGCAGTCCGGGGCAGGGCGGGGCGGGAGCAGGGCAGGAGAGGGCCGGGGGACGACGAAGGCCCGGTCTCAGGCGGACACGCCGTCGATCCGGGCCATCACGTCGTCCGCGCCGAACGGTTGCAGATACGGCAGCCAGCGCGGGTCGCGGTGTCCGGTCCCGATGATCCGCCAGGCCAGGCCGGTCGGCGGGGCGGGCTGGTGGCGCAGCCGCCAGCCGAGCTCGGGCAGATGGCGGTCGGCCTTCACGTGGTTGCAGCGGCGGCAGGCCGCCACCACGTTGTCCCAGGCGTGCTGCCCGCCGCGGCTGCGCGGGATGACGTGGTCGACGCTGGTCGCGGCGGCCCCGCAGTACATGCAGCGCCCGCCGTCCCGGGCGAACAGCGCCCGCCGCGTCAGCGGGACGGGGCCCCGGTAGGGGACCCGGACGAAGCGCTTGAGCCGGACCACACTGGGCGCGGGCACGGCACGGGTGGCACTGTGCAGAAAGGAGCCGGACTCTTCAAGGCAGATGGCCTTGTTCTCCAGGACGAGGACGAGCGCGCGGCGGAGCGGTACGACGCCGAGCGGCTCGTACGACGCGTTGAGAACCAGGACGTGCGGCACGGTGGATGCCTCCTTGTACGCCGGCGGCGCGTGGCTCGCGCCGGGACGATCCGATCTCAGTCTCTCCTCATGCCTGGTCAAAGCGCCACCACGTACGGGTAACGGGCCGAGAGGATTTTTCTCACTCCGGGCTCCGCACACCGTTCGGCGGTGCCGAACAGGTGTTTCACCTGGGTGGCCGTCCGCACTGTGCGATCGGCCACAGCGGAGGTGTTCCCGGTGAGACCCGTCTCTCCTCCCGCGACGGCAACGATCCACTCCCCCGGCTTCGTTAGTGTTGTTGACCAGCCGTCGTCCCCCTGGAGGTCCCCGTCGTGTCGCTGTCCGTCCTCTTGGCCGCAGCCCCGTCTCCCGAGCCGGGCGGCTCGCTGGGCGAAGCCGCCGAACAGGCCGGGAACGCCGCGGGCTGGGTCGAGGAGAACTGGTCCACCTGGCTGAGCACCGGGTTGCGCATCCTGTTGATCGTGGCGGTCGCGATCACGTTGCGTTACCTGATCCGGCGCGCCCTGACCAACCTGATCGACCGGATGAACCGCAGCGCCCAGGCGGTGGAGGGCACGGCACTGGGCGGGCTGCTGGTGAACGCCGAGCGCAGACGCCAGCGCTCGGAGGCGATCGGCTCGGTGCTGCGCTCGGTGGCCTCGTTCGTGATCATGGGCACGGCCGCCCTGATGGTCCTGGGCGCCTTCAAGATCAACCTGGCGCCCCTCCTCGCCTCCGCCGGCGTCGCGGGCGTGGCACTCGGCTTCGGCGCCCGCAACCTGGTCACGGACTTCCTCTCCGGCGTCTTCATGATCCTCGAGGACCAGTACGGGGTCGGGGACACCGTCGACGCGGGGGTGGCCTCCGGCGAGGTCATCGAGGTGGGGCTGCGCGTCACCAAGCTGCGCGGCGACAACGGCGAGATCTGGTACGTCCGCAACGGCGAGGTGAAGCGGATAGGCAACCTCAGCCAGGGCTGGTCCACGGCCGGGATCGACGTCACGGTGCGCCCGACGGAGAAGCTGGAGCACGTCCGCGAGGCGATCGCCACGGCCGCCGACACGATGACGAAGGAAGAGCCCTGGTCGGAGCGGCTGTGGGGCCCGGTGGAGGTGCTCGGCCTGGACGCGGTCCTGCTGGACTCCATGACCGTCCGCGTCACCGCGAAGACGATGCCGGGCAAGGCCCTCGGAGTGGAGCGCGAGCTGCGCTGGCGCATCAAGCAGGCGCTGGACGACGCGGGCATCCGGATGGTCGGCACCCTGCCGCTCCAGGTGGAGGGCGAGTCCACTGCGGACCCGACGGCCGCGATGGCGGCCCCCTCCGCGTACGCCTCGGCGACCTCGCCGCAGTCGCTGGCGGCGACGCCGATACCGCCGCCGACGAACCTGAGCAAGTAGCGGCCGGCGCGGAAGGGGCGCCCCACCCGGTTCGGGTGGGGCGCCCCTTCCGTTGTCATGGCGCGGTGGTCTTCTTCCGCTGGTTGCAGGGGTGCTGGGCGTTGATCTCGGCGCGCGTCATGATCTTGCCCTCATGCGTGACGAACTCGCCGTCCGCGAGATCGGCGGACTTCAGCTCGGCGAGGTCGACATAGCCCGAAGCGCTGCCGGCCTCGCCCTTCCTCTCCTGCCGCGTCTCTACGTAGAACTCGTCCGGCAGGGCGCCGGACAGCTGTTCGGTCACCGTGGCGAAGTCGCGCGGACTGTTCACCCGGAACACCCCGGTGCGCGCCTCGGCCGTACGAGGCTCACGTGCGCTCCACAGCGTCTCGAAGGAGATCTTCTTCTCGTCCTCCGTCCGCACGTAGACCGCCGCCCCCGTGATCGTCTCGTCGCGGCAGACCGGCATGGCCACCACCAGCTCGGAACCGTCCATGCGGAAGCCGGCGTACATGATGGTCGGCGGGGTCAGGTGGCACGAGGTCAGCAGCATCACCGCCGGGGCCACCCCGGCGAGTACCCGCGCGCACCTCCTCACGCCACGTCTTCGTATCCGCCCACCCATCGAGCCCCCCTCCCGGACAGAAACACGTCCGCCCCAGGATGCCGCGATACCGACCGGGCGAGGTAACACTTTGATTGCCGGACGGGGGTCACCCATTGACGCCCCGGTGACCTGCGTCCTACCGTCCTCTCAACCGAATAGGAAACTTTCCTAACAGAGTCTCTCCGGATCCACTCCGGAGGTCCTGAACAGAGGGCGGTGCATCCACGATGGCGGGAACCACTCCCGGCGCACCCGGCACCCCGGGCACACCACGGGTGCTGCGGGCCATGAACGACCGGGCCGCCCTCGATCTGCTGCTGGAGCACGGACCGCTCTCCCGGACCCGGATCGGGAAGCTGACCGGTCTCTCCAAGCCCACCGCCTCCCAGCTCCTGGCCCGGCTGGAGGCGGCCGGGCTGGTCGTCGCCACCGGGACCAGCGAGGGGCGTCCCGGGCCCAACGCGCAGCTCTACACCGTGAACGCGCGGGCCGCCCATGTGGCCGGGCTCGACGTGAACGGGCGGCGGATCGTCGCCGCCGTCGCGGACGTGACCGGGCGGACCGTCGGGGAGTTCGAGCTGGCGACGCCGGGCCGGCGCGCCGACAGCGTGGTGCGTCAGGTCGCCGACGCGCTGGACGGGGCGGTGAAGGACGCCGGGCTCACCCGCGCCGACGTCCACCGGCTCGTCATCGGCACCCCGGGCGCCTTCGACCCGGGCACCGGACGGCTGCGGTACGCCTCGCACCTGCCCGGCTGGCACTCCCCCACCCTGCTGGACGAGCTGGCCGCGTTCCTGCCGATGCCGGTGGAGTACGAGAACGACGTCAATCTGGTCGCCGTCGCCGAGCAGCGCCTGGGCGCGGCCCGCGGCCACGACGACTTCGTCCTGCTCTGGAACGAGGAGGGCCTCGGCGCCGCCCTCGTCATCAACGGCCGGCTGCACCGCGGCTTCACCGGCGGCGCGGGCGAGGTCGGCTTCCTGCCGGTGCCGGGTACCCCGCTCGTGCGCCAGGTCGTCAAGGCCAACAGCGGCGGCTTCCAGGAGCTGGCGGGCGCCCAGGCGGTGCCCCGGCTCGCGAAGGCGCTGGGCGTCGACACCCCGCAGCAGCCGTACGCGAAGGTCGCCGCCGACCTGCTGGCGCGGGCGGCCGACGCGTACGAGCGGGACGAGGCGCTCACCGAGCTGCTGCGCCAGTACGCCCAGCGGCTCGCCACCGGCCTCGCCTCCGTCACCGCCGTCCTGGACCCCGGGCTGATCGTGCTCTCCGGCCAGGCGGTCGCGGCGGGCGGCGAGATCCTGCGCTCCCTGATCCAGTCCGAGCTGGCCGAGCTCGCCGCCTCCCGCCCCCGGCTCGTGGTCGGCGAGATCGACCGCACCCCCGTACTGCGCGGCGCCCTGGAGAGGGCGCTCGCCGACACCCGCGACGAAGTGTTCGACACCTCGCGCTGAACCACCGCTCCTCCCCCGTTCCCCGTCGTCTGCCTCTTCCCCGTCCCTGGGAGTTTTGTCATGCGCACAAGCCGTCTCACCACCACCGCCGTCGCCGTCGCCGCGATATCGGTGCTCGCCACCGCGTGTACGGGCCAGTCCGAGGCCGGCGCCTCCGACGACCCGAACGCGAAGACCACGATCAACTTCTGGCACGGCTGGAGCGCGCCCGCCGAGGTGAAGGCGGTCAAGGACAACATCGACCGGTTCGAGAAGGCCCACCCGAACATCACGGTGAAGGTCTCCGGCAACATCAACGACGACAAGCTCAACCAGGCGCTGCGCGCGGGCGGTTCGAACGGGCCCGACGTGGTCTCCTCCTTCACCACCGCCAATGTCGGCAAGTTCTGCTCGTCCGGCGCGTTCGCGGACCTGAAGCCGTTCATCGAGAAGTCGAAGCTCGACCTGGAGAAGACCTTCCCGAAGGTCCTCCTCGACTACACCCAGTTCGAGGGCAAGCGCTGCGCCCTGCCGCTGCTCACCGACGCCTACGGCCTCTACTACAACAAGGACGCCTTCGAGAAGGCCGGGATCACCGCGCCGCCGAAGACCATGTCGGAGCTGGCGAGCGTCGCCAAGAAGCTGACGGTCGAGAAGGGCGACAGCTACGAGCAGCTCGGCTTCATGCCGACCTTCCACGGCTACGAGACCGTCGCCGACCACTACCTGTCCTCGTGGGACCACAAGTACTTCGACGAGAACGGCAAGTCCAACATCGCCAAGGACCCGGCGTTCGCGGAGATGTTCACGTACCAGAAGAAGCTCGTCGAGGACCTCGGCGGCTACGACAGGCTGGAGAAGTACCGGGGCACCTTCGGTGACGAGTGGGGCGCCAAGCACCCGTTCCACACCGGGCAGGTGGCCATGCAGCTGGACGGCGAGTGGCGGCTCGGGATGGCCGAGGACACCAAGCCCGGCTTCGAGATCGGCGTCGCGCCGATGCCCGTCGCCGACGACGAGGCGGACAGCTACGGCAAGGGCTTCCTCTCCGGCACCATCGTGGGCATCGCCCCGGCCAGTACGAAGCAGAACGCCGCGTGGGAGCTGGTCAAGTTCATGACCAGCGACACCGAGGCGGTCGTGGACTTCGCCAACGGCATCCGCAACGTGCCCTCCACCTTCGAGGCGCTGAAGTCCCCCGACCTGAAGTTCGACCCGCGTTTCAAGACCTTCCTGGACATCGCGCAGCACCCGAAGTCCAACACCCCCGACGGGGCCGTCAACGGATCCACGTACCAGCAGACGATCCAGGACTTCGGCTACCAGTACGAGAAGGGCGCGGTGAAGGACCTCCAGGCCGGTCTGGAGAAGACCGCGAAGCAGATCGACACCGACATCGCCAAGGCCAAGTAGCCCCCGATGACGACGCACACACTCCGCTCCAAGCGCCGCAGGTCGGCACTGCGCACGGCGGCCTTCATGTCGCCGTGGCTGATCGGGTTCTCGGTCTTCTTCGTCTACCCGATGATCTCGACCGTCTACTTCTCCTTCACCCAGTACGACGGTTTCGGGGCGCCGGTCTTCAACGGGCTGACCAACTGGACGTACGTGTTCAGCGACTACCCGATGTTCTGGCCGTCGCTGCGCAACACCCTGTGGCTGGTCCTCGTCATGGTCACCTGCCGGGTCGTCTTCGGCCTCGGCATCGGCATGCTGATCACGAAGATCAAGACGGGGACCGGGGTCTTCCGGACCCTCTTCTACCTGCCCTACCTGGCCCCGCCGGTCGCCGCGACGCTCGCCTTCGTCTTCCTGCTCAATCCCGGCACGGGGCCCGTCAACGCGATCCTCGGGGACCTGGGGCTGCCGACGCCGGGCTGGTTCAACGACGCCTCCTGGTCCAAGCCGGCGCTCACCATGCTCGCGGTGTGGGGCATCGGGGACCTGATGGTCATCTTCATGGCGTCGCTGCTGGACGTGCCGACCGAGCAGTACGAGGCGGCCGAGCTGGACGGCGCGTCCGCCTGGCAGAAGTTCCGCTTCGTGACCCTGCCGAACATCTCGCCGATCGTGCTGTTCGCCGTGGTGACGGGCGTCATCCAGGCGATGCAGTACTACACGCAGCCACTCGTCGCCGGGAAGGTCGCCTCGGGGGTCATCGGCGGCTCCGGCCAGTCCTTCGAACCCGGCTATCCCGACAAGTCGACACTGACGCTCCCGCAGCTCGTCTACAACCTGGGCTTCCAGCGCTTCGACTACGGCGCCGCCTGCGTCGTCGCCCTCGTCCTGTTCGCCCTGGCCATGGCCTTCACCGCGCTGCTCATGCGGGGCCGCAACAACCTGATCCAGGCCGGTGACTGAGCCATGACCCAACTCCTCGAAAAGACCGCCACCGCCTCCTCTCCGGAGCGCTCCGGCCGGACCCCCGCCGCGCGCACCGCCCGCCGCAAGGCGCTGCTGCACTGGATCGCCGTGCACTCGCTCGGGATCGCCGCCGCGCTCTTCTTCGTGCTGCCGTTCGTCTTCGTGGTGCTGACCTCACTGATGAGCGACCAGCAGGCGCTGACCCGCGACCTCACCCCGAACACCTGGGAGTGGGGAAACTACGAGCGGGTCTTCAACACCCCGGGCTTCCTGACCTGGTGGCGCAACACCCTGCTGTACGCGGGTGTCGGCACCGTCCTGACCGTCGTCTCGTCCGTCCCGGTGGCGTACGCGCTGGCGAAGTTCCGCTTCCGGGGCCGCAAGCTGTCGCTGATGCTCGTCATCTCGATGATGATGCTGCCGCCGCAGGTCGTCATCATCCCGATGTACCTGTTCTGGGCGAAGCAGATGGACCTCTCCGGCACGTTGTGGCCGCTGATCATCCCGATGGCCTTCGGCGACGCGTTCTCCATCTTCCTGCTGCGGCAGTTCCTGCTGACCATCCCGAACGAGTACCTGGACGCCGCCAAGGTCGACGGCTGCGGTGAGTTCCGCACGCTGATGAAGGTCGTCCTGCCGATGGCCAAGCCCGGCATCGCGGCCATCGCCCTCTTCCAGTTCTTCGCCGCCTGGAACGACTACTTCGGACCACAGATCTACGCTTCGGAGAACCCGGCCGCCTGGACGCTCAGTTACGGCCTCGAATCCTTCAAGGGCGCACACCACACCGACTGGAACCTGACCATGGCCGCGACCGTTCTGGTCATGGCCCCCGTGATCGCCGTCTTCTTCTTTGCCCAGAAGGCATTCGTCGAGGGCGTCACACTGACCGGAGTAAAGGGCTGACATGAAGCTCGCAGTAGTGGGTGGCGGGTCCACCTACACCCCTGAACTGATCGACGGATTCGCCCGGCTGCGGGACACGCTGCCGATCGAGGAGCTGGTGCTCGTCGATCCGGCGGCCGACCGCCTGGACCTGGTGGGAGGTCTCGCCCGGCGGATCTTCGCCAAGCAGGACCACGCCGGGAGGATCACGACCACCACCGACATCGACGCGGGCGTCGCCGACGCCGACGCGGTCCTGCTCCAGCTGCGCGTCGGCGGACAGGCCGCGCGCAACCAGGACGAGACCTGGCCGCTGGAGTGCGGCTGCGTCGGCCAGGAGACCACCGGTGCCGGCGGCCTCGCCAAGGCCCTGCGCACCGTGCCGGTCGTCCTGGACATCGCCGAGCGGGTCCGCCGCGCCAACCCGGACGCCTGGATCATCGACTTCACCAACCCGGTCGGCATCGTCACCCGCGCCCTGCTCCAGGCCGGGCACAAGGCCGTCGGCCTGTGCAACGTGGCGATCGGCTTCCAGCGGAAGTTCGCCCGGCTGCTGGACGTGAACCCCTCCGAGGTGCACCTCGACCACGTCGGGCTCAACCACCTGACCTGGGAGCTGGGGGTCCGCCTGGGCGGCCCGGACGGCGAGAACGTCCTGCCGAAGCTCCTCGCCGAGCACGGCGACGCCATCGCCGACGACCTGCACATGCCCCGGCAGGTCGTCGACCGGCTCGGCGTCGTCCCCTCCTACTACCTGCGCTACTTCTACTCCCACGACGAGGTGGTCAGGGAGCTCGGCACCAAGCCGTCCCGGGCCGCCGAGGTCGCGGCGATGGAGAAGGAACTGCTCGCGATGTACGGCGACCCGACGCTGGACACGAAGCCCGAGCTGCTCGCCAAGCGCGGCGGCGCGTTCTACTCCGAGGCGGCCGTGGACCTGGCGGCCTCCCTGCTGGGCGACGGCGGCTCCCCGGTCCAGGTGGTCAACACGTACAACAACGGGACCCTGCCGTTCCTCCCGGACGACGCGGTGATCGAGGTCCAGGCCCGGGTCGGGCGCGACGGCGCGACACCGCTGGCCGTCCCCGCGCTGGACCCGCTGTACGCCGGTCTGATCGCCAACGTGACGGCGTACGAGGACCTCGCCCTGGAAGCCGCGCTGCGCGGCGGCCGGGACCGGGTCTTCAAGGCACTCCTCGCCCACCCGCTGATCGGCCAGTACGACTACGCCGAGGGCCTCACCGACCGGCTGATCGCGCACAACCGGGAGCACCTTTCGTGGGCGTGAACGTGTCGGTCGTCGCCATCGACGCGGGCAACAGCAAGACCGACGTGGCACTGATCGGCGAGGACGGCACGGTGCTGTCCTCGGCGCGCGGCGGCGGCTTCCAGCCGCCCGTGGTGGGGGTGGAGGCCGCGATCGACGTGCTGGCCGCCGCGCTGGGACGGGCCGTCGCGGAGCTGCCGGACGCCGGTGGCGCGTTCGGCGCGTCCGCCCATGTCTCCGCGTGCCTGGCCAACGCCGATCTGCCGGTCGAGGAGGCCGAGCTGGCCGGGGCCCTGGAGGCCCGCGGCTGGGGCTCCTCGGTGGAGGTGCGCAACGACACCTTCGCCATCCTGCGCGCCGGGGTGGACGAGCCCCGGGGCGTCGCGGTGGTGTGCGGGGCCGGGATCAACTGCGTGGGCATGACCCCGGACGGGCGGACCGCCCGCTTCCCCGCGATCGGGCGGATATCCGGTGACTGGGGCGGCGGTTCGGGGCTCGCGGAGGAGGCGCTGTGGTTCGCCGCGCGCGCCGAGGACGGACGCGGCGAACCCTCCGAGCTGACCCGTGCGCTGCCCGGCCACTTCGGGCTCGACTCGATGTACGCGCTCATCGAGGCGCTGCACCGGGGCGCGATCCCGTCGGCGCGGCGGCACGAGCTGACGCCCGTGCTGTTCGCGACGGCCGCGGGCGGCGACCCGGTGGCCCTCGCGCTGGTGGAGCGGCTGGCCGAGGAGGTGGTGGCGATGGCGTCGGTCGCGCTGGGCCGGCTCGGTCTGCTGGCGGAGGAGGCTCCGGTGCTGCTGGGCGGCAGCGTGCTGGCCGCGCGCCATCCGCAGCTGAACGACCGGATCACCGAACTCCTCGCGGCACGCGCCCCGAAGGCCGGGGTGCGCGTCGTGTCCGAGCCGCCGGTGCTGGGCGCGGCGCTGCTGGGCCTGGACCGTACGGGCGCGACGCCGGAGGTCCAGCGGAGGCTGCGCGCACAGTACGTCCGAGGAGCGCGGTAGGTCCGAGGAGCACCGTTCGTCCGAGGACCGGAGCACGCCGTACGTCACGGAACGTCCCCCCACGCGGTTCGCGTGGGGGGACGTTCCTCGTACGGGTGAAAGCCGGGGACAGGCGGGGCACGGGGGAACCGATCGGCCTCCTGGAACGTGTACCTGATGGGGAGTCCGTTCGCTTATGGGGATGTTTCAGGGCACGTTGCACCGCTTGTCTTGATCGGCCGCGTCCGCCCTGATCGAATGCGGGGACTGATGTGGGGACCGAAGCCGGGACGGGGACGGGGGCCGTCGCGGGAAACCGGCGTTCCTGGTGTGGATGTCCGTCCCCGCGGCCATACTTCTGGCCGGGTGCGCGTCCCTGGGCCGGGGACGAGGGCCCACCGTCAGTGACCGAGGGGGAGGTCGAGTGACACACCCGCCGAGCGGCGGCTCGCAGGCGCTGCGCACGCCGGACCCGGTGTCCGCGCACACCGGCATGCCCGCACAGCGCCGCACCACGTGGGCCGCGCAGGCGGAGCGCCTGCGCACCGCGGCGACGACCGAGCCCGGCCGGCTCCAGATCATCGGGGCCGTCCTGGCGCTGCTGGTCCTGGCGTTCGGCGCGGTGACCACCCTGGAGATCTCGTCGCGGGCGTCGTCGGCCGACGACGTGGTCAACCGCAGTCAGCCGCTGAGCGCCGACGCGGCGGACATCTACCGCTTCCTGGCGGACGCGGACACGACGGCGGCCAGTGGGTTCCTCGCGGGCGCGCAGGAGCCCGAGGCCGTGCAGGAGCAGTACCGGAAGGACATCGAGGAGGCGGCCCGGCTGCTGGTGGAGGCGTCGGGGAACACCGGCTCCGACAGCGCGGCCGGCCGTGAGATAGCCACCCTCAACAAGCTGCTCCCGGTCTACACGGGCCTGATCGAGCGCGCCCGCGCCAACAACCGCCAGGGCCTGCCGCTGGGCGGCGCCTATCTCCGGTACGCGAACCAGAAGATGACCGGCGAGATGCTGCCGGCCGCCGAGCGGCTGTACGCGGCGGAGACGGGTCGGCTGGAGACGGACTCCGCCGACGCCCGGCAGTGGCCCGTCCTGTCGCTCGGCGCCGGGATCCTGGTGCTCGGCGCGCTGGTGTGGATGCAGCGGCGGACCTACCGCCGGACGAACCGGGTGCTGAACCACGGGCTGCTGGCGGCGACGGCCGCCGCCTCGGTGGTGGTGCTCTGGCTGGCCGTGGGGCACGCGGTGGCCCGTGCGGAGCTGCGGTCGGCGATGGTGCACGGCCAGGCGTCCCTGGATGTGCTCAACGACGCGCGGATCAGCTCCCTGAAGGCCCGCGCCAACGAGAACCTCACGCTGGTGGCGCGCGGCGCGGTGCTGACCCCCGACGGCTCCGCCGACCAGTACGAGGCGGACTACGGCACGGGGATGAAGGCGTTGACGGACCGGTTGGAGAAGGCCGGCCGGCTCGCGGACGACGAGAGCGGGAAGGCGCCGGTGGCCGACGCGGCCAAGGGCGTGGCCCAGTGGCAGGTCCGCCACCGCGAGGCGCGTGCCACGGACGACCGCGGCGACTACGACGGTGCCCTGAAGCAGATCATCGGGACCGACGAGTCCACCGGGCAGTCCTTCCAGCAGGTGGACGCCGCACTGGAGAAGGCGCTCTCCCATGAGCAGGACGAGTTCACCTCGGCGGCGGAGGACGGGCGGGGGGCCCTGCGGGGCCTGCCGATCGGCGCCGCGGCGCTGGCGGTCCTGGGGGCCGCCGCCGTGATCGTCGGGGTCAACCGCAGGCTCTCGGAGTACCGGTGAGAGGGGCAGCGATGAGCAGGTCGAGGGAGCGTTCCGCACGCGGAGGCCTGCGCGGCTGGGGTGGCGTGGCGGGGATGGCGGCGGCGTGCGCGGTCACCGCCGCGGTCACCCTGCTGCCGCTGGCCCACCACAGCGGCGGGGCGGCAGGGGCGGACGCCCCGGGCGGCGGGGCGGTGACGGCCGACCGGGCCCGGGCCGAGGAGTGCACCGAGCCGGAGGCGAGCCTGCCCGCGTCGAGCGCCGACGGGCCCAGCATCGAGAAGATCAAGGAGCGCGGCAAGCTGATCGCGGGCGTCGACCAGAACAGCTTCCGCTGGGGCTACCGCAATCCGGAGGCCCGGGAGCTGGAAGGGTTCGACATCGACCTGGTGCGGGCCATCGCCACGGACGTCCTGGGCGACCCGGACGCGGTGATCTTCCGTGCCATCCCCACCAACCAGCGCATCGCCGCCCTGGAGAACGACCGAGTCGACGTCGTCGTGCGGACGATGACGATCAACTGCAAGCGGCTGGAGCAGGTCTCCTTCTCCACCGCCTACTTCCAGGCCGGGCAGCAGGTGCTCGCCCCGAAGGGGTCGACCATCACCGGCTACGACGAGTCCCTGAAGGGCAAGCGGGTCTGCTCGGCCGAGGGCTCCACGGCGTACGAGGCGCTGGAGAGGAAGTCGTTCGGGGCTCTCTACAAGGACGACTTCGACGGCACCGGGCGCGACCGGGACCTGCTGACCGTGCCCAACCAACTGGACTGCCTGGTGCGGCTCCAGCTCGGCGAGGTCGACGCGGTCGTCACGGACAACGCCCTGGCGGCCGGTCAGGCGGCGCAGGACCCGGCGGTGGAGCTCAAGGGGAAGGCCCCGTTCACCACGGAGTACTACGGCGTCGCGACGAAGAAGGGCGCCGACGACCTGGTGGCCCGGGTGAACAAGGTCCTCGTCGACTACCGGGCGGGCGGCGACAACAGCCCCTGGATGACGTCGTACCGCAAGTGGCTGGCGGCCGGGCTGCCCGGCATAGAGGGCCCGCCCGCCCCCAAGTACCGGGGCGACTGACCCGGAGCGCACCCCCGCGCACGGGCCGGGGAGGGTGGACCGGGACAGGGCGAGCAGACCGAGACAGACCGATCCCGCGGGGCCCACCGGCCCGGCGGGGAGAGCGGAGAGGTGATCGATGGGCGTCGCGGGATCCTTCCCCAGCTTCGCGGGGAGGCCCCCCGGCCCGGTCCTGGACCGGGAGGAGGCGGACCGTGCGCTGGCCCGGCTCGGCGCGGAGCACGAGGCCATCGAGACCTCGCTCCTCGCGCTCCAGGACCATGCCGGCCGCCGGCTCCTGGAGGGCGCCGAGCTGACCGGCGTCACCCGGGAGCGCTGGGCCACGACCGAGCAGTCGATCACCCTGCTGTGGGGTTATTTCGACGCGTACGCCGGCGCCCTGTCCGAGGCCCGGGAGATCCGTGCGCGGCGGCGCCACCCGAACCGGGAGGACCTGACCGCGCTGACCGAACTGCTGCGCGGCGAGTCGGTCACCGTCGCCAACCCGGGCGCCGTGCCGCCGCCCCCGGTCGCGGGTCCGGCCAGGCTCTCCGAGCGGTTCTCCCTCCAGGAGCTGGTCGCCCGGATGAACGAGCTGTACGCCAGGTCCCTGGACATGGTCGTCTCCTCCGACTCCGTGTGGTCGGCGCTGCCCGCCCGGATCGATCTGCTCGCCGCCGAGCTGCACCGCACACGTTCGCTGGCGCACTCCGTGGGGGTGCGGCCCGGTGAGCATCCGGCCGGGGACGACCTGGCGGAGATCACCGAGGAGCTGGCCACACTGCGGGTTCAGGTGATCTCCGACCCGCTGGCGTTCTGGCTGCCCGGGCCCGGCAGCGCCGCGCCGGGCGGCGGCCGCCCCGACACCTCGCGCTACGACCGGGCGGCCCGCGCCCTGGAGGACGTACGGCGGGAGATCGAGGCGGTGCTCGCGGTCCGGCAGGACGCCGAGGCGCGGCTGGTGCGGCTGCGGGACGTGCTCTCGCGGGCCGACCGCACCCTGACGGAGGCGAGGGCGGCGCGCGGCGAGGTGCTGGCCAAGATCGCCGCCTCCGAGGTGCCCGCGGTCAGCGGGCCGCCGACCGCCCTCCAGGAGCGGCTGGCGGCGGCGTCGGACCACCGCAGGTACGCCCAGTGGCACCGGCTGTCGCCGCTGCTGGAGTCGCTGGAGCAGGAGGCCGAGGACGAGCTGCTGCGCGCCCGGGAGTCGCTGACCTCGGTGACGGCCCCGCTGGCGGTCCGCGCGGAGCTGCGCGGCCGGCTCGACGCGTACAAGGCGAAGGTGGCCCGGCACGGGCTGGCGGAGGACCCGGTGCTGATCGAGCGGTACGACGCGGCGCGCCGCATGCTGTGGAGCGCGCCGTGCGATCTGCGGGTCGCCGAGCAGGCCGTCCTGCGCTACCAGCACGCGGTCGCGGACATGCTGACGCCGCGCCGGCCCGACGGACCGCAGGACCGGCGGGCAACGGGCACCGGCACGGGCGAAGAGGGGGAGACACGATGAGTACGCAGTGCCAGCGCCCCGCGTGCGAGGGGGACTACGAGGACATGGGCGGCGGTGAGCTGTACTGCGACACCTGCGGTCTGGCTCCGGTCGTCTCGCCGACGGGCATGGTCTCCTCGCCGCCGACCGGGATCGCCGGGGGCGGCCGGGCGAGCAGCCGGGGCAGTTCGTCGGGACGCTCCAGCTCCCGTGCCTCCGGACGCGCCTCGTCCCGTTCGTCGACCTCGCGCCGCTCGGTCTCCGGCCGGCTGTCGCGCTCGCTGTCCGGGGCGTCCACCTCCCGTTCGGTCTCGGTGCGTTCGTCGGGCTCGACGTCGGCGGCCTCGGCCCGGGGGCGGCTCGGCGTCGGTCTGGTGGAGGTCCCGGACGTGCCCCGGCCCGATCCGCGCACGGCGGTGATGGAGAACCCGGAGGTGCCCGAGCGCAAGCGGTTCTGCTCCCGTTCGGACTGCGGTGCGCCGGTGGGCCGTTCGCGCGGTGAGCGGTCCGGCCGCACCGAGGGGTTCTGCACCAAGTGCGGCCACCCGTACTCCTTCGTGCCGAAGCTGGCCGGCGGCGACATCGTGCACGGCCAGTACGAGGTCGTGGGCTGTCTGGCGCACGGCGGGCTCGGCTGGGTGTATCTGGCGGTGGACCGGGCCGTGTCGGACCGCTGGGTGGTCCTCAAGGGCCTGTTGGACACCGGTGACCAGGACGCGATGGCCGCCGCGATCTCCGAGCGCCGCTTCCTCGCCGAGATCGAGCACTCCAACATCGTGCGGATCTACAACTTCGTCGAGCACCTGGACCAGCGGACCGGCTCGCTCGACGGCTACATCGTGATGGAGTACGTCGGCGGCAAGGCGCTCAAGGAGATCGCCAACGAGCGCCGCACCCCGGCCGGGAAGCGCGACCCGCTGCCGGTCGAGCAGGCCTGTGCGTACGGGATCGAGGCGCTGGAGGCGCTCGGCCACCTGCACAGCCGCAACCTCCTCTACTGCGACTTCAAGGTCGACAACGCGATCCAGACCGAGGACCAGCTCAAGCTGATCGACATGGGCGCGGTGCGCCGGATGGACGACGAGGAGTCGGCCATCTACGGGACGGTCGGCTACCAGGCCCCCGAGGTCGCGGAGCTGGGCCCGTCGGTCGCCTCCGATCTGTACACGGTGGCCCGGACGCTCGCGGTCCTCACCTTCGACTTCCAGGGGTACACGAACGTCTTCGTGGACTCGCTGCCGGACCCGGACAACATCGAGGTGTTCCGGACCTACGAGTCGTTCTACCGGCTGCTGGTGCGCGCCACGGACCCGGATCCGGCCCGCCGGTTCGCCTCGGCCGCGGAGATGGCCGAGCAGCTGACGGGGGTGCTGCGGGAGGTCGTGGCGCTCCAGACGGGCCGGCCGCGCCCCGCTCTGTCGACACTGTTCGGCGCGGAACTGCGGGTGATCGACACCGAGTTGTTCGCCCGGCAGACGGACGACGTCTCGCGGCTGGGTGGCCGGGACACCGGCTCCGGGCGCGGCGGCCTTCCGGGTCGCAAGGGCCGCAAGGGCCGCGGCGGCCGGCCGTCCGGCGTTCCGGCGCAGGGCGGCGCGTGGCAGGCCCACGGCGGTGCGGCTCCGGTGGCGCCGGGGGCCGTGACGGCCGCGGTGGCCGGGGCGCTGCCGGTGGGCGCCCAGCCGCCCGGTCCGGCGGGGGTCCGCCCCTCGGGCCCGGCGGGGGCCGCTCCACTGGCGGCGCCGCCGACCCATGTCCGGGGGGCGGCGCAGGGCGGCGCCCCGCTCGCGTACGCGCCTCCGGCGCAGGCTCCGGTCCCGGCGCCCCGGGCGGCCGAGCCGGCCCCGGGCACATCGGTCGGGCCGTACGTGGCGACCGGGCCGTACGGCCCCTTCGGGGCGACCTCCGGGGGCGTCCTGCTCGCCCTGTTCGACACGCGGGCCACGTCGTTGGCGCTGCCGGTCCCCCGGGTCGACGCCATGGACCCGAACGCCGGTTTCCTCGCCGGTCTCATGGCCTCCGCCCCGGCCGAGCTGATCACGGCCCTGCACACGGTCCCGGCCCCCTCGCTGGAGACCCGGCTGCGGGAGTTGCGGGCCCGGCTGGAGATGCGGGACCTGGACGCGGCGGCCCGTGCGCTGACCACCTTGGAGGGTGAACACCCGGACGACTGGCGGGTCGTCTGGTATCGCGGCGTGACCTCGCTGGTGACCGGTGACCACGAGACGGCGGCGCTCTCCTTCGACGCGCTCTACGACGCGTTCCCCGGGGAGATGGCGCCCAAGCTGGCGCTCGGGATCTGCGCGGAGGTGCTGGGCCAGCTGGACAACGCCGCCGAGTACTACCGCCTGGTGTGGGCGACCGATCCGGGGTTCGTCAGCGCGGCGTTCGGCCTGGCCCGGGTGCAGATCGCGGCCGGTGAGCGGGCCGGGGCGGTGAGCACCCTGGAGTCGGTGCCGGAGGCCTCGATCCACTACACGGCGGCCCGGGTCGCCGCCGTCCGTGCGCGGCTGCGCGAGCGCTCGCACCGGGAGCCGCTGCTGGCCGACCTGACGGCCGCCGGCGTCCAGGTGGCGGCGCTGGCCGCCTTCGGTCTGGACCCGGTGCGTCACGAGCAGTTGTCGACCGAGGTACTGGGCAAGGCGCTCGACTGGGTACTCTCCGGTAGTCCCGGTGCGGCGGGGCCGGGTGGACCGGCCTCCGGTCCGCCGGAGGCACGCAAGCTGCTCGGCGCCGAACTGAAGGAGCGGGGGCTGCGGTTCGGGCTGGAACGCTCGTACCGGATGCTCGCCCGGCTCGCGCAGCGGGGCGACGAGAGGATCGAACTGGTGGAGCGGGCCAACCGTTTCCGCCCCCGGACGTGGGTGTGAAGATGTCACAGAGCCACCAGCAGCCCGCCCTGTCGAAGTGCCCCGGCTGCGCGGAGCCGCCGGCCGCGGGCGACCTGTTCTGCGGGGTGTGCGGCTACGACCTCGCGGCCGTTCCGCCGCGCCCCGACGACCGGCCCACGATGGCCATCACCGTGCCCCCGGCCGCTCCCGCGGCCGACCCGGTCGAGGCGGCCCGGGCGGTGCGATGGCCCGCCGCCGAGGAGACCGACAGCTCGGACGTGCCCGCGCCCGTGGTCCGTCCGGCGGACGTGCCCGGGACGGACTCGGGCGGCAGGCCGTTGACGGGGCCCGACGCGGTGTCCGGCCCGGACACACCGGACGCCGCCTCACCGCACGAGGCGGTGCGGACGGGCGGGCCGGAGTCCGCGGCCGCCCAGGTGCGCCACGACCACCGGGCGGACCCGGGCGGTGCGGAGGCCGCCGGGGACTTCACGCTGGCCGCGCCCGATCCCCGGGCGCCGGAGCACACCGCCGCGCTCGCCGCCGCTCCCGCCCCCGGGGCGAAGGTCTGTGTGGCCTGCCGCTCCGGCCGGGTGGACCCCGACGGCTACTGCGAGAACTGCGGGCACGCCCAGCCGCGTGAACGCGACCACATGGAGCAGGAGCTCGACGCGGTGGCCGCCGTCAGCGACCGGGGCCTGCGCCACCACCGCAACGAGGACTCCTTCGCGGTGTCCTCCACCGCGCTGCCGGACGGCTCGGCCGCCGTCGTCGCGATCGTCTGCGACGGCGTCTCCTCGGCGAGCCGTCCCGACGAGGCCTCGGCTGCCGCCGCGAGCGCCGCCAACGAGGCGCTGCTGGAGTCCCTGCCGCGCGGTACGCACCCGCAGACGGCGATGCACGAGGCGATCGTCGCCGCCTCCGAGGCGGTCAACGCCCTGGCGCAGGAGCCGGCCGGGGCGAGGGAGCACGACGCGCACCGCCACCAGAACGCCCCGGCCTGCACCCTGGTCGGCGCGATCATGGCGGGCGGTCTGCTGATCGTCGGCTGGGTCGGCGACAGCCGGGTCTACTGGGTGCCGGAGGACCGGACCCGGCCGACCGCCCGGCTCACCGAGGACGACTCCTGGGCCGCGCAGATGGTGGCGGCCGGCCTGATGAACGAGGCGGAGGCGTACGCGGACGAGCGCGCCCACGCCATCACCGGCTGGCTCGGCGCCGACGCGTACGAACTGGAGCCGCACACCGCCGCGTTCAAGCCGGACCGGCCGGGCCTGGTCGTCGTGTGCACGGACGGCCTGTGGAACTACGCGGAATCCGCCGAGGAGATGGCGGCCGCCGTCCCGGCCGACGCCCGGGAACAGCCGCTGCGCGCGGCCCGGACGCTGGTCGGGCACGCTCTCGACGGCGGGGGCCACGACAACGTAACAGTGGCGCTTCTGCCGTTCGCCGTACGGCCGGAAGGGGCAGGATCGGCCTGCGACACCGATTGAGCCGGTCCTCCGCCCTTGGCCCGACCCCGCGTCAGCCGCCCGCGTCCCCTCTTCACCCGATCCGCTGTGGAGCCTCAAGGAGCCGACCAGATGGCCAACTTCTCCAAGTCGAACGTGCCGCAGTTCTCCGTCGAGGTGTACCAGAACGCGTTCCTGCCCGAGGGCGGCCGTGAGGTCAACGCGATCGTCACCGTGACCTCGACCGGCGGCGGCACCACCGGCGGCGTACCGCTGGCGGGTTCGGCGCCCGCGCCCGCGTACGGGCCGGGGCGGGGTCCCGACGCGGCCGTGGTGCTGATGGTCGACTGCTCGGGCTCGATGGACTACCCGCCGACGAAGATGCGCAACGCGCGCGACGCGACGGCGGCGGCCATCGACGCCCTGCGCGACGGCACCCGGTTCGCGGTGGTCGCCGGAACGCATGTGGCCAAGGACGTCTATCCGGGCAACGGGCGGCTCGCGGTCGCCGACCAGCAGACGAAGGCGCAGGCCAAGGACGCCCTGCGGAAGCTGAGCGCGGGCGGGGGCACCGCGATCGGCACCTGGCTGCGGCTGGCCGACCGGCTGCTGGGCTCGGCCGAGGTGGGCATCCGGCACGGCATCCTGCTGACCGACGGGCGCAACGAGCACGAGGCGCCCGAGGACCTGCGGGCGGCCCTGGACTCCTGCGCCGGCCGGTTCACCTGCGACGCCCGCGGGGTGGGCACCGACTGGGAGGTGAAGGAGGTCACCGGCATCGCCGCCGCCCTCCTCGGCACCGCCGACATCGTCGCCGACCCGGCGGGCCTGGCCGCGGACTTCACGCGGATGATGGAGAACGCCATGGGCAAGGAGGTCGCGGACGTGGCGCTGCGGCTCTGGACCCCGGTGGGCGTGGAGATCCGGTTCGTGAAGCAGGTCGCGCCGACCGTCGCCGATCTGACCGGCAGACGCACGGAGGCGGGCCCCCGGGCCGGGGACTACCCGACCGGTTCCTGGGGCGACGAGTCCCGCGACTACCACGTGTGCGTCCTGGTGCCGGAGGCCGGCATCGGCCAGGAGATGCTGGCCGCCCGCGTCTCGCTGATCCTGCCCGACCCCTCGGGCGCGGGCGCCCCGCAGACCCTGTCGCAGGGCCTCGTACGGGCCGTGTGGACGGACGACATGGTGGCCTCGACCTCGATCAATCCGCAGGTCGCGCACTACACGGGCCAGGCGGAACTGGCACAGGTCATCCAGCAGGGCCTGGACGCACGCAAGTCCGGCGACTTCGACGGCGCGACGGCGAAACTGGGCCGTGCGGTGCAGCTGGCGTCGGCCTCCGGGAACCAGGACACTGCGAAACTGCTTTCGAAGGTGGTCGACGTCGTCGATGCCGCGACAGGTACTGTGCGACTGAAGGCGAAGGTTGCGGAAGCGGACGAGATGACCCTCGAAACGCGCTCCACCAAGACCGTTCGCGTCAAGAAGTAACACGGCACGGTCATCGAACGACCAGCGGCCGTGAGCACAGAGCGACCAGACGTACGCGTCGGGCGAGGACGCCCGCGATCGACAGCATGACGGCCTCCGGGGCCGGACGAGGAGAGGGGGAAGCGCCGACATGCCGACCTGCCCGAACGGACACCAGTCGGGTTCCGAGGACTGGTGCGAGGTCTGCGGACACCGCATGGCCACCGGCGGTGCGCCCGCAGGCGCGGTGCCCCCGCCTCCTCCGCCGCCGCCCGCGCCCGGTTACGGCTACCCGCAGCAGGGTTCCGGCGGTGGCCAGCCCACCATGCAGGCGGAGCTGTGCCCGCAGTGCCGCACGCCGCGTGAGGCGATGGCGCCGTACTGCGAGGAGTGCCGCTGGAACTTCCTCACCAACACGGCGACCTCCTACACCCCGCTGGCCCCGCAGCACGGGACGCCCGGCGGACCTCCGCCCGGCCTCAACCTGCCGCCCGGATTCCAGGCACAGGGTCCCGGTGGCCGGCCTGGGCCCGGTGGTCCTGGCGGACCCGGTGGCCCTGGTGGCCCCGGTGGGCAGCCCGGTCCCGGCGGTCAGGGCGGCCCGCCCGGCGCGCCCCAGCCGCGCGACCCGTTCGACTACCAGGGCTCCCGCCCCTCGCAGATGAACCGTCCCGCCGAGCCGCTGGCCCCCGAGCAGAACGGTCCACACGGGAACGGCGGTCCGCACGGGAACGCCGGCCAGGGCGGGCCTCCGCCGCAGGGGTTCCAGCAGAGTCCCCCGCCGCCCTCGTTCCAGCAGGGTCCTCCGCCGCAGCAGCAGTCCGGATCCTCGCCGTTCGAACCGCGGCAGTCGGGGCCCTCGACCCACTCGCCCTTCGAGCCCCGGCATTCGGCTCCCTCGCCGTTCGAGCCCCAGCAGGCCTCGCCCTTCGCACCGCCGCAACAGCAGCAGCAGTCGCCGGGGCCCACCGGCGGCGAGGACGACTGGATGCTGCCGCCGCCCTCCCAGGCCCAGCATCCCCAGCAGTCACAGCCCCACCCGTCACAGCCGCCGCAGGCGTTCCAGCGGCCCGGCCCCCACCAGGGACAGGGCCACGGACAGGACCAGGGGTACGACCAGCAGGGCCAGCAGGGCCACGGCCCGCAGCACGGCCAGGACCAGGGCTTCGACCAGGGTCAGCAGCACGGCGGGGCGCCCGATCAGGGCCGTCCCCAGCAGTCCGGCACCTGGACCGCCGTGATCGCTCCGGACCGCGCGTACTTCCTCGCGATGATGCAGCGCAGCGGCCCCGAGGCGACCGGGCTGAACCTGCCCGCGTACTCCCCGGAGCAGCGCCTTCCGCTCACCGGGAGCCAGATCACCATCGGGCGTCGCCGCCACAGCACCGGCGAGTCCCCCGACGTCGATCTGTCGGTGCCCCCGGAGGACCCGGGCGTCTCGCACCAGCACGCGGTGCTGGTGCAGCAGCCCGACGGCGGCTGGGCGGTCGTGGACCAGAACTCCACCAACGGCACCACGCTGAACGGCGCCGAGGACCCGATCCAGCCCTACGTCCCCGTACCGCTCCAGGACGGCGACCAGGTGCACGTCGGGGCGTGGACGACGATCACGGTGCGCCGGGACTGAGGCGGCCCGCGCCGCTCACCCGCCGCCGAGCGGCCAGGTGTGCGGACCCTGCGGGTCGTCGAGCCAGGCCCACTGCCGGCCCTGGCCGACCGTGATGCCGTACCTCTCCCGCTGCGGGCGCTCCTCGCGCTCCCAGAGGGAGAGTGCCTCGCGCGGATCGAGGGTGCCCGCGGTCAGGGTCAGGAGGAACCGGAAGAGGTCGTCCCCGGCGACCCGGCGCGGCAGTCCGCCGAGGTGCGGCAGCACGCCGGGCCCCGGAAGCGCCCCGCGCAGGGGCACGAAGTACGCCGGGGTGTGCAGGAAGTGCCCCTCGGCGCGCGGGCCGTGCGCCGTCGCGCGGACCCGGAGCAGGACCAGGCCGGTGGCGAGCGGCGCGAGGATGCGCGCCCCGGGACGGCACTGTTCCGGCCAGGTCCCCGGTACGGACGGCAGGGTGCAGGTCGCGATGATCCGGTCGTACGGGGCGCGCTGGGGGCAGCCCCGGGCCCCGTCGCCGGTGACCACCGTCGGGTGGTGTCCGGCCGCGGCGAGGTGGCCCCGGGCCGACTCCGTGATCTCCGGGTCCAGGTCGACGCTGGTCACCGCGGAGTCGCCGAGCCGGTGGGCGAGCAGCGCCGCGTTGTAGCCGGGGCCGGTGCCGATCTCCAGGACCGTGTGTCCGTCCCGTACGTCGAGGGCGTCGAGCATCAGGGCCATCAGGGACGGCTGGCTGGAGGACGAGACGAGTTCGCCGTCCTTGACGCGGGTGGCCAGCGCCCCGTCGGCGTACACCCCGCGCAGCCAGCGGGAGCGCCGTTCGGGATCGGGGTCCTCGCCCCAGAGGCGCTCGAAGCCCCGGATTCCGTGCACGTAGTAGAAGGGCACGAACAGGTGGCGGGGCACCTCGGCGAAGGCCGCGCGCCAGGCGGGGTCGGTGAGCTCGCCCCGTGCGGCGATCTCCCGCACGAGGGCTTCCCGCGCCGCGTCGGCCCCGGGCGGGGAGGGGCCCTGCCGGTGTGCACCCATGTCTCCACTGTCCTGCGCCGGGGCCGCGCGGGCGAGCGGTCGAGCGGGCTTTTCGGCCCATGGTCCTAGGACCCCCGCCCTCGGCCGGTGCGTCTGCGACCATGGACGGGTGACTGAGATTCCGCGCGACACGCTTCAGGAGCAGACCTTCTACGAGCAGGTCGGCGGCGAGGCGACCTTCCGGCGCCTGGTGCACCGCTTCTACGAGGGCGTGGCGGGCGACGAGCTGCTGCGGCCGATGTATCCGGAGGAGGATCTGGGTCCGGCCGAGGAGCGGTTCGCGCTGTTCCTCATGCAGTACTGGGGCGGCCCGCGCACCTACAGCGACCACCGGGGCCACCCGCGGCTGCGGATGCGGCACGCGCCGTTCCGGGTGGACCGGGCGGCGCATGACGCCTGGCTCGCCCATATGCGGGTCGCGCTGGACGAGCTGGGGCTCGCGCCCGAGCACGAGCGGCAGCTGTGGGACTACCTGACCTACGCCGCCGCCTCGATGGTCAACACCGCCGACTGACCGGCGTCAGCACCGCGCCCGATCACCTTCAGCAACGCGGCCCGATCACCGTCAGCACGGCGGCCTGAACGCCGTCAACACGGCGACTAGCGCGCCGAATGATCAGATCTGCACGATCCGTGACCGGGCAACTCCGGAATTCGACACTCCACCTCCGCATAACGATCACGATCGCATCAAGGTGCACCTGTAAGCGGTTACCGAAACCCTGTTGCCTCTGAAAGCATCACCGGTACGTCGGGGGGCGTGCGCACGCGGTGTTTCCGGGGCTGGGGGATCAGGTGACGGGTTTCGTCCTTCTGCGGGTGAGGGCTCACCGCCTCCTGCTGTCCGCGGCCGTCCTCGCCGTCCTGCTGACCACCTCCGTCCTGGCCGCGCTCACCGCGTTCTCCGGTTCCGTGGGCGACGCGGCCCTGCGCCACACGCTCACCCACGGCTCGGCCGCCTCCGCCGCCCTCGTCGTCTCCGCTTCCGTGGACCACGAACAGCGCGCGGAGGCCGACGAAGCCGTCCGCGCGGCCTCCCGCGACGCCTTCGACGGGCTGCCCGTGACCGTGGGGAAGCTGGAGAGTTCGGGGTCGTACGCGCTGCCGCGGAGCCTCCAGGACCCGGCCGCCCGACGCGGCGAGCCGGACCTCACCCACTTCGCCGCCCTCGACCCGAACCGGGTGCGGATCACCGGGGGCAGGGCGCCCGCCGCCTCCGAAGGCGCAGGACCCGTCCAGGTCGCGCTGCCCGTCGTCGCCGCCGAGGCACTGAAGCTGAAGCCGGGCGCGCGGCTCACCGTCACCGACCGGCTGCGCGACAAGAAGCAGCGGATCCTGGTCACCGGCGTCTACGAGGCCGCCGACCGGTCCGACCCGTACTGGCAGCTGGACCCGCTCGGCGGGCGCGGGGTGCGCGAGCTCGCCTTCACGACGTACGGCCCCCTGCTCACCGACCGCTCGGTCCTCGCCTCCGGCGTGCTGGCCGAAGGCGAGACGTCCTGGGCGGCCTCCGCCGACTTCGCCGAGCTGACCACCGGCTCCATGGAAGGACTGCGCGAGGCGTCGGCCGCCGCACCGAAGGCCCTCGCGGCAGCACCGGTGTTCGCGTCCGGGGTCACCGCGCGGATGTCGCTGCCCACCGTGCTCGACCAGCTCGACCGGGCGCTGCTGGTCTCCCGGTCCACGCTGATGATCGTCGCGGTGCAGCTGGTGCTGCTCGCCGCGTACGCCCTGCTGCTCGTGGCCCGGCTGCTGAACAGCGAGCGCGACGGCGAGCGCGAACTGCTGCGGGCCCGGGGCGGTTCGCGGGGCCGGATCACCTCCTTCGCCGCGATCGAGGCGCTGTTGCTCGCCGTGCCCGCCGCGGTGGTCGCCCCGCTGCTCGCGGGGCCGCTGACCGGGCTGCTGGCCGAACGCAGCGCCCTGTCCCGGATCGGGCTGAAGGTCCAGGAGGCCTCGACCGGCACCGTGTGGCTGGTCTCCGCGGCCGTCGCGCTCGCCTGCGCGCTGGCCGTGGTGGCCCCGTCGCTGACGGCCGGGGCCGGCGGGCGCAGGACCCGGGCCGCGTCGCTGCCCGGTCCGGTGCGGGCGGGCGCGGATCTCGGGCTGCTCCTGATCGCGGCGGTGGCGTACTGGCAGTTGGACCGGCAGTCGGGCAGCGGAGCGCTCAGCGGCGACCAGGCGGGGAACCTCGGGATCGACCCCCTGCTGGTCACCGCACCCGCGCTGGCGCTGCTCGCCGGGACGGTCCTGACGCTGCGTCTGCTGCCGCCCGCCGCGAAGCTCGCCGAGCGACGCGCCGCCAAGGGCCGGGGGCTGCCCGCGGCCCTGGCGGGCTGGCAGTTCAGCCGCCGCCCGCTGCGCGGCGCGGGGCCGGTGCTGCTGCTGGTCCTGTCGGTCGCGATGGGCATGCTGGCGATCGGGCAGAGCGCCTCCTGGAACCGCTCGCAGTCCGACCAGGCCGACTTCGGCTCCGGCGCCTCGGTCCGGCTCGTGGGCGGGCACGGGAGCGGTCCGGCGGCGGCCGGCGCCTACAGCGCCCTGGAGGGGGTGCGGCAGGCGGCGCCCGCCTTCCGCGCGGACGTAGAGGTCTCCGGCGGACGCACGGCCGAGGTCCTCGCCCTGGACACCGCCCACGCGGACGAGCGGATGCTGATGCGCGACGACCTCGCCGACGGCAGTCCGCGGGAGTTGTTCGAGGCCATCGCCCCGGAGCGGGCGCCGCGCCCCGGGCTCGTACTCCCCGAGGACAGCACCCGGGTGAAACTGAACCTGCGGATCACCACGGAGTCGAAGCCTTCCGGGGACAGCCTGTACCCGGACCCGGATCCTCCGGTGGTCACCGTGCTCCTGGAGGACCGCTACGGCCTCCCCTACCGCGCCCTGGCCGGTCCGGTGCCGGTGGACGGCCGGCCGGTCCAGGCGTCCTTCCCGGTGTCGGCGGCGGGCGGTCTGGCCGTGACCGGCATCGAGGTGGACGGCTCCGCGCCGTCCGACTACGCGCGAAAGCAGCGGGTCTCGGTGAGCGACGTGCGGGCGGTCGCCGGGTCGGGCGCCGAACGCCCGGTGGCGGCCCCGGAGTCGATGCGCTGGGACGCGGCCATGACGCTCACCGAGTACGGCGAGGAACGGCCGGGCACGCCGCCGGTGCGCAACGGCGTCTCGGGCCTGCCCGACTTCACGTACGACACCGGCGTGGACAACGAGGACAACTGGGAGCCGACCTCCGGCACCCTGCGGGTCACCGCCGCCCGGCCGAAGGCCGCCGTGGTCAAGGCGGTCGCGACGGACGCCTACCTGAAGAGCACGAACGCGAAGCTGGGCGACGAGATCGACCTCACCCTGGCCGGGAACACCGTCCGGGTG
Organism: Streptomyces sp. NBC_01116; assembly: GCF_041435495.1. Classification (NCBI taxonomy): domain Bacteria; kingdom Bacillati; phylum Actinomycetota; class Actinomycetes; order Kitasatosporales; family Streptomycetaceae; genus Streptomyces; species Streptomyces sp. NBC_01116. Next base: position 2,706,379 of record NZ_CP108644.1, read on the forward strand.
ACCCTGGCGGAGGCGGTGCGCCGGCTGCCGACCACCGAGGCCGGCGGGTCGTCCGGCGCCGGGGAGCAGGCAGCGGGCGACGGCGGCGCGCTGCTGCTGGACCTCAAGGCCGTCACCGAGGTCCTGGCCCGCCGGCCCACCGCCACGATCGAGGCGACCGAATGGTGGCTGAGCGCCGCCCCGGGCGACGCCGCGAAGGCGGCCGCCGCCCTGCGCGCCCTGCCGGACACCGATCCGGCCCAGGTGCTGGTCCGGGCGGAGGCCGCGCAGCAGTTGGTGGACGACCCGCTGGGTGCGGGTCCGCAGTCGGCCCTGCGGGCCGTGGCGGTGGTCGCCGCCGCGCTGGCCGCGGTCGGCTTCGCGGTCAGCGCCTCGGGTTCCCGCCGCGAACGCTCCGCCGAGCTGGGTGTGTTGCGGGCGCTCGGCGCACCGCGCCGCCAGCTGGCCCGCATGATCGCCGCCGAACAGGGCGTGCTGATCGCGCTCGCCCTGCTCATCGGGCTCGGCATCGGCACGGTGCTGACCCGGGCCGTCGTCCCGCTCATCGTGCTGACCGGGCAGGCGGACCGGCCTGTTCCACCGGTGCTGGTGGAGCTGCCCGCCGGGCAGGTCGCGGCGCTGCTGGCCGGGGTCGCCGCCCTGCCGCTCGTGATCGTCGCGACGATGGCGCTCCGCCGCGGGGACCCGGCGGTCACACTGCGCCACCAGGGGGACCACTGACATGCGTCACAACGAACGGGCGGCCTCCGCCCCGTGGATCCGTACCCGGCTGCGTACCGCGCCCGGTGCGGCGACGGCACTCGCCGTGCTGGTGCTGGTGACGGCTTTCCTGGCCGCGGCGTTCCCGCGGGCCGTGGACGCGTACGAGTCGAAGGGGCTGCGCCACGACATCCTGACGGCGGACGCGGGTCGCAGCACGCTGGAGGTCGCCCGCCCGCAGCCCGGGCTGGAGCTGCCGCAGGCGCAGCGGGACGCCGAGGTGCGCGGCCCCGAGCTGGCGCGGATCGGGGCGGGGCTGCTGAAGACGCTGCCCGCACCGCTGCGCGCCGACACCTCGTCGGTCGCGTACGGCGTGCGCACCACGAAGCCGGCCGTCGCGAACGAGCCCTGGCTGCCGAGGCCCGAAGCGGTTCCGCCGCAGTTCTCGTACGTGGCGCAGTCGGGGCTGAAGGAGCACGCCACCCTGGCCTCGGGCGCCTGGCCGACGACGCCGCGCGAGGTGACGTCGGACTCCCGTGAGGTGCAGGGCGCGGTCACCGAGGAGACGGCGGCCGAGCTGAAGGTGAAGGTCGGCGCGACCATCGAGCTGCTCACCGCGGCGCAGGAACCCATCACCGTCACGATCACCGGCATCGTGGCCCCGCGCGACCCGCGGGGCAGCTACTGGTCCGCCGATCCGCTGCTGCGCACCCCGTCGCTGGTCCCGGACCCCACGAGCCCCTTCCCGGTGCACTTCTGGACCGGCACCGTCCTGCTGGCCGAGGACGCCGGTCCCGCGCTCCTGAGCACGGCCGCCGAGCCCGTCCTCTTCTGGCGCATCCCGCCGGACCCCGCCGGGCTGACCGGCCCCGACGCCGCCCGGCTGACGTCCGTCATCGCCTCGCTGGAGAGCGGCCCCGGGCTGCTGAAGGTGCGGGAGGTCGCCGGGGGCACCGCGATGGTCGCCACCGGACTCGGCCACATCGTGGAGGCCAACACGCGGATGCGCGACGCGATCAGCCCCGTGATCGCGGTCGCCGCCCTCGGTATCGGCTCCGTGGCCGCCGTCGTCCTGCTGATGACGGGGGCCCTGATCGCCGCCCGCCGCCGCGGCGAACTGGCGCTGATGCGCTCACGCGGCGGCTCGCTGCGCGGCATCGGCGGCCGGCTGCTGGCGGAGACCGCGGTGACCGTGCTGCCCGCGAGCGCGCTCGGGCTGCTGCTGGCGGTGCTGGCGGTGGGCGAGGGCCGATGGTGGCCGGGCGCGCTGGCGGCCGCCGGCGTCGGCCTCCTGGTGTGTGTCGCCCTGCCCGTGCGCACGACGCTCCAGCACATCCGGCCCACGCTGCACGGGGCCCGCGAGGACATGGTGAGCGCCCGGCCGTCGCGGCGGCGGACCGTCGCCGAACTGACCCTGCTCGTGCTGGCGGTCGGCGCGGTGACGGCGCTGCGCCGTCGCGGCACGTCGGCCGAGGGCGGCACCGACCTGCTGGTCAGCGCCGCGCCGGTGCTGGTCGCGCTGATCGCGGCGCTGGTGCTGGTGCGGCTCTACCCGCTGCCGCTGCGGCTCGCCGCGCGCCCCATGGCCCGGCTGCGCGGGGCGATCGGCTTCCTCTCGCTGGCCCGCGCCGGCCGTTCCTCGGCCGGCGGGGCGCTGCCGCTGCTGGCCCTGTTGCTGGCGCTGGCCACGGCGGCGTTCGGCGGCTCGGTGATCGCCGGTATCGGGGACGCGCGGGACGATGCCGCGCTGGCGTCCGTCGGCGCGGACGCCCGGGTCAGCGGCGCGAGCGAACGGGCGACGCTGCCGGACGCGTTGGTCCGCGCGGTGAGCGACCTGGACGGCGTACGGAACGCGGCGCCGATCCGGGTCGAGTACGGCGTGGCCCTGCCGGAGGCCGTGGCCGGTGACGGCGGTACGGACGCGGGCGGTGACGGGGACGGGGCAGGCTCGGACCGTGCCGGTACGGGTAACGGCAGCGGCGGCGACGTGAGGGCCGCGGCCCTGGTGGGCGTCGATCCCGCCTCGTACGCCGAGCTGGCCCGCGCGACCGGGCTGCCGGCCTTCCCGGCCGCCCCGCTGAAGGCCACCGGCGCCTCGGCCTCCCTGCCCGAGGGCGCGAAGTCCCAGTCCGGTCCGGAGCGCGTCCTTCCGGCCATCGCCTCCCCGACGGTGGCGGCCCGCCTGGGCAAGGAGCCGCAGGCGGTCGACACGCTGTCCGGCAACTTCAAGGTCCAGGTCGTGGGCACCGCCTCGCGCGTCGCGTCGGTCTCCACCACGAACTTCCTGATCGTGAACTCCGCCGTCCTGGAGCAGAAGGCGCCCACCACGCTGCTCCTGACCGGGGCGCCGGATCCCGGGAGACTGCACGCGGCGGTCGAGGCGGGCGGCAAGGAGTACGCCGTACAACTGCGTTCCGAGGAGCGCGCGCGGTATGTGAACACCCCGATGCAGGCGGGGGCAGAACGGATCTACCTCGCGGCCGTCGCGGCCGGCGCCGGCTACGCGCTGCTGGCCGTACTGCTGTCGCTGCTCCAGACAGCGCCGGAGCGCAAGACGCTGCTGGCGCGGCTGCGGACGATGGGGCTCACCACCGGGCAGGGCCGACGGCTGCTGGCCTTCGAGGCGACACCGCAGGCGCTGCTGGCGGCGGGCGGCGGCCTGTTCACCGGCTGGGCGACCATCGCCCTGCTCTCCCCCGGCGTCGATCTGGTCCCGCTGGCCCTCGCGGGCGTCGCCGGAGCGGACACCGGCCCCGTCGTGCTCCGCACCGACCTCTGGTCGCTGGGGCTGCCGGCCGCCGGGGTGGTGGCGCTCGCCGCCGCTGTCGCGGGCGTTCAGGCGTGGTGGGCGAGCCGCCGCGGATCGATCACCGAACTCAGGGCAGGAGACTCCCGATGACCTCGTCCACCGAGACGGCAGGCACGGCCGGCGCGGCCGAAACGACGCTGGCGGAGCTGGAGCAGCGGGCCGCGGCCCGCCGGGACCGCCCTTCCTACGGGCACGACGCGCTGATCGCCTGCGACCGTGTGGTGCGGATCTTCACCACGGACGGGGTGGAGGTGCAGGCCCTCCAGGGCCTCGATCTGCTGGTCACCGAGGGCGAGTTGATGGCCCTGGTGGGGGCTTCGGGCAGCGGCAAGTCGACGCTGATGAACATCCTGGCGGGCCTGGACGTGCCGACGGCGGGTTCGGCGAAGGTCGCGGGCTGCGATCTGCTGTCGATGGGCCCGAAGGAGCGGCTCCGCTACCGCCGGGACGTGGTCGGGTTCGTCTGGCAGCAGACCGCCCGCAATCTGCTCCCGTATCTCACCGCGATCCAGAACATCACCCTGCCCATGCAGTTGCGCGGCGGTGGCGGCAAGCGCGAACGGGCCGCCCGAGCGGAGTCGTTGCTCACCATGCTCGACATCGCGGACTGCCGCGACCGGCGCCCCCAGCAGTTGTCCGGTGGGCAGCAGCAGCGGGTGGCCATCGCGGTCGCCTTGGCCAACTCCCCCTCCGTGCTGCTCGCGGACGAGCCGACCGGGGAGCTGGACTCGGCCACCGGGGAACAGGTCTTCGCCGCGTTCCGGCGCGCCAACGAGGAGTTGGGCACCTCCATCGTGATCGTCACCCATGACCAGGCGGTCGCCGACGAGGTGCGGCGTACGGTCGCCATCCGCGACGGCCGTACGTCCTCCGAGGTGCTGCGCCGCACGGAGGTGGACGCGGCGACGGGCCAGGAGTCGCAGGTGGCCCGGGAGTACGCGATGCTCGACCGGGCGGGGCGGCTCCAGCTGCCCGCGGACTACACGCAGGCGCTGGGCATGGAGCACCGGGTGCTGCTGGAGCTGGAGCAGGACCACATCGGCGTCTGGCCGGACGCGCACGGGGCAGCCCCGAAGGAGCCGGGCACGCCCTAGGGCGTGTTTCGAAAGTAGCGCCGTCCGCCCGGAGGGCGGGCTCGGCGGCGTCTGGTGCGTGCGATCGCAAGGCGGAGGGTCGCCCCGATACTGGATGTATCGGGGTGATCCCGACAACGCGGCGAGGGATGGGGCCTCCCCTGCTCGAGCGAAGCCGAGAGCTTGGGGAAGTGCCAGACGCCGCCGAGCAGGCGGGACTTTCGAAACACGCCCTAGCAGCCCGGGAGCGGACACCGGCGCGCGCCCCGGCAGGCGGGAGCACGGCAAGTAGGGCTGGCACCAGGACAGTTCGAGGGGCTGTCCGGATGGTGGCGGCATCGGGTGCGCTCGTAACGTCGGTCAGGTCATTCCACCTGCTCCGAGGAGCGCCATGCGCGTCGCCCCACTCCTGTTCGTCGGCCTGGGACTGGCCGGTCTGCTCGCGGGAGCGGTGCCCGCGACCGCGGCCTCCCCGTCGCCCGCACCCGTACCCCGGCACCTCGACTGGGGACCCTGCCCGGACCGGCACGAGGATCTGAACAGAGCGGGCGCCCAGTGCGCCGACGTCACCGTGCCCCTCGATCACGCCGATCCCGGCGGCCGCACGATCCAGGTCGCCATCTCCCGGATCAAGGCCGCGGACCCCTCCCGGCGCCGCGGCATCCTCCTCTCCAACCCGGGCGGGCCGGGCGGGGCCGGTCTCGACAACACCCTGCGCCTGCGACCGGCGTTGGGGGACGTGGCGGACCGCTACGACCTGATCGGCTTCGACCCCCGCTTCCTCGGCGACTCCACGCCGGTCGGCTGCGCCCCGGCGGCGCCGGCCGTGCCGCCCGGCCCCGTCACCTCCGCGCGCCGGGACTTCGACAGATCGGTCCTCGCGGCCCGTGACACCGCGCGGCGCTGCGGCCGGCACGGGGACAACGCCGCGCTGCTCCCGCACGCCTCCTCGCGCAACGTCGCCCGCGACATGGACGCGATCCGCGCGGCGCTGGGCGAGCGCAGGCTCTCCTACTACGGCGTCTCGTACGGGGCCGATCTGGGCGCCGTCTACACCCAGCTCTTCCCGCGGCGGGCGGACCGGATGGTGCTCGACTCCAGCACCGACCCCACGGCCACCCAGTACGAGCTGTTCCGGTCGGCCGGGAAGCCGCTCGAAGAGGCCCTGGACACCTGGGCCGGCTGGACCGCCCGGCGCCACGGCGCCTACGCCCTGGGCCGCACGGCCGCCGAGGTGCGGGCCCGTGTGCAGCGGCTCCTCGACCAGGCGGAGAGACGCCCGGTGTCCGTCGCCGGCACCCGGCTCGACGCCCCCGTCCTGCGGCTCGTGCTCCGGCAGCTGATCCAGCACGAGGAGTACGACGCGGCGTTCGCCGGCACGGTACGGGACCTGGTGGACGCGGCCGCCGGAAAGCCGGTCGAGCCCGGTCCCGAACTGGCCGCGATGCTGGAGATGCTCGCCTCCCCCGAGCTGGCGGACAGCATGCTGGGCGGTGCGGTGTTCATGTGCGGGGACGGCGGCTGGCCGGCCGGCGGATGGCCCGCCGACCCGGAGACGTACTGGAAGAACTCCCAGCGCAGCCGGACCGAGCAGCCCGTCTTCGGTCCGTTCGTGAACGGGATGACGGCCCCCTGCGCCTTCTGGGAGACCGGGCCGGCAGAGCCCGGCACCAGGATCGGCAACGACGTGCCCGTCCTGATGCTCCAGGCCCGCCACGACAACAACGTGCCGTACGAGGGGGCGTTGGCCCTGCACCGCAGGCTGACCGGATCGCGGCTGGTGACGGCGGACATCCGCGCGCACGGCGTCTACGGGCGCGGGACCGACGGGTTGCGACCGGTGCCCTGCGCCGACCGGGCCGTCAACGCCTATCTGCGCGACGGGGCCCTGCCCGCGCACGACCTCACCTGCCCCGCGGCCGGGAGGTCCGAGCGATGATCGGCGGGCATCCGGGGGGGGCGGGACCTCCGGGTCAGCGGGGGCCGACGGTGAAGGGCAGGGCTCCGAGCTCGCCGCTCGTCGTGCGGCGCAGGGCGATCGAGCCGTACGGGGTCCGCAGCCTGAGCCAGATGCCCGAGGACAGCAGCGATACCGGGAAACGGGGGTCGGCCCGGAGGAAGCCGAGGGACTGGGCCGCGTGGACGGCCCGGAGCGGAAGCCCCGTGGCGCCTACCGGCCGGGACCAGATCTCGCGGCCGATACGGTCCCGCTCGGCACGGGTGCGCCGCTCCTCGGGCAGGGCCTCGTCCCGGGTGCGGAAGTCGGCGACGGCGGCTTCCAGCTCGGCGCGCAGGGCGTCCGGCCCCGGCAGCCCGGGCTGCTCCCGCCAGGGGCCCCGGGGCGGCAGCACACCGGTCCACGGCGGCCCGGTGACGGGGGCGGGCAGCGCACCGGCGCCCGGCTCCGGGTCGCCCTCGGGGTCTCCGGGACCGGGAACGTCCAGGCTCTCCAGCAGCTCCCCGGCCGACACCGTGACGTCGAGCGTCTCGGGGCGGGCCAGGCGGGCGGCGCGGATGGCGAGGACCTCGAAGGAGGGCGGACGGCCGAACACGGCCAGCGCGTCGCCGCCGCCCGCCTGGAGCCGGACCGCGGCGGCCCGGTCGTAGTGGAGCAGCCGGCCGAGGAAGGCGGCGAGATCCGCCGCCTCCCTCGCGTCGGCGAACCGCAGCGACTGCACGGGCACGGTCATGCCGCGGCGGGCTCCTCTGCCAGGTACTGCTGGAGGAAGAGCTTCTCCTCGGCGGAGATCCGCCGGGGCCGCTCCGCCGCCAGGTCGTACGGCACGACGACGGTCGAGGCGCGTACGTACACCTGGTCGGGGTCCTTGATCTCATAGGCGATCGTCAGGGACGCGGCGCCGATCTTCGTGACCCACGACTCGACGGTCACCGGCTCGTGCCGGTGGACCAGCGGCCGCACGTAGTCGATCTCGTGACGGGCCACGACGGACCCGCCCGAGAACGACGGCGAGCCGTCCCCGGGCGCCAGCCGGAACATGAAGTCGATGCGCGCCTCCTCCAGGTAGCGGAGGAAGACCACGTTGTTGACGTGGCCGAAGGCGTCCATGTCCGACCAGCGCAGGGGGCAGCTGTAGAGATGACGAGCCAAGACGATCAGCCTCGCGTGAGCTTCTTGTACGTGGCACGGTGCGGGCGTGCCGCGTCCGCGCCGAGGCGCTCGATCTTGTTCTTCTCGTACGACTCGAAGTTGCCCTCGAACCAGTACCACTTGGAGTCACCCTCGTAGGCGAGGATGTGCGTGGCGACGCGGTCCAGGAACCAACGGTCGTGGGAGATGACCACCGCGGCGCCCGGGAACTCCAGGAGGGCGTTCTCCAGCGAGGAGAGCGTCTCGACGTCGAGGTCGTTGGTGGGCTCGTCGAGGAGCAGCAGGTTGCCGCCCTCCTTGAGCGTCAGGGCCAGGTTGAGGCGGTTGCGCTCACCACCGGACAGGACGCCGGCCGGCTTCTGCTGGTCCGGGCCCTTGAAGCCGAAGGCGGAGACGTAGGCGCGCGAGGGCATCTCGACCTGGCCGACGTTGATGTAGTCCAGCTCGTCCGAGACGACGGCCCAGAGGGTCTTCTTCGGGTCGATGTTGGCGCGGGACTGGTCGACGTAGGAGATCTTGACCGTGTCACCGATCTTGACCGAGCCGCTGTCCGGCGTCTCCAGGCCCTGGATCATCTTGAACAGCGTGGTCTTGCCCGCGCCGTTCGGACCGATGACGCCGACGATGCCGTTACGGGGCAGCGTGAACGACAGGTCGTCGATGAGGACCTTGTCGCCGAAGGCCTTCGAGAGGTTCTCGACCTCGACGACGATGGAACCGAGCCGCGGGCCCGGCGGAATCTGGATCTCCTCGAAGTCCAGCTTCCGCATCTTGTCCGCCTCGGCCGCCATCTCCTCGTAGCGGGCGAGTCGGGCCTTGGACTTGGTCTGGCGGCCCTTGGCGTTGGACCGCACCCACTCCAGCTCTTCCTTGAGCCGCTTCTGACGCTTCTCGTCCTTGCGGCCCTCGACCTTGAGGCGGGTGGCCTTCTTGTCGAGGTAGGTGGAGTAGTTGCCCTCGTAGGGGATCGCGCGGCCGCGGTCCAGTTCGAGGATCCACTCGGCGACGTTGTTCAGGAAGTACCGGTCGTGGGTGACGGCGACGACGGCACCCGTGTACTTCGAGAGGTGCTGCTCCAGCCAGTTCACCGACTCGGCGTCCAGGTGGTTGGTGGGCTCGTCGAGGAGGAGCAGGTCCGGGGCCTCGATGAGCAGCTTGCAGAGCGCCACACGGCGCTTCTCGCCACCGGAGAGGTTGGTGACCGGCCAGTCGCCGGGCGGGCAGCCCAGGGCGTCCATGGCCTGCTCCAGCTGCGCGTCCAGGTCCCACGCGTTCGCGTGGTCCAGGTCTTCCTGGAGCTTGCCCATCTCGTCCATGAGCGCGTCGGAGTAGTCGGTCGCCATCAGCTCGGCGACCTCGTTGAAGCGCTTGAGCTTGCCCATGACCTCGGCGGCGCCGTCCTGGACGTTCTCCAGGACGGTCTTCGACTCGTCCAGCTTCGGCTCCTGCATGAGGATGCCGACGCTGAAACCGGGCGAGATGAAGGCGTCGCCGTTGGAGGGCTGCTCCAGGCCCGCCATGATCTTCAGCACCGTGGACTTACCGGCGCCGTTGGGCCCCACGACACCGATCTTCGCGCCGGGCAGGAAGTTCAGGTTGACGTCATCGAGAATCACCTTGTCGCCGTGCGCTTTGCGCGTCTTGCGCATGGTGTAGATGTACTCAGCCAAGAGAAACCGTCCGGCAGCAATAGAGGTGTGGGCAGATACACCCCATCTTGCCTGACGGCCCTCCCCGGACGGAAACCCGTCCGGGGATCGACACGGGAGCGACGTCACTCCCTGAGCACGGAAGCTCACCCGGCGTCGGCGTGAGGCTTCTTCCGGCGGAGGCTGAAGACCGCGCCGCCGCCCACGACGAGCAGTCCGATGGCGACCGCGGCGAGCATCGGGGTGGCGCTGGAGCCGCCGGTCTCGGCGAGGTCGCCCGCCAGCCCCGACGTGGCGGAGCCGGTCGTGGCGGGCACGGACTGCGGGGCGCTCCGGGTGCCGATGTCGTTGCCGGCGTCGCCCTCGCCCACCTGGTCCAGGACGCTGCCGCTGGTGGCGCAGTCCAGCACCCCGGTGAAGGTCCTGGCGAACCCGGCGGGCCCGGTGATGGTGAAGTCGTACGCCTGGTCCTCGGCGACGGGGACCGTCACCGTGCGGGTGGCCCCGGCGGCGATGGTGTGCTCGGTTCCGGCCAGCTCGAAGGTGAACGGCTTCTCGCCCCGGTTGGCGGCCGTGATGTCCACGCCGCCCGCGGCGCAGTTCTTCCGTGCGGTCAGCGCGGGGGCGGCGTCCTTCTCGGCCCAGGTGGCGGTGGCCCGCGCGGAGACGGTGGACTCGCTGGAGCCGGCCAGGATCTGGGTCTGGGTGCGGCCGGTCCCGACGAGGGCCCGGCCGACCGGCACGGAGGTGGTGGCCTGGACGGCGAGGGACGCGGTGCCGTCGGCGGTGTCCTTCGGCACGGCGAAGTAGAGCCGGTCGCCGTCCGCCGCTTCGGTGACGGGCTCGCCCTTCTCGTCCGTGACCGCGATGCCGCTGACCGGCGCGTCCACCGGGGGCGACACCGAGACCTGGTCCGCGGAGGTGCGGACGGTCACGGGGCCGAGCCGCTCTCCGGCCCGGCCGGAGACGGCGGCCGGCTCCAGGGTCAGCGAGGCCCGGGGCTCCTTGGCCTTGCGCGCGTTGCGGTGCAGCCAGTCGGCGAGCTTCTCCGCCTGCTTGTCCGACGCGGTGATGTCGGCGTTGTCCGAATAGCGCCAGATGGCGACCTGGGTCCCGGCGGCGGCGGTCCGCTCGGTCAGCGGCCCGGTGCCGGCGGCGGCGGCGAGCGCGGCCAGGTCGTCGACCTGGGGGTAGGAGTGCTGGAGGATCCAGTGGATCTTCCCGGCGTTCCGGTTGCCGCCCAGCGAGGTCTCGGCCCAGGGGGTCTCCAGGTACTTCGCCTGGTCCTGGGTGGGGTTGTGGAGGTCGATGCAGTAGGTCTTGAGCTTGCCGCCGCCGTCGACGGTCATCTCGAACAGTCCGGCGGGCAGCTCCTGGGTCCGGGCGGGCGCGCCGTCCTTCCCCGCGATGCGGAGGACGGCGCTGTCGTAGGTCTTCAGCCCGTCGAGCACCGCGGCCGCGCCGCCGTGGTGCCGGCCCGGGTCGTCGGCCGCCGCCGGTCCGGCGCCGACGAGTGCGGCAGCCGCGACGAGACCGGAGAGCAGCAGCGCCGCGACCGGGCGGGGGATCCCGCGGCCCGGGGGCGCCCCTGTCGTGCCGGACGGCGCAGCGGACGCTGAAGACGCAGAAAACACAGAATTCCCCTCCGGGCGAGGCCCTCGCGCGTGGTGCGCGTGTGGGGAATGCCTCGCCAGCAGACCCAAGTGACCCGTGAGCACTGGGAATCCTAAAGAACGGGCGAAGGGCAGTCCCCCGTACTGCCCCCGCACAACCATTCCGAATCGGAATCGTTATCGCCCGACGGCCGGCGCGCTTGTCGAGGATCGGCCTTTTCAGGACACCGCCGCCATTGCGCCGACGTGTTCCCGCTCTTCCCGCGACTCCCCCGCATCGCCGTCCGTGACGCTTTCCGGACGCTCCGTCAAAAGGGCTTCCGCTCGGGCCGCTCGGCGGAAGGCGGCCGTTCCGCGGCTCAGGTCGTGGCCGACGGCGACGGCCTCGACATCGACGAACGTCCGCCTCTGACCGGCCTGTTCCTCCTCCCGGACCTTCAATCGGCCGTGCACGACCAGAGGTTCTCCGACCGATACGGAACCGGCCAGATTCGCGGCGAGCGTCCGCCAGGACCAGACGGTGTAGAAGCTGGTGCGGCCATCGGCCCAGAGCTGTTTCTCACGGTCCCACCGCCGCGGCGTCACGGCGAAACGGAATCGCGCCATTCCGCCGGTGGCCGTCTCGCGGAACTCCACAGCCGTCGCGGCGTTACCCACCAGGGTCACCAAGGTCTCGTTCATTTCCCGCCCCGCTTTCCTTGTCGTACCGGATCACACCGCTCGTACCGCATCGCACCGCTCGTACCTCCCGGTACGAGCGGTGGGGTGCGGACTCCATGGTGGGCGCCGGATGGGAATCGCGTCGGGGGCTGTGGACTACCGGCCGGTTGTGGAGAACTCCGTCACCGTCACGTACCGCTCCCGCACTTCCCGGTAGCGCACCAGCTCGGCCGCGACCGGATCCAGGACCCTGGCCCGGCCGCACCCGGCGGCCGCCTCGCGCAGCCGGCGCTCGGCGTCCTGCCCGTACCTCCTGGCCGGTCCCCGGATGGCCGCGGCGCAGGACCACTCCACGAGCGGGCCGCCGACGACTCCGGCCAGCATGATGAGCGCGGGCGTGAGGAGCCCCGGCTCCAGGACGCCGATGATCTGGCCGACCAGCCACAGGCCGCCGAAGATCTGGAGGAGCGTCATCGACACCTGGGCCAGCACCGCGGCGGGCCACCACTTCGGCCGGGGCGGCTTGGCCGGGCGGCCGCCGAGCGCGCCGCCGAACGGGGCTCCGGTGGCGGCGCCCTGTCCCGCCTCCGTCCCGCCGCCCCGCTTGGCCGCGCCGGGGGCCCCGGCCCTGACCGCCAGTTCGTCCAGCGCCTCGGGCAGCCCCTCCGCCCCGGTGAACGCGGCCTCGCGCACCGCCTGCGCCCAGGGCCCCGGCAGCCCGTCGGCGGCGTCGTCCGCGACGATCCGCACCGCCTGCTCGACCCGTTGCCGGGCCGTCAGCTCCTCCTCGGGCGGGGTGAGCGCCTGGCCCATCCGGTCCAGACTGCCGGGCAGGCCCCGGTTCTCGTACCAGCGCCAGAGCCGCAGCCACGGCGTCCCGCAGGCCCGTCCGGCGTTCCTGCGCCACTCCCGTTCGGCGGCCTGTCCGGCCGCCGCCGCGCCGACGGCCTCGGCCAGCCGGTCGGTGAACTCCTCGCGGGCCCGCTCGCCCAGTCCGGGCCGCCCCTCGGCCACGTAGACCGGGCGCAGCCGCGCCGCCGCCGCGTCGACGTCGGCCCAGAGGCGGCGGGTGGCGGCCGTGCGGTCCTGGACGAAGCGGCCGACCATTTCGCGGAGTTCGGGCACCCCGTCCCCGGTGAGCGCGGACAGGGACATGACGGTGGCGCCGGGTTCGCCGTGCTCGCCGAGTGCGATGCCGTCGTCGTCGAGGAGCCGGCGCAGGTCGTCGAGCACGAGGTCGGCCGCTTCGCCGGGCAGCCGGTCGGTCTGGTTGAGGACGACGAAGGTGACCTCGGCGTGTCCGGCGAGCGGGCGCAGATAGCGTTCGTGGAGGGCGGCGTCGGCGTACTTCTCCGGGTCGACGACCCAGATCACCGCGTCGACCAGGGCCAGGGCCCGGTCCACCTGGTCGCGGTGCTCGGTGGCCGCCGAGTCGTGGTCGGGCAGGTCGACCAGGACGAGCCCCTGGAGCGCCTCGTCGAAGGCGACGGGCCCGGGGTGGGGCCTGCGGCGCAGTCGGCCGGGGACGGCGAGGCGGTCCAGCAGGCCGGCGGCGCCGTCGGTCCAGCTGCACGCGATGGGCTGGGAGGTGGTGGGCCGGCGCAGCCCGGTGTCGGAGATCGGGGCCCCGGCGAGCGCGTTGAACAGGGTCGACTTCCCGCTGCCGGTGGCGCCCGCGACGGCGATGACCGTGTGCCGCGAGGAGAGCCGCTGCCGGGCGGCGGCCTCGTCCAGGACGCGTCCCGCCTCGGCGAGGGTGTCCCGGTCGAGCCGGGCGCGGGACAGCCCGACGAGTTCGCGCAGGGCGTCGAGCCGGGGCGGCAGCGGCCCGCCGGAGGGATCGTACGCCTCGACCTGCGGCTCCGCGTCGTCCTCGGCGGACGCCCGGGACACGGTGTCACCGGCCACGTCCGCTTCGGCCGCCGCCGCGCGCCGGGCGATGAGTCCGTCGTCCCAGCGCCCGTCCCCGACCCTGCCCGGCGCGCCCCCGTCCGCCTTCCCGCCGTCTCTGCCGCTGAGGCCGCTGTCCTTGCCGCTGCCGTTGCCGTTGCCGTTGTCCTGGTCCGTGACGGCGGTCATCGCTGCCACCTCTCCTTCTGCAGTACGGAAAGCGCGGCGATCAGTTCGGCCTGGGGTTCGGGGGCGACGTCGAGCGCGTCGAGCGGGGCGAGGCGGCGGTCGCGTTCGCCGTCGAGCACGTGGTCGAGGTAGGTCGTCAGCAGCTCACCGCCCTTGTCGCGGAGGCGCAGCGCACCCTGGGCGCCGATGCGTTCGGCGAGCTGCTCCCCCGCCGCGCGGGCGCGCCGCCCGCCGAGCAGGGCGGCCGCGAGCAGCGCGGAGACGGTCTCGGGGGCGGGCGCCACGTTGCGTTCGAGCTGGCGCACCTCCTCCTCGGCCAGTTCCTCCAGGACCCGCCGCCACCGGCGTACGGCGACCGAGATCCGGCCTTCGACGTCCTCGGCGGGCCCCCAGCCGCCCGCCTCCCGTACGGCGTCCTCGAACCGGAAGAGGCTGCCGGCGGGCTCGCGGCCCCACTGGGCGCGGATCTGTTCGTCGGCGGCGGAGACCGAGCACTGGAGCAGGGACACCAGGCTGTCGACGAGGGCTTCGAGGAGTTCCTCGGGCGAGCTGTAGAGCGGGTAGCCGCGCCACCGGGTGCGCGCGTCCCCGGAGAGCACCGCACCGCTCCGGAGGCGGCGCCGGATCCGGGCGGCCTCCTTGCCGTACGCGTCCTGGACCACCCCGGTCAGCCGTACGGAGGCGGCGTACTGGGCGGCGACGGCGGAGGCCAGTGCGGGCATCCGCACGTTGAGCGACTGGATGACGCCGGAGGCGGTGCGCGCCACCGCCTGCTGCCGGGCGGCGGGGTCCTGGGCCCGGTGGGCGAGCCAGGCGCGCAGCGGGGCGACAGCGGTGGTGGGGAGCAGTCCGCTGCCGCCGCCCGCGGACTCGGGCAGCTCCGGGATGGTGAACCGGGGTACGTCCCCGAGTCCGGCCCGGGTCAGCAGCGCCGCGTACTGCCGGGACACCTCGGTGATCACCTGGTGGGGCACCCGGTCGAGGACGGTGACGAGGGCCGCGTCGTACTCCTTCGCGGTGCGCAGCAGGTGCCAGGGCACGGCGTCGGCGTAGCGCGAGGCGGTGGTGACCATCACCCAGACGTCGGCGGCGCAGATGAGTTCGGCGGCGAGGACCCGGTTGCGCACGACGAGCGAGTCGATGTCCGGGGCGTCCAGGAGGGCGAGCCCGCGGGGCAGGCTGACGGCGGTCTCCACCCGCAGCGCGGTCTCCCCGTCCTCCCCCCGGGCGGCGAGGTCGTCCAGCCCGTCCGGGTCGGGAGCCTGGCCCGGCGGCAGCCAGATCCGGGTCAGCTGGGGCAGCACCCGCACTCCGGCGAACCAGTGGTGGTCGTCCGGGTGACAGACCAGCACCGGGGTCCGTGTGGTGGGCCGCAGCACCCCGGCCTGGCTGACCCGGCATCCCACCAGCGAGTTGACCAGGGTGGACTTCCCGGCCCCGGTGGATCCGCCGATCACGGCGAGCAGCGGCGCCTCGGGGTCCTTGAGGCGCGGCAGGAGGTAGTCGTCGAGCTGGGCGAGGAGTTCGACCCTGGTCTGCCGGGCCCGTTCGGCCCCCGGCAGGGGCAGTGGAAGACGCACGGCGGCGACACGGTCGCGCAGGGCGGAAAGTGCGTCGATGAGCTGAGGCCGTACGTCCATGGTCACCACATGCGAAGAATGCCCAATTTTGAAGCCTTTTTGAAGCGTATAGCCCCCTCTGCGCGGCGGTTCCACCCTCTGGACAGAGTCAGGACAGAGGGGACGAGTGGGGCGGGGGCATAACGAGTGCACAACACCCGGCACGAGGGGAGCGAAAACCGATGCAGGAATCGCACCTACCTGCGATTATCGGTTCGCTTCACCGAACCTCCACATCGTGCCACGCAGGTGAAGCAACCGGGTCCAGGGGATCGGAGCCCTATCCTTGTCCCGGCACGGCCACGGAGCCACCGATCAGGACTCCCGGCCCCCGTAGCTCAGTGGATAGAGCAGGCGCCTTCTAAGCGCTTGGCCGCAGGTTCGAGTCCTGCCGGGGGCGCACCGACCGCACGACCGAGAGGCCCTCCGCACCGGAGGGCCTTTTCGTCGGTCAGGGGGACGCTAGCGAGCGGGGCGTCATGACGGCGTAAACAGCGTTCTGCCCCCTCATGCGTCCCGCCTCCCATGCCTTCTGCCCCTCACGCGTCCCGCCGCCTCACCATCCCGCTGCCTCACGCGTCCCGGCGCCGGAGCAGTGCCAGGGCCCCGAGCGTGAGCGCCGTCGTGCCGGCGGCGACCAGGAGCAGGGAGGGCCAGGCGCCCAGGCTGCCCACCGCGTCGGCCGCCGCGTCCGAGGTCTGGGTGAGCTTCTCCAGGGCGGCCGTCGGGGAGAGGCCGGCGATCCAGCGTTCGGCGTCGCCGAAGAGGGGGCCGGACAGGGACGGCAGGATCAGGAGGCCGATGACCGTGGTGACGGCGCCGGCGGAGTGGCGTACGAGGGCGCCGACGGCGAGGCCCAGCACGGCGGCCACCGCGAAGGACGCGGCGATGCCGAACAGGGCGGGCAGCGGCTCGCCCTGGGCGTACCGGCCCTCCGGCAGCATGGCGTCCCCGACGAGGTAGGCGGCCGTGCAGGAGGCCAGGGCGAGGAGGTACACCACGCCCGCCACCAGCGTGGCCTTGGCGGCGAGGACCGTGCCCCGGCGGGGGCAGGCGGCGAACGTCGTGCGGATGGTGCCGCTGCTGTACTCCCCCGAGGCGACGAGCGCCCCGACGACCGCGGCCAGCATCTGGGCGACGACGGTGAGCGTGAGACTGCCGCCGAGGACGGTGTCGTCGGGTTGCAGGCTCCCGCCGGCGGCGATGAACACCGCGCCGACCACCGGCAGTACGGCGGTGGCCACGGTCGTCCACACCGTGGAGCGCACGCTGCGGAACTTGATCCACTCGTGGGCGAGGGCCTCCCGGAAGCCGGTCCGGTCCGTGCGGGTGGCGGGAAGGGCGAGCGTGGTCGTGGTCATCGGGCTGTCTCCTTCCGGGGCGTCGACGGGCTCCTGTCCTCGGCCCGGTACTCCACCGAGGACCGCGAGAGCGACGTGTAGACCTCCTCCAAGGAGGAGTGGGCCGGGGTGAGTTCGTGGACGGCGACCCCGTGCTCCCGGGCCAGGTCGCCGATGGCCGGGGCGTCGGGTCCGTCGACCCGCCAGCCGCCCCGGGCGTCCAGCCGTACGCGCGCTCCGGCCGCTTCCAGCAGGGTGCGCAGCCGTTCCGGTTCGGGTGACCTGACGAGGGTGTGCGCGCGGGAGTTGGTCTCGATGAAGTCGCGCATCGTCGTGTCCGCGATGAGCCGGCCCCGTCCGATCACGATGAGGTGGTCGGCCGTCCGTTCCATCTCGCTCATGAGGTGGCTGGAGAGGAAGACCGTGCGGCCCTCCGCGGCCAGGGACTTCATGAGGTCGCGGATCCAGCGGATGCCCTCGGTGTCCAGGCCGTTGACCGGTTCGTCGAGGATCAGCACCTCCGGGTCCCCGATCAGTGCCGCCGCGATGCCCAGCCGCCGGCCCATGCCGAGCGAGAACCCCTTGGTGCGCCTGCGGGCCGTCTCCAGGGGGAGGCCGACCTGGTCCAGCACCTCCTCGACACGGCGGCGCGGGATGCCGTTGCTCGCGGCGAGCCCGGCCAGGTGGTGGTAGGCGGAGCGGCCGCCGTGGACGCCCTTGGCGTCGAGCAGGGAGCCGACCGCCCGCAGCGGTACGGGCAGGTCCGCGTAGGCCCTGCCGCCCACGGTGACGCGCCCCGCGCTCGCGGAGTCGAGCCCCAGGATCAGGCGCATGGTGGTCGATTTGCCGGCGCCGTTCGGGCCGAGGAAGCCGGTCACCCGGCCCGGCCGCACCGTGAACGACAGCCGGTCGACGGCGGTTCGCCCGCCGTAGCGTTTGGTGAGTTCCGTTGCTTGGATCATGCGGCCGACGCTAGGAGCGGGGGGCCGATGGCGAATCCTCCGGCGGGAGTCGCCTCCTGCTCCCGCCGGAGTAGGGCACGCCCCAAGGGCTGTCCCGTCATCCCTGGTGGATCAGCGTGCGGCGTCGGATGCGGTGCGTCGCACGGCGGAGGGACGTCCGCATACGGGATGTACGGGGATGTTCCGACAACGCGGCGAGGCGCCGTAGCTGTCGTCGCGCGCCCGCCAGATGACGGGACAGCCCTTAGCGTTCTCCCGCCCTGACCAGGCCCGTTTCGTAGGCGAGGACCACCAGCTGGGCCCGGTCGCGGGCGCCGAGCTTCGTCATGGTCCGGCTGACATGGGTCTTCGCGGTCAGCGGGCTCATGATCAGCGCCTTGCCGATCTCCTCGTTGGACAGTCCCGCGGCAACGAGCGCCATCACCTCTCGCTCCCGGCCGGTGAGCACGGCGAGCCGTTCGGCGCCCGCCGCCTCCGGGGCCTTCAGACGGGCGAACTCCTCGATCACCTGACGGGTGACGGCGGGGGCGAGCAGGCTCCGGCCCGCCGCGACCGTGCGGATCGCGGCGCGCAGGTCGTCCGGCTCGATGTCCTTCAGCAGAAAGCCCGCGGCGCCGTGCCTCAGGGCCTCGAAGACGTACGCGTCGACCTGGTACGTGGTGAGCACGACGACGCGGACCCGGTCGAGGGAGCGGTCCTCGGCGATCCGGCGGGTGGCCTCCAGGCCGTCGACGCCGGGCATCCGGATGTCCATCAGCACGACGTCCGGGCGGGTCGTCCGGACCGCCTCGACGGCCCGGGCCCCGTCGGCGGCCTCCGCGACGACGACCAGGTCGTCGGTGAGGTCGAGCAGGGCGCGGAATCCGGCCCGTACGACCGTCTGGTCGTCGGCGAGGACCACACGGACGGTCCCCCGCGCCCCCGCAGCGCCCTCCAGCCGCCCGTTCACGGGGCCGCTCCCCGGGTCCCGTACAGCGTCCCGTTCATGAGGCCGTTCCCCCGGCTCCCGTACAGCGTCCCGTTCATGAGGCCGCTCCCCCGGTCCCCGTACAGCGTCCCGTTCATGAGGCCGTTCCCTCCGTCGGCAGTTCGGCGCGGACGCGGAAGCCGCCGCCCGGCACCGGACCGTACGTGACGCCACCGCCCACCGCGACCGCGCGCTCCCGCATGCCGATCAGGCCGAAGCCCCGGCCGTCGGGCGGGGCGGTGGGAGGCTGCGCCGGGGGGCCGTCGTCCACGACCTCGACGGTTAGCCGGGTGGCGTCGCGGGTCACCGACACCGCGGTGTGCCGCGCGGCGGAGTGCTTCACCACGTTGGTCAGCGCCTCCTGCACGATCCGGTACGCCGTGGCCTCGACGACCGCGGGCAGGGCGGCGTCCCCCGTGTCCCGCCGCAGGCTGACCCGTACCCCGCCCGCCTCGACCCCCGCGACCAGTTCGTCCAGCTGGGCGAGGCGGGGAGCCGGAGCCGTGGACTCCGCCGCGCGCAGGACGGACAGCGTGGCGCGCAGTTCCCGTACGGCTTCCTTGCCGGAGGCGCGCACCTGCGTCATCGCCTGCCGCGCAACCTCCGGCGCGGCGTCCAGCGCGTCCAGCGCCACCCCGGCCTGCACGGTCATCGCGCTCACCGTGTGCGCGAGGATGTCGTGGATCTCCCGGGCGACCCGCGCCCGCTCCTGGCGGACCCGGCGGGCGGCCTCCCGCTCGCGGTCCTCCTCGGCCCGCGCGGCGCGCGCAGCGTACTCCGCCAGCAGTTCCCTACGGGTGCGCACCACCTCGCCCAGGAGCAGCGGGACGAGCGGCCAGACCATCTCCAGGACGGGCAGCCCCTGCGGGTTGACCACGTCCCGGCCGATCTTCAGCGCCACCGCGCCCGAGAGCGTCGCGGCGATCACCCCGGTCCACAGGGTGCGCCGGCGGTCGCCGAGCACCGCGACCGTGTACAGCGCGACGATCACCGGGAGGTTCAGCAGTTCGCCGATGTGCCCGTGCAGCGCCCACCCGGCGCAGGCCGCCCCGGTCACCCAGACCACCGGAACGGGCCGACGCCGGCGGAGGACGAGCGCCGCCAGGGAGACCACGAGGAGGGCCCAGGTCAGCGCGTCGGCCTGGCGGTAGCCGGGCTCGTTGACGGCCGCGTCGGCGGTGGTGAGCACCCCCACCACGGCCACCACCAGCAGATCCACGACGATCGGCGGCAGAGCCCGCGCACGGGCGGCCAGGCGCTCGAAGGTCATCACCCCCTCACGGTAGGAGGCGGGGCGTCCGGCCGCATACGACAGCGGGAGTACACCGGTCCGCGCCCGGCCGTACGGGGCAGGGCGGCGGGAAGGTCGTGGCGCGGGCGCGTGGCGGGGGCGTGGCGGGGTCACGGCGGCAGCGCGGCCGGTGACGCGGGGCACGGTGCCGAAGGGCTCGGCGCCGTACCCGTCGGGCAGCAGTTCGGGCGCGGCGCAACCTTCCGTCCGGCAGGACGTTCGGCAGGGGGTGGGAGCGGGCAAATCGATCAGGTGGGCCCGAAGGCGGAATCCCCGCCGCAGGGCGCTCCCGACCGTCCCCCTCACCCGGCGGGTGTACGCGGCTCCGCGCCGTCGTCCGTCCGCCGGTCCCGCCGACCGCACACCGAAGCGCCCGCGTGAACTACGCACCATCAGGGAAAGGAGCGCCGCGATGGCGACCCCGCTGTCTGCAGCCAGGCTGCTCAAAGCCCTCCGCGACGAAGGCCTCCACGTCGTCGAGCACCGGAGTTGGCGTACCAACAACCGGAACCACAAGGGTCCCTGGGGGCCGACGCACGGCGTGATGATCCATCACACCGTCACCTCGGGCACCGCCTCCTCGGTCGAACTCTGCTACAACGGCCACTCCGCCCTGCCCGGCCCGCTCTGCCACGGGGTCATCTCCAAGGACGGGTCCGTCCACCTCGTGGGCAACGGACGGGCCAACCACGCCGGGCTCGGCGACGACGACGTCCTGCGCGCCGTCGTCGCGGAGAAGGCGCTGCCCCCGGACAACGAGGCCAACACCGACGGCAACCGGCACTTCTACGGCTTCGAATGCGTCAACCTCGGCGACGGCAAGGATCCCTGGCCGGCGGCCCAGCTGCTGGCGATCGAGCGCGCCGCCGCCGCCGTCTGCCGGGCGCACGGCTGGTCGCAGCGGTCGGTGATCGGGCACCTGGAGTGGCAGCCGGGCAAGGTCGATCCGCGCGGGTTCACCATGAACGCGATGCGCGCGCGGATCGGCAAGCGGCTGGACGCCTCCCCGGACGGGCCCTCCGATCCGCCGCCGAAGCCGACGTACGAGCCGTTCCCCGGGGCCGCGTTCTTCAAGGTCGGCCGCAACAGCGCGGTCGTCACGGCGATGGGCAAGCGGCTGGTGTCCGAGGGCTGCGGACGGTACACGGTGGGCCCCGGCCCGGCCTGGTCCGAGGCCGACCGGAAGTCGTACGCCGCCTGGCAGCGCAAGCTGGGCTACACGGGCGGCGACGCGGACGGCGTTCCCGGCAAGAGCAGTTGGGACCGGCTCAAGGTGCCCAACGTGTGACGGCGGCGCGTCCGGCTCCTTCCCCTCTCCACCCGGAGGGGAAGGAGCCCGGGGCGAAGGAGCCGGAGTGGTCAGCGGTTGAAGCCGCTGCCCAGGCCCGCCTTCGTGGCCACCGTGCCGAGCGTCCCGTGGCCGAAGCTGAACGAGCCCTTGGCCACGAGGCCGGAGCCGATGGCCGGGAACACCCACAGGGAGCCCTCGCCCGCGTTCTCGCCGGGGGCGCCCACGGCCAGTTCGGTGCGGCCGTCGCCGTTGAGGTCGCGCAGGGCCGCCGCGCCGCCGAAGCGGTCGTCCTTCTCCACGGCCCCGACGACGTCCGGCGTGCCCTGGTTGAAGCCGTAGCTCCCCTTGCCCGTGGGGCCGGTGGCGGTGCCGGGGAGGACGACGAGGCCGCCCGCCGAGGCGACGGTGCCCTGGTCCTCTCCGGGGACGCCCACCGCGATCTCGCCGTAGCCGTCGCCGTCGGTGTCCCCGATGGCGACGGACGCGCCGAAGCCGTCGTCGTGCTCGGCGGCGCCGGGGACGCCGGGCGAGTCCTGGTTGAGCACGACGGCCTTGGTGCCCTGCGGGCCGGTCGCGCTCCCCGGTACGTAGGTGAGCATGCCGCCCTTGGCGAGCGGCAGGTCCAGGTCGCTGTCGTAGCCGTCGACGGCGCGCCCGACGGCGAGGTCGGCGTACCGGTCGTTGTTCACGTTGCCGACGGCGAGGTGCTCGCCGCCCTCCAGGTTGTAGCCGTCCTTCCCCTTGACGGAGGTGAGGTCCGGGCCGAGCCCGGCCGGGCCGCCGAAGCCCGTCATGATGCGCCGGGCGTCGTACTCGTCGCCGTCGTTGGCGAGGACGGCGAGATCGTCGCGGCCGTCGCCGTTCAGGTCGCCCGCGGCCACGTCGAGGTACCGCCGGTCGTCGGCGTTCGGGATCTCGGTGGCCGCCGCCGCGACGCCGTCGCGGGTGAAGGGGCCGCTGAGCGCGTGCAGGGCGATGTGCCCGGCGCCGACGAGGTCCGGGGCGCCGTCGCCGTCGAAGTCGCCGACGGCCAGCCACCGGCCGAGGCCGTTGTACTCCTCGCCGGTCAGCAGGGTCGCCCCGCCGGCCAGGCCGCCCGGCCCGCCCCACAGGACGGTCACGCCGCCGCCCGCGACGGCCGCTCCGGTCTTCTCGCCGGGCGAACCGACGACCAGGTCCGCGTATCCGTCCTGGTCGAGATCGGCGGAGGCGACCGCGCCGCCGAAGGCGTCACCGGCCTCCGGGGCACCGGGGACTCCCGCCGAGGCCTGGGTGAAGACCCGCTTCGCGGAGTCCTTGACCCCGTTGCGGGAGCCGTAGGCCACGCCGACGTATCCGGCGCCCTTGAACCCCTTGACGGTCGCGCCCGGCGCGGCGAACGCCAGGTCCGGATAGCCGTCGCCGTTGAAGTCGGCGCGGGGGCCGTGGGGGTCGGGGGCCGGCGCGGGCCGGGCGGCGGCGGGCAGGGCGACGATCGCGGTGGCCAGGGTCACGGCCAGGACGACACCGGTACCGAGTGCTCGGGATGTCACAGGGACTCCTTCTGCCGGAACGTTCACCGCGACGGCGTTACGGGACGGCCGGAAAGCGCTGTCCCCGTTGCGCCGTGGCGTGCACGCCCGAGTCGGAAATGGGTGGGATCGAGTGGCCACTCGCACCCCTTCAGACGGGCGTACCGGGCGAAGGGTTGTGCTCGGCACGGCAGTTCAGCCCCTTAGGGTTTCCTCGCGCGCCGGTGGCGCCACGGTGGTCCGACGGTGGATCACCGACGAACTCCGAGGGACGGTGCGATGACGGCCGAGGTGCGAACGGTGGGGGCCGGTGAGCTGAACCGGTACGCCGAGGGGATCCGCGACGTGTACGCGCGGGCGTTCGCGGCCCCGCCCTGGAACGAGGATCCGGCGCAGGCCGACAGCTATGGGGAGCGGCTCGCGCGGGACGCGCTCCGGCCCGGGTTCACGGCGGCGGTGGCGACGGCCGGGGGGACGGTGACCGGATTCGCCACGGCCTGGACCACCCCGGAGGTCTTTCCGGCGGACCGCAGCTACGGGCAGGTCACCGAGGCCCTCGGGCCAGTGCGGACGCGGGCGTGGCTCTGCGGCGCGCTGGAGGTGAACGAGCTGGCGGTGGCGCCTCGGGCGCACGGCAGGGGGCTCGGCGCGGCGCTGCTGCACACGGTGACGGGGGCCGCGCCGGACGGGCGTTGCTGGCTGCTGACCTCCGTGCGGGCCGAGCCGGCGCTGCGCCTGTACGAGCGGGCGGGCTGGCGGCGGGTCGACGCGCCCGTGCCCGGCGCGGCCGCTCTCGTGGTGCTGCTCGGCCCCCGCCATCCGCGCCGGGCGGAGGCCGAGGCGGAGGCGGAGGCGAAGGGCTGACAGCCCCCGTACTAGAGCGCGACGGCCAGCAGAGCGCACGCCGCGAGCGCGAAGGCGGTGCGCACCTGGTGGAGGGTGTTCCAGCGGGGTTCGAAGGCCGCGCGGGCCGCGCTGTCGTCGCCGCCCTCGGAGGCGGCGAGGGCGTTGTTGAGCGGGATGTTCCCGACCACGGTCACCAGATGACCGGCGACCGCGCAGATCAGCGCGCCGAGGACGGCGGGCCCCGCCGCCCCGCCGCGCTCACCGAGGCCGGTGAAGAACGCGGCGGCGGGCAGCGCGACGACGCCGAGGAACAGGACCAGGAAGACCGGGCCGGGGACCTTCTCGTTGAAGCGGCGCATGGCCGTCGTGAACTGCTCGTCCGTCAGGTCGGCGAGTCCGGGCATGATCGCGATCAGGAAGCTCAGCATGAACCCCGCGTAGAGGCCGTTGACGATCGTGGCGAGCACCAGGAGGAGGGAGGTCATGGCGGACATCATGGCCTGGAGCAACGGTTCGCAGGGCGCATTTTCGAATGACCGTGCGAATCGTTTCGGCCCGGGTCGAACCGTCCAGGTCGAACACCCGGGCCGAGCCAGCCAGGTCGAACCGCCGAGGTCCGTCCGCCCGAGTCGAACCGCCCGGGTCGGTCTCCCCGGCCGCTCCTCCTCAGCCGATCTCGCCCTCGTCCGGTTCCGGCTCGTCGTCCGGTCCCGATCCGCCCACGATCCGGTCCGCCTGACCGATGGCCTCGGCCAGCTTCGTGACGGAGCTGTCCTCGGTCGCCTCCGCCAGCCCGGCGGCCCGCGAGGCGAGTTCGCCGAGGCCGGGCGCGCCGGGCAGGTCGCCGCCCCGCAGGCGGTCGGCGAAGTAGGCGGCGACGGCAGCAACTTGGAGCCGTTCGCCCGCGCCGCCCCACAGCGCTCCGTCGATCGCCCCGGTCGTCGCGGTTCCGGTCTCCTCCCGGGCCTCGCGGGTCTTGGGGTCGAGCCAGCGCACGGTGGCCCTGGCCACGGTGCCGGACGCGCCCTCGCGCAGCCGTACGGCGTACAGAGCGGTCACCGTGTGGCCGGGGCCGACCTCGCCGCCGTCGACGCCGTCGTCGCGGAAGTCCTCGTCGGCGACCTTGCGGTTCTCGTAGCCGATCAGCCGGAACTGCTTCACGGTCTTCCGGTCGAACGCCACCTGGGCCTTGGCGTCGCGGGCCCGGATCTCCAGGTGGGCGGGCAGCTGGTCGACGAAGACCTTGCGGGCCTGTGCCTCGTCACCGACGTACGTGGTGTTCCCGTCGCCCTTGTTGGTGAGGCGCTCCATGAACGCGTCGCCGTAGTCGCTGCCGACGCCGACGCCGAAGAGGGTGATGCCGTACTCCCGACGGGTGGAGTCGATCTTCTTCAGGATCCCCTCGGCGTCGGTGTCGCCGGTGTTGGCCAGCGCGTCGGAGAGGAGCACGACCCGGTTGGTGGCGCCCTTGCGGTGGCCCTCGACCGACTCCTCGTATCCGCGGGTGATGCCCGCCTCGACATTGGTGGACTGGTCCGGCCGCATCTTCTCCACCACGTTCTTGATCCGGTTCCGGTTTCCCCTGAGGCGGGTCATCGGCAGCCGGGTCTCGGCCTCGTCGCTGAAGGTGACCAGGGAGAGGGAGTCGTCGTCGCGCAGTTCGTCGGCGAGGATGGCCAGCGACTTCCTGACCAGGTCCAGGCGGCCGGTCTCGGCCATGGACCCCGAGATGTCGACGACGAACGTGAGGGCCGCGGGTGGCCGTTCAGCGGTCGACGGGGCGGCCCGGGTGGCCAGGCCGACACGGAGCAGCGACCAGTCGGAGGCTCCGGTTCCACCGCCCCCGCCCTTCCCGGAGCCGATGCGCGCCCCGTCGACGTTCACCGTGAAGCCGGGGCCCTTCGGCCGTTCGTACCCCTGGCGGAAGCTGTTGACGAACTCCTCGGGGCGTACCTCCTCCGGCGAGGGCATCATGCCGTCACCGAGGGTGCGGCGCGCGTAGCCGTAGCTGGCGGTGTCCACGTCCAGGGCGAAGGTGGAGAGGTAGTCGGGCCGCGCGGCGTCCGGCTCGGCCTCGTCCCCGGACTCGCCCGTCGGCGCGGCCGACCGGCCCTTCTCGGGCGCCACCGCGTCCGGCGCGGGCTGTCCGCCGCCGGTCGACCCCTGACCGCCCCGCGTGTCCGAGGCCAGGCCGCGCCGGCCGTCCGAGGCGCTGTCGCCGCTGCCGCACGCGGTGAGGACCATGGCGCCCGCCAGCAGGAGCGCCACGGCTCCCGCCCGGCCCCCGGCCCGGACTCCCGCCCTGCCCTCCGCCCGGCCCCCCGCCCGCTGCTCATGTCGCCGGCTTGCCTGCTGCATGTGTAACCCCCCACGTCGTCACGGTGTCCTCGACATCTGTGAATGTGACGTACGGGGTCGCCGGCCGGAGTCGACGAAAGCGTTGCGGAACCATCTCGATGCGGCAACAGCGGGCGGGAAACCGGCGGAACATCAGGTTCAGGACACGATGTCCTTACGACTGAACCCGCGGAAGGCCAGCGCGAACAGGATCAGGGCATAGGTCACTGATACGGCCGTGCCCTTGATCATGCCGCCCCACTCCAACTGCGGCTGGAGGGCGTCGGCCCAGGCGAACTGCCAGTGCGCGGGCAGGAAGTCGCGCCAGGAGCCGAGAGCGGTGACCGCGTCGAGCACGTTGCCGACGATGGTGAGGCCCACCGCGCCGCCGACCGCGCCGAGCGGGGCGTCCGTCTTCGTCGACAGCCAGAACGCCAGGCCCGCGGTGACCAGTTGGGAGACGAAGATGAACGCCACGACGATCGCGAGGCGGGGCACCGTTTCCCCGGCCGACAGCGCTCCCCCGGTGGGCAGTTTCAGCGGCCCCCATCCGTAGGCCGCGGTGCCCGCCACCAGGGCGACGAGCGGCAGCAGCACCATCGCGGCCAGGCTGAAGCCGAGCGCGACGACGAGCTTGGACCACAGCAGTCGCACGCGCGGCACGGGCGCGGCGAGCAGGTAGCGCAGCGAGGACCAGCTCGCCTCGGAGGCGACGGTGTCCCCGCAGAACAGGGCCACCGGCACCACCAGCAGGAATCCGGCCGAGACGAACAGCGAGGTGGCGGCGAAGTTCGCGGCGGACTCGGTCGCCACGTCCATCAGGTTGATCCGGCCGCCGCCCCGGCCCCCGCCCCCACCGTCCTCGCCGTCCGGCGTGCCGCCGATCGCGAAGGCGATGATCAGGATGAACGGGAGGGCTGCGAGGATGCCGCCCATCAGCAGGGTGCGCCGCCTGCGCAACTGCCGCATGGCCTCGACGCGGAGGGGAAGGGTGCGCCCGGCGCGGTAGCCGGGGGCCTCCGGGTGTTCGGTCTCCACCCGGGCCTCGGGGGGCTGTACGGGGGCGCTCATGCTGCTCCTCCGGAGATGAGGGTGAGGAAGGCGTCCTCCAGGCGGCGGTGCGGTCCGACGCCGGTGACCGGGAGGTCGAGCCGGACGAGGTCGGCGACGAGCCGGGAGGTGGTGGCCCCGTCGAGGCGGACGAGGAGCCCGCGCCCGTCGTCGGTGCGGACGGCGGAGCCGATGCCGGGCAGGGCGGCGACCTTCTCCGCCAGCGGCTCGGACACCTCGTCCGATGTGGTCACCAGGATCATGTCGCCGGATCCGGTGATCTCGGCGACGGGCCCGGCCTGGACGAGCCGGCCCCGGTCCATGACGACGAGGTGGGTGCAGGACTGCTCGACCTCGGAGAGGAGGTGGCTGGAGACGATGACGGTCCGGCCGCCGGCCGCGTACCGGATCATCACGTCCCGCATCTCGCGGATCTGCGGCGGGTCGAGCCCGTTGGTCGGCTCGTCGAGGATGAGGAGGTCCGGCATGCCGAGCATGGCCTGGGCGATGGCGAGCCGCTGCCGCATGCCCTGGGAGTACGTCCGCACCGCACGGGCGAGCGCGTCGCCGAGCCCGGCGATCTCCAGGGCCTCCTCGATGTGCGCGTCCTCGGCGGGACGGCCGGTGGCCTGCCAGTAGAGGTCGAGGTTGGCGCGGCCGGAGAGGTGGGGCAGGAACCCGGCCCCCTCCACGAACGCCCCGACCCGGGACAGCACCGGCGCGCCCGGCCGGATGGCCTGCCCGAAGACGCGGATCTCGCCCTCGTCGGGGGTGATGAGCCCCATGAGCATGCGCAGGGTCGTCGTCTTGCCCGCGCCGTTGGGTCCCAGGAGCCCGAGGACCTGGCCCTTCTCGACGCGGAAGGACAGCTCGCGCACGGCGTAGCGGTCGACCGCCTTGGCGTACTTCTTCGAGAGGCCGGTGATCTGGAGCGGTACGTCGGTGAGCGCGGGGTCCGGCGCGGGCGTCGCGGTCCGGCGGCGGGCGGTGAGCAGGAGGCCGGCCGCGATGACGAGGGCGGCGGCCGGGAGGCCCCAGGTCCACCACGGGAGGGTGGCCGCCGCGGTCTTCACGGCGGGCGCGGTGGGGACGGTCAGCGGTCCGTCCGCGGTGACGGTGTACGTGGCGGGCTCGGCCGGGGAGGCGTAGCCGAGGTCGGTGGCGGAGAACACCAGCCGCATCCGGTGTCCGGCGTCGAACTCGTGGTCCACGGCGGGCAGCGCCAGCTCGACCGGCTTGCCCTGCTGGTCGGGGGTGATGCGGTAGGGGGCGACGAGCTGGTGGGGCAGCACCTGCTGCCTGCCGTCCGGCGACACGTCGTACACCTTGCCGAAGAGCACCGCGTCCCGGTCGCCGTCGGCCGTCACGTTCACCTTCACGGTGGGCGTGCCGGTGACGCGTACGGAGGTGTCCAGCGGGGCGGACTCGAAGCGGGCGAACTGTCCGGGGAAGTCGAGCGAGAGCCCGACGCCGAGGGAGGAGAGCTGGGCGAGTCCGCCGCCGACGCCGGGCACGGCGGAGATGGCGGGCGGTGCGGCGCCGGCCGGGTTGCGGAAGGTCGTCGTCCCGCCGCCGAGCGCGATGTCCCGGCCGCCGCTGCGCAGCCCCGGATAGGTGTCGCCGCTCGCGCCGCGCAGGAGGGCGGCGCCGTCGGTGGAGTCGACGCCTCCGGTGCGGGTGACGCGGAAGGCGGGCCCGGTGCCGGCGCCGGTGTCCTCCTTGAGATAGCGGTCGAACCAGGAGCCGACCCGGCCCTCGATCCGCCCGGTCTCGTTGTCGCCGCCGTCGTGCCCGCCCGCGATCCAGTCGACGGAGACGGGGGCGCCGTTGGCGCTGATGGCCTTCTGCATGGCGTCGGCCTGGCCGAGCGGGAAGAGGGAGTCGGACTGCCCCTGGAGGAGGAGCGAGGGGACCTTGATGCGGTCGGCGACGGCGGACGGCGAACGCTCGGTGAGGAGGTCGATCGCCGCGGCGTCGGGCTTGCCGCTGACGGCGACCCGCTCGTACATCTCGCAGAGCCGCTTCTCGAACTTCTCGCAGCCGCCGCCGGTGGTGATGAAGATCCCGGCCCAGAGCTTCTTGAAGACCCCGTCGGGGAAGAGGGCGTCGGCGAGGTTCCAGTAGGTGATCACGGGCGCGATGGCGTCGACCCGCTCGTCGTGCCCGGCGGCGAGCAGGGAGACGGCCCCGCCGTAGGAGGCGCCGGTGAGGCCGACCCGGGGGTCGCCCTTCTCGTCGAGCTGCACCTCGGGCCGCTCCGCGAGCCAGTCGATGAGCCGGGAGACGTCCCTGACCTCGTGGTCCGGGTCGTTGAGGGTGATCTCCCCGCCGGACTTGCCGAAGCCGCGCGCCGACCAGGTCAGCACGGCGTACCCGTCGGCGGCCAGCTTCTCGGCCTGGGCCCGTACGTCGTTCTTGCTGCCGCCGAAGCCGTGTCCGATGAGCACGGCGGGCCGCTTGCCGGAGCCTTCGGCGTGGAAGTACGAGGTGTCGATCGGCACCCCGTCCACGCGCAGCGTCCGGTCCTCGCGCTGCACGGCGGGCGTGCCGTCATCGGCGACGGCGGTCCAGGTGCCGCCGCCCACGAGCACGGCGAGCGCGGCGCCGACCGCGGCCCACCGGCCAGGGGTGCGGGGCAGCAGGCGCCGCCATCGAGCAGTAGGGGTCTCCATCCCCCGACCCTAAGCGGAGGATGCAAACCGGTTGCGTGCCCCCGGGGGGAGGCGGGCGGCCTCCCTGAGAGGTACGGTGCGCCCCCGCCGTACTGCGGACGCGGTACAGAATGCCTTCAGACCCCTTGCCCCGGGAGGCCATGGTGGACATTCGCCGCGCTACGACCGTCACGGAACTCCTGTCCGCCGCCCACCTCTACGACGCACCGCCCCGTGAGGACCGGGCCGCCCGCTTCCTCGCGGCGGACGGTCATGTGCTGCTGATCGCGTACGTGGACGGCGTCCCGGCCGGCTTCGTCACGGGCATCGAGATGCTGCACCCGGACAAGGGCACGGAGATGTGCCTGTACGAACTCGCCGTCGACGACCCGTTCCGCCGCCGGGGCATCGGCAGGGCCCTGACGCCGCCGCTCGTGGACCTCGCCCGGGAGCGGGGGTGCTACGACCTGTGGGTCGGCGTGGAGGACGGCAACGAGGCGGCGCTCGCGACGTACCGGTCGGCGGGGGCGGGGGACGACGGCGGGTTCACGATGCTGACGTGGGAGTTCGGGGAGGGTGCCGCGCAGTAGGCGGGGTGCTCCCGGGCGTCAACCCCGACGTTCGTCGGGGGCCGCTCCTGCCGTTCGGCCCCCGCGCCGGGACGTCGTGGCTCCGTACGTTCGCCGTATGGCAAAGCACACACATCAACACCACTGGCCGGTAAGGCTGTTCGGATCGGCCGCACTGCTGGCGTCGGCAGCCGTCGTGATCGGGACGCTGTCGCCCGGGGGCCTGGGACGCCCCGGCCCGACCGAGGTCACGCAGGGGGCTTCCGTATCCGCCTACCGGTGGCTGACGGAGGCGGTCGGGGACGGTCCGGGGTGGCTGGGGCACCTGCTGGAGCTGTCCTCCGAGGCCACGCTGATCGTTCTCGGGCTGCTGCTGCTCGCGCTCTGCTGGGCGGCGGTACGCCGGAGGGACGCGGGCGCGGTGGCCGGCGCCGTGCTCATCGGCGCCGGGACGGTCGTGGCGTACGCCGTCAGCGAGGCGCTGAAGCTGATCGTCGACGAGGAGCGCCCGTGCCGGGCGGTGGACGGCGCCCGGGCGGTCGCCGCGTGTCCCGAGCCGGGCGACTGGTCGTTCCCGAGCAACCACGCCACCCTGGCCGCCGCCCTCGCGGTCGGGCTGGCGGTGCGGCGGCCCCGACTGGCCGCCGTGACGCTGCCGTTGGCCGTGGCGGCGGCGCTGCTGCGGGTCCTGCTGGGGGTCCACTACCCGCACGACGTGGTCGCCGGGGCGGTGCTCGGCGGGGCGGTCGTCACCGCGGTGCTCCTCGTGCTGGTCCGTCCCGCCGGTCTGCTCGTCTCAGCGCTGCTCGGCCGATGGTGGGGGCAGGATCCCGGCCTCGTGGGCGACGACGGCGGCCGCGGCCCGGTTGTCGACGCCGAGGCGGGCCAGGACGGAGCTGACGTGCGCCTTGACCGTGCCCTCGACCAGGTGCAGCCGCCGGGCGATCTGCCCGTTGGACAGCCCGCCGCCGAGGTGCGACAGCACTTCGCGCTCCCTGGGCGTCAGCCCGGCGACCCGCTCCCGGGCCGCGTCCCGCCGGCCGGCCAGGGCCCCGGCCCCGGTGGACGCGAGGTGCGCCACCACGCGGGCGGCGACCTTCGGTGACAGATAGGCGGCGCCCTCGGCCACGGCCCGCACCCCGGCCACGAGCTCCTCGGGCTCGCCGGACTTGATCAGGAATCCGGCCGCCCCGCAGCCCAGCGCCCGCAGGATGTAGTCGTCCTCGCCGAACGTGGTCAGCATGACGACGCCGGTGGCGGGCAGGGTGCGGCGGATCTCGGCGGCTGCCTCGATGCCGTTGGTCCTCGGCATCCGCACGTCGAGGACGGCCACGTGCGGGCGGTGCGCCCGGACCAGCTCCACCGCCTCGTGCCCGTCGGCCGCCTCGGCGACGACCTCGATGCCCGGGTCGGTGGCGAGCACGGCGCGAACACCGGCACGGATCATGGGCTCGTCGTCGGCGACCAGGACCCGGATCGTCCCGGCCGGGTCCGCGCCCACCGGGTCCGCGCCCACCGGGATCATGTCCGCCGAGGTCATGTCCGCCGGAGCCGCCTCCACCGGAGCCGGCGTCGTGTCCGGCCGGGTCATCGGGCGCTCACGGTGTCAGCGCGTCGCGGGAGACCAGCCTGCCGTCCCGGAAGCAGAGCCGGTAGACGTCTCCGGACCGGTCGTCGAAGCGGTCGGCCGTCATCGCGTAGAACTCGCACGTCGCCCCTCGTCCCTCCGGCCCGGTGCCCGTCGGCCGCTCCACCGACTGCCGGTCCGGCAGCACCTTCTGTATGTCGGACCGATCCTGCCCCACCCGCAGGCGGGCGTAGTCGCGCGGGTCGAGAACGGACCGGGAGGCGGCCACCGTCTCCCACGTCCCGACCCCGGCGAGCAGCACCGCACCCGCGGTCGGCGGCACCGCCAGCGCGATGAGCAGGGTGCGGCGGACACGCCACCGGGCCCGCCGGAATCCCGCCGGCCCGGGAGTCGCTCCGGCGGCGGGCCGGGGCGCGGGCTGCGCGGGAGCGTGGTGCGGCAGCCGGGCGGCGACGGTGAAGCCCCCGTCCCGGGGGCCGTGGTCGAGGGTGCCGCCGGCGAGCCGGACCCGCTCGTCCAGCCCGATGAGGCCGCGGCCCCCGTGCCCGGCGCGTCCACGGCTCCGGTCCCCGGCGGGCGGGTCGGCCGGGAACCCGGCCGGCGGTGTCCCCGGGCCTCCGTTGCGGACCGCCACCCGGGTCTCGGTCGCCGTGTGCGAGACCTCGACGCTCACGGGCCGGCCGGGCGCGTGCTTGGCCGCGTTGGTCAGGCCTTCCTGCACGACCCTGTGCGCGGCGCGTTCGACGGCGGGCGGAAGGCCGGCCCCCTGCCCGCCCACGGTCAGCTCGACGGCGAGCCCGGAGGCTGCCGCGTCACCGACGAGCCGGGGGATGTCGGAGTCCCGCGGTCCCTGCGGCGGGCCTTCGCTCTCCTCGCGGAGGACGCCGATCACCTCTCCGAGGCGTTCCACCGCCGCACCGGCCCTGCCCCGGATGTCCTGGGCGGCCTGCCGGTTCCGCTCGTCCAGACCGGGCGCCAGCTTCAGGGCCCCGGCCGACAGGGCGATCAGGCTGAGGTCGTGGCCCAGCACGTCGTGCATGTCCCGGGCGATCCGCGCCCGCTCCAGCAGCCTCGCCTGCTCGGCGATCAACTGCCTCTCCCGCTCCAGCTGTTCGGCTCTCTCCCAGCCGGCCCGGACCAACTCCCGGTACTGACGTGAGAACCGCCCCACGAACCAGGGCACCAGCACGGCGAGGACGACCACCGCCACGAACTGCGTCCCGAGAGCGAGCAGGGACGGCATGACGGCCACCGCCACCGCCCCTGCCACGAACGCCCCGGCCAGCACCAGGACCAGCGTTCTCCCGCGCCCGGGGCCCCGCCCCGCGACGAACGCGGCGACCGCGGTCGGCAGACCCCACCACCAACCGACCAGGCTCAGCGCGCCGAACGCCGCCGCGGCGGGCACCAGCAGGCCCCCCGGGTCCGCCCACCTGGAGCCGGGGCCACGAGCGGTCCTGTTCACGGGGTCATGGCTGTTCACGACGGAAAGGCTACGGAGAGCGGAGGCCTTCCGGCACTGCCGAAAGTCACAGGTCCGGCGCCCGGCAGCCGTCCCGCACCGGCCGGGGCGCGGCCAGGTCGAGCGGCGTCTCCACCGGCAGCAGGGCGGCGGCCCGCTCCCGCTCCCCCGCCCGGACCGCCGCGCGCACCTCGCGCGCGAGCGGGGTGACGTCGCGGACGGACACGGTCCACTCGTCCGCGTACCGCCGGGCGGCCTCACCGCCGAGCCCGAGCTGGAGGGAGCGGTACGGGAGCGGGTTCAGGTCGAGGTCCCGCTCGGGGTCCCACTGGACCCGGGCGGGTGCCGTACGCAGGCTCCGCTGCCAGGAGCGCTGGTCGGGGTGCACATCGCGTGCGTAGTGGGAGAGTTCGGCGTGCGCGAGGGCCCATCGCAGGCCGCCCCGGTCGATCTCGACGGCGAGGACGACCTCCTGCCCCTCCTTCGTGCCCCAGCCGCAGCGGTACATCATCCACAGGAAGCTGGGCTTGATCCAGGTCATCCGGTCCCGCTTCCAGACGTCGGGGAACCGGCCGTCGCGTGCGGCGGGCAGCCCGATGTCCGGGCGGTACGCCTGGTAGACGGTGACGGTGGTGGCGGTCTGCCGGGCGCGGATCTCGTAACGGGGCGGGAGGGGCGGGGCGTTCATGGTCACAGGATGCGGGAGGTGCCCGCGGTCCAGCACCTGGATTTCACGGGGCGGGGCGGGTCCGGGGCGCCGTTCTCCGGCGGGCGCCGAACGCCCTGCGACGTTCCGGGTTCCGATGCTGCCGCCGGCCGGCCGGAGCGGGGCGTGTGTTCCCCGCGCCGGCCGGCCGGAGGCGGTGGTGGACCGCTCGGCCCGAAGGGCTTTCAGTGGTTGCGCGGGAAGCCGAGGTCGACGCCCGCCGGGGCGTCGGCCGGGTCGGGCCAGCGGGTGGTGACGACCTTGCCGCGCGTGTAGAAGTGCACGCCGTCGTTGCCGTAGATGTGGTGGTCGCCGAAGAGCGAGTCCTTCCAGCCGCCGAAGGAGTGGTAGCCCACGGGGACCGGGATCGGGACGTTGACGCCGACCATGCCGGCCTCGACCTCCAGCTGGAAGCGGCGGGCCGCGCCGCCGTCGCGGGTGAAGATCGCGGTGCCGTTGCCGAACGGCGAGGCGTTCATGAGGGCGACGCCGTCCTCGTAGGTGTCCACGCGGAGCACGCACAGCACCGGGCCGAAGATCTCGTCCCGGTACGCGTCGGAGTCGGTGGAGACCCGGTCCAGGAGCGACAGGCCGATCCAGTGGCCGTCCTCGAAGCCCTCGACCGTGTGGCCCGTGCCGTCGAGCACGACCTCCGCGCCCTGGGCGGCGGCGCCCGTGACGTAGGAGGCGACCTTGTCGCGGTGGGCGGCGGTGATCAGGGGACCCATCTCGGAGGCGGGGTCGTTGCCGGGGCCGATCGTGATCTTCTCGGCGCGCTCGCGGATCTTCGCGACCAGTTCGTCGCCGATCGCGCCGACCGCGACGACGGCGGAGATCGCCATGCAGCGCTCACCGGCGGAGCCGTACGCCGCCGAGACCGCCGCGTCGGCGGCCGCGTCCAGGTCGGCGTCCGGGAGGACGAGCATGTGGTTCTTCGCGCCGCCCAGCGCCTGGACCCGCTTGCCGTTGGCGGAGGCGGTGGCGTGGATGTAGCGGGCGATGGGGGTGGAGCCGACGAAGGAGACGGCGGCCACGTCCGGGTGGTTCAGCAGACCGTCGACCGCGACCTTGTCGCCGTGCAGGACGTTGAGGACGCCGTCCGGAAGGCCGGCCTCCGACGCCAGCTCGGCCAGCAGGTTGGCGGCCGAGGGGTCCTTCTCGCTGGGCTTCAGCACGAACGTGTTGCCGCAGGCGACGGCCAGCGGGAACATCCACATCGGCACCATGGCCGGGAAGTTGAACGGCGTGATGCCCGCGACGACGCCCAGGGACTGGCGGATCGAGGAGACGTCGACCCGGTTGGACACCTGGGTGGACAGCTCGCCCTTGAGCTGGGTGGTGATCCCGCAGGCCAGCTCGACGATCTCCAGACCGCGGGCGACCTCGCCCAGCGCGTCCGAGTGCACCTTGCCGTGCTCGGCGGTGATCAGCGCGGCGATGTCGTCGCGGTGGGCGTCGAGCAGCGCGCGGTAGCGGAAGAGGACGGTGGTGCGCTGGGCGAGCGAGGAGGTGCCCCACGTCGCGTAGGCGGCCTTGGCCGCCGCCACGGCCGCGTCGACCTCCTCCACGGAGGCGAGCGCGACCCGCGTGGTGACGGCGCCGGTGGCCGGGTCCGTGACGGGACCGTACTGGCCCGACGTGCCCTCCACTGTCCTGCCGCCGATCCAGTGGTTGACGGTCTTCGTCATGACGTACTCCTTCAGGCTTCTGGCCGCCCAGGCAGTTCGAGCGGGTTCAGGCAGTCTTCACAGGTGGCGGCGTCGGGCGGCGACCTGCCGGTCGTACTCCTCCCGGGCCTCGACCGCCGCCGGTCGGCTCGCGGTCTCGGCTACCGGAACATCCCACCACGCCTGTGCCGGAGGGGGGCCCGACACTGTGTCGGGCGTTTCGGTCTCGACGTAGACACAAGTGGGGCCCTGGGCGTCACGGGCCTCGGAGAGTGCTTTGCGCAGGTCGTCGACGGTGGTGGCGCGCAGGACGCGCAGGCCGAGGGAGGCCGCGTTGGCGGCCAGGTCGACCGGGAGCGGCGGGCCGGTGAAGCCGCCGTCGGCGTCCCGGTGGCGGTAGGCCGTGCCGAAGCGCTCGGCGCCGACCGACTCGGAGAGGCCGCCGATGGAGGCGTATCCGTGGTTCTGGAGGATCAGCAGTTTCAGCGGCAGGTTCTCCTGGACGGCGGTGACGATCTCGGTGGGGTTCATCAGGTACGTGCCGTCGCCGACCAGGGCCCAGACGGGGCGGCGCGGGGTGCGCCCTTCGGTGGCGAGCAGGACGCCGATCGCGGCGGGGATCTCGTAGCCCATGCAGGAGTAGCCGTACTCGACGTGGTACTGGTCGCGGGAGCGGGTGCGCCAGAGCTTGTGCAGGTCGCCGGGGAGGGAGCCCGCGGCGTTGACGAGGATGTCGTCCTCGGTGACCAGGTCGTCCAGGAGGCCGAGGACCTGGGCCTGGGTGGGGCGCGCGGTGGGGTCGGGGGTGGCGAAGGACGCCTCGACCCGTTCCTCCCACGCTTCCTTCGCGCCGGTGTACTCCGTCTCGTACGCCGGGTCGACCCGGTAGCCGCGTCCGGCGAGCGCCGCCGTGAGCGCCTCCAGGCCGGTGCGGGCGTCGGCGACCAGGGGGAGGGCGGCGAGCTTGTGGGCGTCGAATCCGGTGATGTTGAGGTGGAGGAAGCGGACGGCCGGGTCGGCGAAGAGCGTGCCGGAGGCGGTGGTGAAGTCGGAGAAGCGGGTGCCGACGCCGATCACCAGGTCGGCGGTGCGGGCCAGTCCGTCGGCGGTGGCGGTGCCGGTGTGGCCGATGCCGCCGACGTCGGCCGGGTGGTCGTGGCGGAGCGCGCCCTTGCCCGCCTGGGTGGTGGCGACCGGGATGCGGGTCGCGGCGGTGAACGCGGCGAGCGTCTCCTCGGCGGCGCTGTGCCGGACCCCGCCGCCGGCGACGATCAGCGGGCGGCGGGCGGAGCGCACCGCGCGTACGGCGGCTTCCAGTCCGTGCGCGTCGGGGGCGGGCCTGCGGACGTGCCAGTCGCGCTCGGCGAAGAACTCCTGCGGCCAGTCGTACGCCTCCGCCTGCACGTCCTGCGGCAGCGCGAGCGTGACGGCGCCGGTCTCGGCGGGGTCGGCGAGGACGCGCATCGCCTGCAACGCGGCCGGGATCAGCGCCTCGGGCCGGGTGATCCGGTCGAAGTAGCGCGAGACCGGGCGCAGACAGTCGTTGACGGACACGTCACCGGCGTAGGGGACTTCGAGCTGTTGCAGTACGGGGTCGGCGGGCCGGGTCGCGAAGGTGTCGCCGGGCAGGAGGAGGACCGGCAGGCGGTTGATCGTGGCGAGGGCGGCCCCGGTGACGAGGTTGGTGGCCCCCGGGCCGATGGACGTGGTCACCGCGTGGGCCGAGAGCCGCCCGGACTGACGGGCGTACCCGACGGCCGCGTGCACCATGGCCTGTTCGTTGCGGCCCTGGAGGTAGGGCATACGGTGCGCGAGTCCGTTGCCGGCGCTGCCGTTCCCGTCGCCGCCGCCGCTCCGGCCGCCGCCCGCCTCGACGAGTGCCTGGCCGATGCCCGCGACGTTGCCGTGCCCGAAGATGCCCCAGGTGGCGCTGATGAGCCGCTGTCGACGGCCGTCGCGCTCGGTGTACTGCCGGGCCAGGAAGGCGACCAGGGCCTGGGCGGTGGTCAGCCGCCGGGTCGGACCGTGGGGGTTCGCGGGAGGCGTCGCGTGCGCGGGACTCGTCGGGCTCAAGGCGTTACCTCCGGGCCGGGCGACGGATGCGCCGTGTACAGCGGGAGTCTGGCGTCGATCGACTCGTCCCGCCAGGTGTCGCGGATCCATCGGTGGTCGGGATGGTCGCGGATCAGCCAGGCGCGCTCCTCCCCCGGCCCGGCCATCACGTTCAGGTAGTAGAGGGTCCGGCAGGGCGGGGCGATGGACGGGCCGTGCCAGCCGTCGGGGATGAGGACGGCGTCGCCGCCGCGCACTTCGGCGAGGACGTCCGTACCGCCGTCGCGCGACGGGGAGACCCGGTGGTAGCCGACCCCGCCGTCCGCGACCTCGAAGTAGTAGATCTCCTCCAGTTCGCACTCCTCGCCCGGCACGTGCTCGTCGTGCTTGTGGGGCGGGTACGAGGACCAGTTGCCGCCGGGGGTGAGCACCTCGACGGCGATCAGCCGGTCGCAGTCGAAGGTGTCGGCGGCGGCGAAGTTGTTCACCTGGCGCGAGCAGGTCCCGGAGCCGCGCAGCTCGACGGGTACCTCCGGCGCGGGGCCGTAGCGAGCGGGGAGTCGTCGCTCGCACTTCGCTCCTGCCAGGGCGAAGCGGCCACCTGCGCCGGAGGCGATCTGTGCGTGGGAGTCGCGCGGTACGTAGGCGAAGTCGGAGACCCCGCTGAACACGCTCTCCCGGCCCAGCAGTTCAAAGGTCCCGCCTGCTGTACGCACCGTACATGCACCGGCCAACGGCAGGACGATCCATTCACTACCGCCGGTGTCGAGCGTGTGAACACCTCCCGGTTCCAGCTCCAGCACCCGCAGGGCCGAACGGTCCCAGCCGGCCCGCTCGGGGTCGATGTCGACGGCGTACGCCCCGCGCGCGACGCTGCCGGCCGGCAGGTGGTACCGATGGTCCCGCTCCTGGGGATGATGCGTCGTCATGCCCCTTCCCTACCCGTGCCGAGCAGCGATACGGCGGTGTCTACGGCGCGCGCCACGTCCCCGTCGACCGGGTAGAGCAGCGAGCGCCCCACGACCAGCCCCCGCACGGTGGGCAGCCGCAGCGCGTCGCGCCATTTCCCGTACGCGGCGTCCTGGTCGCCGCCGACCTCGCCGCCGAGCAGGACGGCGGGCAGGGTGGAGGACTCCATCGCCCGGGCCATGGCGTCGGGGGCGTCGGTGACGGGGACCTTCAGCCAGGTGTACGCGGACGTCCCGGCGAGGCCCGACGCGATGGCGATGGAGGTCGCCACGGCGGCGGCGCCGAGATCGTTGCGCAGCCGGCCGTCGACGCGGCGGCAGAGGAACGGCTCGACGAAGACGGGCAGCCGGTGCGCCGCCATCGCGTCGACGGTCCGGGCGGCGGTGTGCAGGGTGTCCAGCGAACCGGGATCGTCGTGGTCGATGCGCAGCAGCAGCTTCCCCGCGTCGAACCCGTGGCGGACCAGGTCGTCGGGGCGGTAGCCGGTGAACCGGTCGTCGAGCTCGAACGCGGCGCCGGCCAGCCCGCCGCGGTTCATCGAGCCCATCACGACCTTGTCCTCCAGGGCTCCCAGCAGGAGGAGGTCGTCCAGGACGTCGGCGGAGGCGAGCACTCCGTCGACCCCGGGGCGGGAGAGGGCGAGGCAGAGCCGCTCCAGCAGCTCGAAGCGGTTGGCCATGGCGAGCGACCGGTCTCCGACGGCGAGTGCCCCGCGCGCGGGGTGGTCGGCCGCGATGATCATCAACCGGTCTCCGGGGTGCCGGATCAGCCGCCGCCGCTTCCGTCGCGCGGCGGCCTCGGCGACGGCTTCGGGGCGCTCGGCGCGCAGCCGCACCAGTTCGGAGAGGGAGGGCGCCAGTGGCGTCATGAGCCCGCTCCGGCCGGGGCGCCGGGGGCCGCCGGAGTGACCGGGGCGGCCGGCACGGCTCCGGCCGCGAGGGCTTCCTCGACCTCGCCCGGAGACGGCATCGCGGACGAGCAGGCGAGCCGGGAGGCGACGATGGCGCCGGCCGCGTTCGCGTACCGCACGAGGCGGCCGAGGGGCCACCCGGCGAGCAGTCCGTGGCAGAGGGCGCCCCCGAACGCGTCGCCCGCGCCGAGTCCGTTGACCACGTCCACCGGGAGCGGCGGGCAGTCGGCGGTGGTGCCGTCGCGGTGGACGGCGAGCACGCCCTTCGGGCCCTGTTTGACGACGGCCAGCTCCACTCCGGCCGCGAGCAGGGCACGGGCGGCGGCGTACGGTTCGCGTTCGCCGGTCGCGATGGCGCATTCGTCGACGTTGCCGACGGCGACCGTGGCATGGGCCAGCGCTTCGCGGTACCGCGCCGGAGCCTCGGAGCTGTCGTCGCCGCCGTCCCAGAACATGGGCCGCCAGTCGAGGTCGAAGACGGTCGCCCTACGCGGCACACCGGCCGGGTGGGTGTCGGCCGGGCGGGCTTCGGTGGGGCGGGCGCCGCGCGCCGCGAGGGCGGCCAGGGTGGCGGAGCGGCTCGGCTCGGCGCTGAGTCCGGTGCCCGTCATCCAGAAGATCCGGGCGTCGCGCACCGCGTCCAGGTCGAGGTCCGGCGCGTGGATCTCCAGATCGGGGGCCTTGGGCTGCCGGTAGAAGTAGAGCGGGAAATCGTCCGGCGGAAAGATCTCGCAGAAGGTGACCGGAGTCGGGTACTCCGGCACGGGCGTCACCCACCGGTCGTCCACCCCGAACCGCTCCAGCTCCTGGTGGAGATAGGCGCCGAAGGGATCGTCCCCGGTCCGGGTGATCACGGCCGTCCGCCGCCCCAGCCGGGCCGCCGCCACCGCGACGTTCGCCGGGGAGCCGCCGAGGAACTTGCCGAACGTCTCGACCCGGGCGAGCGGCACCCCGACCTCCAGCGGGTAGAGGTCCACCCCGATCCGCCCCATGGTGATCACGTCGTACGGCTCAGGCATGCCCATCCCTTCGACCCACCGGTGGCCGGCTGGTCCCAGGTCTAGTCCCCTCCCGGGAACCCTGTCAATATTTTGTCCGGACATTCGGACGTGCCCTTGACACTCTTCCGCGCGGACCCTGAGGCTGGGCGTTATGACCCCCTCCGTCCGCTCCCCGGCCCGCATCCGCATCGGCTCGGCCCCCGACTCCTGGGGTGTGTGGTTCCCCGACGACCCGAAGCAGGTGCCGTGGCGGCGCTTCCTCGACGAGGTGGCCGAGGCCGGGTACGCGT
Organism: Streptomyces sp. NBC_01116; assembly: GCF_041435495.1. Taxonomy (NCBI): domain Bacteria; kingdom Bacillati; phylum Actinomycetota; class Actinomycetes; order Kitasatosporales; family Streptomycetaceae; genus Streptomyces; species Streptomyces sp. NBC_01116. Next base: position 2,747,149 of record NZ_CP108644.1, read on the forward strand.
GGATCGAGCTCGGCCCGTACGGCTATCTGCCCACCGACCCGGCCCGGCTGGCCGACGAGACCCGCGACCGGGGGCTCACGGTCTCCGCCGGGACCGTCTTCACCGGATTGCACCACGGCCCGGACGTCTGGGACCGGACGTGGGCGCATGTCGCGGACATCGCCGGGCTGACCCGGGCCATGGGCGCCGAACACCTGGTCGTCATCCCGTCCTTCTGGCGCGACGACAAGACGGGCGAGGTGCTGGAGGACCGGGTGCTCACACCCGCGCAGTGGCGTGATCTGACCGCGCAGACGGAGCGGCTGGGCCGGGAGGTCCGGGAGCGCTTCGGGCTGCGCATCGTCGTCCACCCGCACGCCGACACCCACATCGACACCGAGGAGAACGTCAGCCGCTTCCTCGACGCCACCGATCCGGATCTCGTCTCGCTCTGCCTGGACACCGGGCACTACGCCTACTGCGGCGGCGACAGCGTCAAGCTCATCGAGACGTACGGGGAGCGCATCGGCTACCTCCACCTCAAGCAGGTCGATCCGGAGATCCTGGCGGCGGTGGTGGCGGACGAGGTGCCGTTCGGCCCGGCGGTGGCCAGGGGCGTGATGTGCGAGCCGCCCGGCGGGGTCCCCGCCCTGGAACCGGTCCTGGAGGCGGCCCGCGCCCTGGACGTCGATCTGTTCGCGATCGTGGAGCAGGACATGTATCCGTGCCCGCCGGACAAGCCGTTCCCGATCGCCCGCCGCACCCGGGAGTTCCTCCGCTCCTGCGGAAGGCCCGGCACCACGACCTGAGCCCGCAGGGCCTGTCGGCGCTCACCGGGCCCGGCGGGCGGCCCCGGCAGGCCCGGGCGCCCCAGTCGCCTCAACCGCCCCGACTACCCCAGCTGCACCGGCGGCACCGGCGGCCCCGGGTCAGACTCCCGTGCGTCCGTCGACGCGCTCGCGCACCAGGTCGGCATGACCGCAGTGCCGGGCGTACTCGCCGATCATGTGGGTGTAGATCCACCGCAGCGTGACCTGCGCGCCCATGAACGGGCTGGTGTCGTCGAGCGCCCGGGCCGCGCAGTTCTGCCGGGCCCGTGCCACCTCGGCCTCCCACCGCGCGAGCGCCTGCTCGTAGGTGGCGTCCTCGGCGAGATCCCACCCGCCGTCACGGCCCTCGGCGCCGTCCCCGCCGCCGGCCGGGGGCGCGAGGACCGGCGGGGCGTCCTCCTGCGCGAGCACGCGACGGAACCAGTTCCGCTCGACCTCCGCCAGGTGCTGGAGCAGTCCGAGCAGGGTGATCGGCGAAGGCGCGGCGGACGCCTCGCGCAGCCCCTCCTCGGGCAGGTCCGCGCACTTCTGGGCGAGAGTGGCGCGGTAGAAGTCGAGCCAACTCTCCAAGGAGGTGCGTTCGTCGGCGACCAGCGGGGGCATCGGGCGTTCGGAGGTGCTCATGGTCTCCATCGTGGCAGCCGGGTCCGACAACGGCCGCGCTTCGCACCACTGGACCTGGTTCGACCCTTCCGCCATGTCCGTAACTGTTTCGATGCATGTGTATCGGTTACGTCGGATTTCTGTCACAGCCGGTCGACAGCCCCACGCCGCTGCCGTCCGTGATCGTTCCACCGAGCACGGGCCGAGTGATCGTCAGCCTGTGCTGCGGAGCGCAGCAGAGCAGAGAAGCGCTGAGAGGTGTCACCGATGACCGACGAATCGCTCTGGTCCTACAAGGACATTGCCGCGCACATCCAGGTCCGGCCGGACACCGTCCGCTCCTATCGCAAGCACGGGCTCCTGCCCCCGCCCGACCAGGTGAACAACGGGAAGCCGTACTGGTACGGAGACACTGTCCGCGCCTGGGTCGCCTCCCGCCCCCGCAACCGGGGCCGCTGACACCCCGGCCGGCACGGCACCCCGGACCCGCACGGGCCCGCGCCCGTCAGCTCCGGGCGGGCGCCCGGAAGAGGGCTGTCCAGAGGAACGGCTCCCCGAAGTGCGGGGATCGGGGGGCCTCGTCGCGCATCCGGCGCAGCTCGATCTCCGTCAGACCGGAGAAGACGCGGCGCAGCGCCTCGGGCGAGTAGGCGAGCCCGCCCTGCAGGCCGCCCGTCCGGTAGAGCTCGGCGTCCGGCAGTTCGGAGCCCATCCCGCCCTCCCCGGCGGCGAAGCAGGTGAGCGCGAAGTGGCCGCCGGGCGCGAGGCAACGCTCCAGGAGGGCGAGATAGCTGATGCGGCGATGGGGCGGCAGGTGGTGGAAACAGCCGGAGTCGTAGATCAGGTCGTAGGGCCCGGCGAGGGCGGCCCCTTCCTCGGTCAGCGCGAACGCGTCACCGCGGTGGAACTCGATGGCGTGGGCCCCTGCCCCGTCCGCTCGTTCCCGGGCCCAGGCGATCGCCTCCGGGGAGAGGTCGACCGCGTCGACGTCGAAGCCGAGCGAGGCCAGGTGCAGCGCGTTGCGGCCGGGGCCGCAGCCGAGGTCGAGCGCACGGCCCGGGGCGATCAGCCCTTGGCGGAGATACGCGTCCAGGTTCTCGTCGGGCTTGTCCACGAAGAACGGCACCGCCTTGGAACGGTCCGCGTAGAAGTCGTCCCACCAGGACGCCCCGTTGGCTGTCCATCGGTCCGCGGCAGGGGCGAACAGCCCGTCCATCAGCGCCAGCACATCGTCCGTCGTGGTCACGTTCCGGTCCATCCGGGCCCCCTTCTCCGATGGGGCAATTCTAGGCAGTCGGAGCATGAAATCCCAGGTCAGCAGCCTTCTATCGATGCCGCCGGCGGACTCCTGAAGCCGTCCGGGGCGAGGGGTGGAGACCGGCCCCCGGCCTCCACCCGTTCGGTGCCCCGCGGGCCCTCCGGGGCCCTCTCCGAGGGTGTTTCGGGGCTCCCCGAGGGCTGTTTCCGAACGGATTCCCGCGCATTCCCCGCCCTCGCGCCCCAGGGGCGTCTGTCAGCGTCTCGCCGGTTCGGCGGGCGTCGCCGCGTCCGTCCCGGAGGCGGCATCCGCCCTGGGCATCAGGGGCATCGTGGACTCCTCCTCCCCGGCGCCGCCCCGGCCGCCCCGGCCGCCCCGAGCCTCCGGAGCGGCGGCGCCGGCCGCCTCCCCTTCGCTGAGGCCGAACCTGCGGTGGAAGGCCCGCAGGGGTGCGGGGGCCCACCAGGTGGAGCGGCCCATCAGCTTCATCACCGAGGGGACCAGCAGACCGCGCACCACCATGGCGTCCATCAGGACGGCCAGGGCGATGCCGAGTCCCAGCATCTTGGTGTTGGTGACCCGCGAGGTGCCGATGGCCACCATCACGACCGCGAGGATCACGGCGGCCGCGGTGATCAGTCCGCCGGTGTGCCGGAGTCCGAAGGTGACGGAGTGCTCGTGGTCGCCGGTGCGGTCGTGCTCCTCCTTGATCCGGGATATCAGGAAGACCCCGTAGTCCATGGAGAGTCCGAAGGCGACGCAGAACATCAGGACGGGCAGCGTCGTCTCGATGTCGCCCGTGCTGGTGAAGACGAGCAGCCCGGAGAGATTCCCGTCCTGGAAGACCCAGACCACCGCCCCGAACATCGCGGTCAGGCTGAGGGCGTTGAGCACGACCGCCTGGAGCGGGATGAGCACACTGCCGGTGAGCAGGAAGACCAGGAGCAGGGTGACCACCACGATGATCCCCACCGCCCAGGGCAGCCGGTCGGCTATGGCGTCCTTGGAGTCGACGAGGACCGCCGCCGTGCCCGTGACCGAGGTGTCGAGGGAGGAGGCGGAGGGCACGGCCCTCAGGTCCCGTACGAGCTGCTGGGTCTGCTCGCCGACGGCTTCTCCCTCGGGCAGCACGCTGTAGTAGGCCACGGAGTCCCCGGTGACCGGGCCGTCGACCCGCAGGACTCCGGGGAGCTGCTCGATCCGGTCCTTCAGGTCCGCGTACGCGGCGGGGGAGCCCTGCCCCTCGGCCAGCACCTCCAGGCCTCCGCCGGGGCTGCCGGGGAACCCTTCGCGGATGTGTTCCTGAACGACCCGGGACTCCGCCGAGGCCGGCAGCTGGCGGTCGTCCGCCGTGCCGAACCTGACGCCCAGGAAGGGCAGTCCGAGCAGCAGGAGCCCGACGGTGGTGACGACGGCGAAGAGGGGCGCCCTGCGCATCACCAGCACGGCCAGCCGCGCCCAGCCCCGGCCGGGCGACGCCTCCTCCCCCGGGCCCCCGGCCCTCTCCTTCCGGCGGCGGAACAGCCGGCGCAGGTCGAGCGCGTCGATCCGGTGGCCGAGCAGCACGAGTGCCGCGGGCAGCAGGATCAGTGCGGCAGCGGCGGCCAGGAGGACCACGGCGATGCCGGCGTAGGCGAAGGACCGCAGGAAGTACTGCGGGAAGACGAGCATGGCCGACAGGGACACCGCCACGGTCAGCGCCGAGAACAGCACCGTACGCCCGGCGGTCCGCAGCGTCGTGCCCACCGCGGTCCGGGGGTCCGCCCCGCCGGCCAGCTCCTCGCGGAAGCGGCGGACGATGAACAGGGCGTAGTCGATGGCGAGTCCGAGGCCGAGCGCCGTGGTGAGGTTCATGGCGAAGACCGAGACGTCGGTGAACTCCGTCAGCCCTCGCAGCACGGCGTTGGTGCCGAGGATGGCGACGATGCCGACACCGAGCGGCAGCATCGCGGCGACGGCGCTGCCGAAGACCATGACCAGCAGGACGAGCGTCACCGGCAGGGCGATCAGCTCGGCCCGCAGCAGATCCTCCTGGATGATCGTCTGCATCTCGTGCTGCACCGCGACGGGCCCGCCGAGGGAGACCGTCACGGGCCCCCGCTCCCCCGCGAAGGCGGGGGCCATCCGGTCGAGGGTCTCGCCGGCGGTCTTCTCGTCGCCACCGATCCGGGCGGCGATGACCGCCTCGTGACCGTCCTCGGAGCGCAGGGCGGGTGCCCCGGTCTCCCAGTAGGACCCGATGCCCGAGATCCCCGGCTCGGCCTTCAGCCGCTCGACCAGGCGGGCGGCTTCGGCCGCCACCGCCGGGTCGTCGACCGTCGCGGAGCCGCTGTCCACCAGCAGGAGCAGGTTGGGCTGGGAGGCGGGGAACTCCCGCGCCAGCACCTCGGTCGCGTAGGTCGACTCGGCGTCGGGGGCCTGCCAGCCGCCGCTGCCCATCCGGTCCGCCACCCCGCTCCCCGCGAACACGGCGAGCGCGGTGATCACCAGCGCGGCCAGCAGCGCGAACCGCGGTCGGGCGGTGACGAACCGCGTCCAGCCGCCGACCGGCGGCGGGGCGGAACGGTTGACTTCGGACATGGTGCGGTGTCCCCTTCACCGAGACCCGGGCGGCACAGGGCAGCATGGGTCGGCCGTTGCCACTTACCCTGGCAAACACGAGTAGTCGCTCGCGTTTCACTAGAATGCGAGCGACCACTCGCGTTTGTCAACCGCATCACGAGAGCTGGGGATTGACCGTGTCGGAGGCCAGAGCCACCAAGGGCGCCGCGGCGGACGGAGCGGACGGCGGATCCACCGCCGCCGCCGCAGCCGACGGAACGCCGGGATCCGCCCGCCCGCGCCGCCGCCAGGCCCGCGGCGAGGCCCGTATCGCCCAACTGCTCCGGGCCGCCGCGAGCGTCTTCTGCACCAGCGGCTACACCGCGTCGAGCACCAACGCCATCGCCCGCGAGGCAGGGGTGTCGCCGGGCACGCTCTACCAGTTCTTCCCGAACAAGGAGGCCATCGCGGTCGAGCTGGGCGACCAGCTGCTCAACCGCTGGCGGGACACCTACGGCGCCGCCCTCACCCAGAGCCATGTCGAGCTGCCGCTCGACCGCATGCTGGACGCCGTCCTCGACCCGCTGATCGCCTTCAACTGCGAGAACCCGGCCTTCTCGGTCCTGATGCACGGCTCGGAGATCCCCGGCCGGATCACCGAGGAGCACGACACGCTGCACGCCACGATGCTGACGCGGGTCGAATCGGTGCTCGCCGGCTACCTCCCGGACGTGCCGGCCGGCCAGGTCCACCGCATCGCCGACATGACCTTCATGCTCTTCAAGGCCGGACTGGACCTGATCATGGCCCACGAGGGCGAGGAACGCGCGGCCTACATCCAGGAGCTGAAGACGATCATGTTCCGCTACCTGGATCCCCTGGTCGGCGACGAGGTGCGACACGGGACCCCGCACGCGCCGTAGGCGCCCCTCGCACGCACACCACGCGCGCCCCGCACACGCCATCGACGAACACGGGACCGGCACACGACACCGCCGGATCGCATTTATACCCCCTAGGGGTATAGTGTGAGACGACGGAACGCCGGGGAGTCCTCCACGGCCCCCTGCGCCCCGCCACGCCGCCGTAACGTGTTCGCGAAGAGGAGAACGTCATGACCGCCGAGACAGAGACCACCCAGTCCACCGGTTCCTGCTGCTCGCCCACCGGTTCCTGCCACGACGGTGCGGCCGACGTGCAGATCGGGCAGACCGACTCGGTCACCACCGTGTACCAGGTCAAGGGCATGACCTGCGGCCACTGCGAGGGCGCCGTTTCGGAGGAGATCTCCGGGATCGCCGGCGTGTCCTCGGTCGCCGCCGTCGCCGCCACCGGCCTGGTCACCGTCACCTCCAAGGCCCCGCTGGCCGAGGACGCCGTCCGCGCCGCCGTCGACGAGGCCGGGTACGAGCTCCTCGGCCCGGCCGCCTGAAGGCCGGCCGGAGCAGCCGCCACCCCCGTTCGCCGTCGGGCCGTGCCTCACCAGTCGATACTGGTGGGGTACGGCCCGATCCGCGTTTCCCAGGAGTTCCGGAACATGGCCAGCACAGCAGCAGCCGATTTCCCGGCCGCCGACGCCTCCGAGGCCGAGCTCATGATCGGCGGGATGACCTGCGCCTCGTGCGCGGCCCGCGTCGAGAAGAAGCTCAACCGGATGGACGGCGTCACCGCCACGGTGAACTACGCGACCGAGAAGGCCCGCGTCACCTTCGGGGAAGGGCTGAAGCTGGGGGATCTCGTCGCCACGGTCGAGAAGACCGGCTACACGGCCCGTCCCGTCGTACAGGCGGAACGGCAGGCACCGGCAGAGGACGGCACCACCACTCCTCCGACCGCCGCCCCGGACACGTACGCCGAGGAGACCCGCGGTACGGGCTCCGCCACGGGCACGGGCGCCGGTCCCGCCGTGGCCCCGGGGCCCGCCCCGGACCCTGCCGCCCGCGACGCCGGGGCGGACCGTGACGCCTCCGTCGGCGCGATCCGGCACCGCCTCGTCGTGTCCGCCGTGCTCGCCGTCCCCGTCGTCCTGCTCGCCATGGTCCCGGCCTTCCAGTTCGACCACTGGCAGTGGCTCAGCCTCACCCTGGCCGCGCCCGTCGTCGTCTGGGGCGGGCTGCCCTTCCACCGCGCCGCGTGGACCAACCTCCGGCACGGCGCCGCCACGATGGACACGCTGGTCTCGCTCGGCACGCTCGCCGCGTTCGGCTGGTCGCTGTGGGCCCTGTTCCTCGGCGACGCGGGCATGCCCGGCATGCGCCACGTCTTCGACCTCACCGTCCCGCGCGCCGACGCCGGCTCGACGATCTACCTGGAGGTGGCGGCCGGGGTCGTCACGTTCATCCTGCTCGGCCGCTACCTGGAGGCCCGCGCCAAGCGGAGGTCCGGGGCGGCCCTGCGGGCGCTGATGGACCTGGGCGCCAAGGACGTCTCCGTACTCAGGGACGGCCGGGAGGTCCGCGTCCCGGCGAGCACGCTCGTCGTGGGCGACCGTTTCCTGGTCCGTCCCGGGGAGAAGATCGCGACGGACGGGACCGTGGTCGAGGGCTCCTCCGCCGTGGACGCCTCCATGCTCACCGGCGAGTCCGTACCCGTCGAGGTCACCGCCGGCGACACCGTCACCGGAGCCACCCTCAACGCCGGAGGCCGCCTCGTCGTCGAAGCCACCCGCATCGGCGCCGACACCCAACTCGCCCGCATGGCCCGCCTCGTCGAGGACGCCCAGAACGGCAAGGCCTCCGCACAACGCCTCGCCGACCGCATCTCCGCCGTCTTCGTCCCCATCGTCATCGCCCTCGCCCTCGCCACCCTCGGCTTCTGGCTCGGCAACGGCGCCGGACCCACCGCCGCCTTCACCGCCGCCGTCGCCGTCCTCATCATCGCCTGCCCCTGCGCCCTCGGCCTCGCCACACCCACCGCCCTCATGGTCGGCACCGGCCGCGGCGCACAACTCGGCATCCTCATCAAGGGCCCCGAAGTCCTGGAGACCACCCGCCGCGCCGACACCATCGTCCTCGACAAGACCGGCACCGTCACCACCGGCCGCATGACCCTCCAGACCACCCACACCACCCCCACCACCACCAAAACCGAAGTCCTCCGCCTCGCCGGAGCACTCGAGAACGCCTCCGAACACCCCATCGCCCAAGCCGTCGCCACCGCCGCCACCAACACCACCGGCCCCCTCCCCACCCCCGAGGACTTCCAGAACATCCCCGGACTCGGCGTCCAGGGCATCGTCGAGGGCCACGCCGTCCTCGTCGGGCGGCCCCGCCTCCTCGCCGACGCGGCGATCCCTCTCCCGCCCGCGTTGTCGGGGGCCCTGGCGGAGGCCGGGGAGCACGGCCGTACGGCGGTCGTCGTGGCCTGGGACGGGGAGGCGCGGGGCGTGTTCGGGGTGGCGGACGCGGTCAAGGGCAGCAGCGCCGCCGCCGTGCGCGAGCTGCGCGCGCTGGGGCTGAGGCCCGTCCTGCTGACCGGAGACAACCGGGCGGTGGCGGAGGCCGTGGCCCGCGAGGTGGGCATCGACGAGGTCCACGCGGAGGTGCTTCCCGAGGACAAGGTGAACGTCGTGAAGCGCCTTCAGGCCGAGGGCCGGGTCGTCGCGATGGTCGGCGACGGGGTCAACGACGCGGCCGCCCTCGCCACGGCGGACCTGGGGCTGGCGATGGGCACCGGGACGGATGCGGCGATCGAGGCGAGCGACCTCACGCTGGTTCGTGGAGATCTCAAGGTGACGGCTGACGCAATCCGCCTCTCCAGGCGTACGCTGGCCACCATCAGGGGCAACCTCTTCTGGGCCTTCGGGTACAACGTCGCGGCCTTGCCCCTGGCTGCAAGTGGCCTGCTCAACCCTATGATCGCGGGAGCCGCCATGGCGTTTTCGTCCGTGTTCGTCGTCACGAACAGCCTACGGTTGCGTGCCTTCACGTAACTTCCACAAAGAGATTTAGATCACACCGGTTTCAGGGTAACCATCCGGTGGGTTCGCGAGTCTTAGAGTGCGAGCCAAGGACGTCTTGGGGGACGTCCGATGGAGTGTCTTGGGGGACGCTCCTGTGGCAAGCGTTGGCCGGGGCACGTGCACCGGGGAGCTTTGAGCGGCCCTCCCGTGCGTACGTACCCCGGCGGACCGCGGCACAACCGAACAACGGGAGCTTCGGCTCCCTACAGACGCCCGGCCGGATCCCGTGGGGGGAATCCGCTCCGGGATATGGGAAACGCCCCGACCGTCGACCCGTGGGGGGATCGGCGGCGGGGTGTTTCTCGCTTTCCAGCCCGCTCAAGCGCCACGCACGTCCCGCCGCACGGGCCGGGCCGGGCTCACGCCCCGTACGCGCCCCGCGTGCGGCCACAGCCCGTACAACGCCGAATCGCCCCGGACACCGCGCTCTGTGCGAAGCGCGGTACGCGGGGCGAAGGCAGTCGGCCGAAGAGGCCGGGCACTACAGAAGGTTCCGAGGTCCGGGTCAGCGGCCCTCGACCGGGACGAAGTCGCGCAGGACCTCGCCGGTGTAGATCTGACGCGGGCGGCCGATGCGGGAACCCGGCTCCTTGATCATCTCGTGCCACTGGGCGATCCAGCCGGGAAGGCGGCCGAGCGCGAAGAGCACGGTGAACATCTCGGTCGGGAAGCCCATGGCCCGGTAGATGAGGCCGGTGTAGAAGTCCACGTTGGGGTAGAGGTTGCGCGAGACGAAGTAGTCGTCGGAGAGCGCGTGCTCCTCCAGCTTGAGCGCGATGTCGAGCAGCTCGTCGGACTTGCCGAGCGCGGACAGCACGTCGTGCGCGGCAGCCTTGATGATCTTGGCGCGCGGGTCGAAGGACTTGTACACCCGGTGGCCGAAGCCCATCAGGCGGACGCCGTCCTCCTTGTTCTTCACCTTGCGGATGAAGGAGTCGACGTCGCCGCCGTTGGCCTGGATGCCTTCCAGCATCTCCAGCACCGACTGGTTGGCGCCACCGTGCAGGGGGCCCCACAGCGCCGAGATGCCGGCGGAGATCGAGGCGAACATGTTCGCCTGCGAAGAGCCGACCAGGCGCACGGTGGAGGTCGAACAGTTCTGCTCGTGGTCCGCGTGCAGGATGAGCAGCTTGTCCAGCGCCGAGACGACGACCGGGTCCAGCTCGTACTCCTGGGCGGGGACCGAGAAGGTCATGCGCAGGAAGTTCTCGACGTACCCGAGGTCGTTGCGCGGGTAGACGAAGGGGTGCCCGATCGACTTCTTGTAGGCGTACGCCGCGATCGTCGGGAGCTTCGCCAGGAGGCGGATCGTCGAGAGGTGACGCTGCTGCTCGTCGAACGGGTTGTGGCTGTCCTGGTAGAACGTGGACAGCGCGCTGACGACCGAGGACAGCATGGCCATCGGGTGGGCGTCGCGCGGGAAGCCGTCGAAGAACCGCTTGACGTCCTCGTGCAGCAGCGTGTGCTGGGTGATCTCGTTCTTGAAGGTCGCCAGCTCGTCGACCTTCGGCAGATCACCGTTGATCAGCGTGTACGCGACCTCGAGGAACGACGAGCGCTCGGCGAGCTGCTCGATCGGGTATCCGCGGTAGCGCAGAATGCCCTGCTCACCGTCGAGGTACGTGATGGCGGATTTATAGGCGGCGGTATTGCCGTATCCGCTGTCCAGCGTCACCAGGCCGGTATTGGCCCGGAGCTTCCCGATGTCGAAGCCCTTGTCGCCGACGGTGCTGTCGATCACCGGGTAGGTGTACTCGTCGTCGCCGTACCGCAGTACTACAGCGTTGTTGGTGTGCTCGCTCACGTCATCCCTCACCGACGTAGTGCCTCTTCTTCGAGGTGCCCTGACTGTCTTCCACCCTCCCCCATTCGGCTCAGGAGAGTGCACTCGGGGTCGTCCATTGGACTCATTGGCGGCACTGAGTGCCGCCAACTTACTCATCCTGCCCCCTTGACTGCGGTTCCGGAAGACCTCCGTGATGTTTCCCACCGATTTGATCGATCATTTTTGCGCACGGCTCACGCGAAGTCTTCTCCGGAGCCGCCCCGGAGCCGGAAATCCAGTGCCGTACAGCGTCTGCCTGCGGAAACCGTGCGGACCGCCTGGCCGATCGCCTTACGGGACCCGACCAGGACCACCAGCTTCTTGGCCCGTGTCACGGCCGTGTAGAGCAGGTTGCGCTGGAGCATCATCCAGGCGCTGGTGGTGACGGGGATGACGACGGCCGGATACTCGCTGCCCTGGGAGCGGTGGATGGTCATGGCGTACGCGTGGGCCAGCTCGTCCAGTTCGTCGAAGTCGTAGCCGATCTCCTCGTCCTCGTCGGTGCGGACGGTGAGCTTCTGTTCGTCCAGGTCGAGGCCGGTGACCACGCCGACCGTGCCGTTGAAGACGCCGTTCTCGCCCTTGTCGTAGTTGTTGCGGATCTGGGTGACCTTGTCGCCGACCCGGAAGACCCGGCCGCCGAACCGCTTCTCGGCCAGGTCGGGGCGGGCCGGGGTGATGGCCTGCTGGAGCAGCCCGTTCAGATGCCCCGCACCCGCGGGGCCCCGGTGCATCGGGGCGAGAACCTGCACGTCACGGCGGGGATCGAGGCCGAACTTGGCCGGAATGCGCCGGGCCGCCACATCGACGGCGAGCTTGCCCGCGTCCTCCGTCTCGTCCTCCACGAAGAGGAAGAAGTCGCTCAGTCCTTCCGTGAGCGGCGGCTGTCCGGCGTTGATCCGGTGGGCGTTGGTCACGACGCCGGACTGCTGGGCCTGGCGGAAGATCCGGGTGAGCCGGACGGCGGGGACCGGGCCGCCCTCCGCGAGCAGATCGCCCAGCACCTCCCCCGCGCCGACCGAGGGCAGTTGGTCGACGTCGCCCACGAGGAGGAGGTGGGCACCGGGTGCCACCGCCTTGACGAGCTTGTTGGCGAGCAGCAGATCGAGCATCGACGCCTCGTCCACGACGACCAGATCGGCGTCCAGCGGGCGGTCCCGGTCGTAGGCCGCGTCCCCGCCCGGCTTCAGCTCCAGGAGCCGGTGCACGGTGGACGCCTCGGCCCCGGTCAGCTCCGAGAGGCGTTTGGCGGCACGCCCGGTGGGGGCGGCGAGCACCACCTTGGCCTTCTTCGCCCGGGCCAGCTCGACGACGGACCGTACGGTGAACGACTTCCCGCAGCCGGGGCCGCCGGTCAGGACGGCCACCTTCCGGCTGAGCGCGAGCCGTACGGCCTGTTCCTGCTCGGGCGCGAGAACGGTCCCCGTACGGGTGGCGAGCCAGGCCAGGGCCTTGTCCCAGTCCACGTCCCGGAAGGCCGGCATGCGGTCCTCGCCGGTGTTCAGCAGGCGGCGCACCTGCCCGGCGAGCGACAGCTCGGCCCGGTGGAAGGGGACGAGGTAGACGGCGGTGACCGGGTCGCCGCCCTCGGGGGACGGCACCTTCTCCCGTACGACGCCCTCCGGATCGGCGGCCAGCTCGGCCAGGCACTCGATGACCAGCCCGGTGTCGACCTGGAGCAGCTTGACGCCGTCCGCGATGAGCCGCTCCTCGGGGAGGTAGCAGTGCCCCTGGTCGGAGGACTGTGACAGGGCGTACTGGAGGCCGGCCTTGACCCGCTCGGGGCTGTCGTGCGGAATGCCGACGGCCTGGGCGATCCGGTCGGCGGTGAGGAAGCCGATGCCCCAGACGTCGGCGGCCAGCCGGTAGGGCTGGTTCTTCACGACGGAGATCGAGGCGTCCTCGTACTTCTTGTAGATGCGGACGGCGATGGAGGTGGAGACCTCGACGCTCTGGAGGAAGACCATGACCTCCTTGATCGCCTTCTGTTCCTCCCAGGCGGTCGCGATCATCTTCGTGCGTTTGGGGCCGAGGCCGGGGACCTCGACGAGGCGCTTCGGCTCCTGCTCGATGATGTCGAGGGTGTCGACGCCGAAGTGGGTGGTGATCCGGTCGGCCATCACCGGCCCGATCCCCTTGATCAGCCCGGAGCCGAGGTAGCGGCGGATGCCCTGGATGGTGGCGGGCAGCACGGTGGTGTAGTTCTCCACGGTGAACTGCTTGCCGTACTGCGCGTGCGAGCCCCAACGGCCCTCCATCCGCAGCGATTCGCCGACCTGCGCGCCGAGCAGCGCGCCGACGACGGTGAGGAGGTCCCCGGCTCCGCGTCCGGTGTCGACGCGGGCGACCGTGTACCCGTTCTCCTCGTTGGCGTACGTGATCCGCTCCAGGACACCTTCGAGCACGGCCATGTTGGACATGCCCCGACGCTACCGGGTGGAGCTGACAGCGCGGTTCACGGACGGGACGCACGGCAGAGGGCGACCGAACTCCCGACAGAGGCGACAGGGCTCACGCCAGGGGGCGGGGGACTCACGTCCGGAGGCGGGTCGGGGCTCCCTCAGGGGGCGGGAAAGCTCGGCCCGCCGCCCTCGTACTCCTCCGTCAACAAGGCGTCCATGGTGGTGCGCAGCGTGCCGAGGAACTCCTCGAAGCGCTGGATCTCGCGCGGGGAGTAGGCCGCCATCGCCTCGGCCATCCGCTCGGAGTACGGGCCGAAGAACGCGATGGCCCTCGGCCGGATGCCGGGGCTGCTGCGCAGGGTCACGACCCGGCGGTCGGCGCTCTCGCGGGTGCGGACGATGTGGCCCGCCTGTTCGAGCCGCTTGAGGAGGATGGCGGTCGCGCCGGAGGAGAGGGAGACGCGCTCGCTGAGCCGGGCCGGGGACAGGGGTGTGCCCTGGTCCTCCGCGTAGAGGATCTCGACCAGGGCCGCGGCGTCGGTGGAGTGCAGACCGAGCCAGGTCGCGAAGCGGCGGGTGAACTCGGTGTAGTTGGCCCCGAAGGCGCGCAGGCCGTCGATCACGCGGTCGACGCGCAGCGCCTCGCGGTCGGCCGCGGCACTTCCGCCCACCGCGCCGCCCGCGTCCACCACGCCGTCCCCGTCCGCCGTGGCGTTTCCGTCGGCTCCGTGCCCGTTCGGCATTGGCGCTGCCCCGCTCTCTTCCGGTTCCGGTTCCGCCGCGGGCCCTCCGGCCACGTCTCCCACCGCCTGCTTTGACAACCTACCTCGCCAGATCTACCTTTGCCGCAAAGGTATCTTTCTTTGCGGCAAAGCAACTTTGGGGAGTCGAAGCACTGTGCCCGAACCAGCGGAAATCCCTCCCACAGCACGTCAGTGGCTCGGCCTCGTCGCCGTGGCACTCGGCGTGGCCCTGATCGTCGTCGACCTGACGATCGTCAACGTGATCCTCGCGCCGATCATCGAGGACCTCTCCATCGGCTCGTCGGAGGCCCAGTGGATCCAGGAGTCGTACGCGATCACGTTCGCGGCGCTCCTCCTGGTCACCGGGCGCCTCAGCGACCTGTACGGCGCACGCCGGATCTTCCTGCTGGGCCTCGCCGTCTTCGGCGTGACGAGCCTGCTGGCCGCGCTGGCCCCCGGCGGCGGTCCGCTGATCCTCGCCCGGTTCGTCCAGGGCGTCGGCGGGGCGATGATGCTGCCCACCTCGCTGGCCCTGCTGAACGCCACGTTCACGGGCCGGGCGCGCGGCCAGGCGTTCGCCGTGTGGGGCTCGACCATCGGCGCGGCGGCGGCCGTGGGCCCGCTGCTGGGCGGTTGGCTCGCCGACTTCTCCTGGCGGTGGGCCTTCGGCATCAACATCCCGCTGGTCGCCCTCATCGTGGTGGGGGTGCTCAGGTATCTGGACGCGTCGCCCCGCACCCGGGGCCGTATCGACGGCGTCGGCGCGGTGCAGTCGGCGGTGGGCCTGGGTCTCCTCTCCTTCGTCCTGATCGAGGGACGTACCCATGGCTGGCTGATGACGACCGAGCCGCTGGAGGTCGGCGGCCTCTCCTGGTCCGGCGGGCTGTCGCCGGTGTTCGTCGCCCTGCTCCTGTCCGTCCTGGCGCTGGGAGTGTTCTGGCGCAGGCAGGCCGTGCTGAGCCGGGCGGGCGACGAGCCGCTGATGGACGTCGGGCTGCTCTCCATCCGCTCGTTCCGCAACGGCAACTTCGTCACGCTGATGGTCGGCCTCGGGGAGTTCGGCATCATCGCGGTGCTGCCGCTCTGGTTGCAGTTCGCCCTCGGCTACAGCGCGTTCGAGGCCGGTCTCGCCCTCGTCGCCCTGGCCGCCGGCAGCTTCGCCGCCTCCGGGGCGAGCTTCCCGATGGCCGCGACGGTCCCCGCGCTCGCGCAGGTCCGGATCGGCCTGGGCCTGGAGGCCGCCGGGCTGACGATGCTGGCCCTGATCGCGTCCACGGACAGCTCCTGGTGGCTGATCGCGATCGCGTTGTTCGTGTACGGGATCGGCGTCGGCTTCGCCACGGCGCAGGTCACCAACATCGTCCTCGTCGACGTACCGGAACGGAGCGGAGGCCAGGCGTCGGGCATCCAGAGCGCGGCCCGCGAGCTCGGGTCGGCCCTCGGTATCGCCCTGCTGACCACGCTGTTCTTCAGCACCCTGGCCTCGGGAATGACCGACCGGCTCACCCGGGACGGCGTGCCTGTGGACGAAGCGGAACGTCTCGGGGGCGTGGTGACGGACAGCGCGGGATCGGTGATCGGGGCCCTCGCCTCGGAGCCGCGCACGGCATCGGCGGCGGAGGCGGCCCGCGAGGCGATGGCGGTCGGTGTGCAGGTCTCCGGGTACGTCTGCGCGGGGCTGCTGCTCCTGGCGCTCGCGGCGACGCTGTTCATGTCGTCGCGGAAGCCGGGGACGCCCACGACACCGAGAACGCGCAAGACGCGCAAGGAGCGGGGCACTTCGGACCCGAAGGCACCGCACGGCCCGGTGCGGCGACCCGTGTGAACAACCCGGTCGTCGGCGCCGCCCTCCCGGCTTCATGATGACCTCATGCCTCTGAACGACACCCTGGCCCGCGTGGACGCGGACCTCGCCGCCGGCCGCGTACCGGTGGCGAGGCAGCGCCTGCGCGGGCTGGTCTCCTCCTACCCGCACGAGCCGGAGCCCCGCCGCCGCCTGGCAGCCGTCTACCGCCTGTACGGCGACGCCGCCGAGGCCGGCCGCTGGATGTATCTGGAGGAGGACCGCGCCCCGCGGGAGACGGCGGCCTTCGAGGAGCGGTACGCGACCCATCTGCGCCGGATGGTGGCCGTCGCCTGGCGCGACCCGGAGTCACCGGACGAGGTTCCCGCCTTCGCCGCACAGCAGTTGGCGTCGTTGCGTACCGCGGCGTCGGACGAGATCGGCCGCCCGCTGGACTGGGAGGGTCTCCCGGCCCGGCGGCGGAAGCCCGGCCCCCGCGAGGACGGGAGCACGACCGTCGGAGAGAGCGCGGCGGCCGTGGGCTGCGCGGTCGCGGTGATCGCGTTCCTGGCGATCTGGGTGAACGGGCTGATCGACCTCTTCGACTGACCGGCCACGTCCCGCACAGGTCACGGCTGCGGCCGGGCCGTCGCGGCGGCCGGTGGCCCGGCGCGGCAGGCCCGGGAGGCGGTGGTGCCCCCGGGCCCGGGCGACGCTCCCTCCCGCGAGGGGGCCGGCTCCCTGGACTCGGGCCCGTGGGGCGGGCCCCGCTCCGGAGGGCGGGCTTGCTCAGCTCGGGTCGGCGCGCCGGCCGGCGTTGAAGCGCGCCTTCTTCTGGCGGTTGCCGCACGTGTTCATGTCGCACCACTTGCGCGTACGGCTCTGGCTGGTGTCGAAGAAGGCGGCCCGGCAGGTCGGGGAGGCGCACAGGGCCAGCTTTCCGTCCCGTACACCCGAGATGACGTCGACCGCGTCGGCGGCGATCACGCTGAGGGCGTCCTCCACGGAGGAGGAGGCGAGCCGCCAGCGCCGCTCTCCCCCGGGCGTCAGGACCGCCGCGGCCCGCCCCCGGATGCTGTGGTCGCCGATGACCTGGACCGCTTCGGCGGGGAGGGGCTCGTGCAGCGCGGCGGCCGTGGCGGCGGCGTGGACCGACTCCCTCAGTTCCCGGGCGCGGTCGAGCTGGGCAGGGGTGCAGGAGTCCACGGCGAGGCCGTACACCGCCAGCCAGTCGATGAGCCGTTGCGGAACGGGGATGCGCTCCACGGCGTCGCCGCAACGCTCCGACAGGGTCCCGGTGAAGCTCGTCGCCAGCACGTTGCCGAGGCGGAAGTCAGGAGAGCCAGCACGCATGGAACCACCTTAGCCGGTTGCGTCCCGCCGCCGGGAGCTGTTAGAACCGTCTTAGCCGGTTCACGACGAGTCGGCGTCGGTTCGGTGGCGGATCAGCACGGGTTCGCGGTGGATCGACGCCGGCCCCACCACGGCCAGGAGGCCCCATGCCGCGCCCGACCAGCGACGTCCACGCCTACGAGACCCACACGACCGACGCCGACCTCGACGATCTGCGGGCCCGGCTGGCCGCGGCGCGACTGCCGGAGGCCGAGACGGTCCGGGGCGCCGGGCCCGGCCCCCGCCGATGGGACCAGGGCGTTCCGCTCGCCGACCTCGTCGAGGTCGTGGAGTACTGGCGCACCGGGTACGACTGGCGGCCATTCGAGGAGCGCCTCAACCGCATGGGCCAGTTCCGTACGGTCATCGACGGCCTGGGCATCCACTTCCTGCACCGCCGGTCCGCGCGCCCGGACGCCACCCCGCTGCTCCTGACGCACGGCTGGCCGGGCAGCGTCGTCGAATTCCTGCACGTCATGGACGAGTTGGCGGATCCGGAGGACGCGGAAGCACCGGCGTTCCACGTCGTGGCCCCGTCGCTGCCGGGCTTCGGATACAGCGACCGGCCGACCACCACCGGATGGGGCACCGAGAGGATCGCGGCCGCGTGGGTGGAGTTGATGGGACGGCTCGGCCACAGCACGTTCCTGGCCCATGGCGGCGACTGGGGCGGCAACATCACCACGGTTCTGGGCGGCAGGTTCCCGGACCACGTGCTCGGCGTCCACTCCACGTTCGCGGAGGCCCCGCCCGGCCTGACCACGGAGGGCCTGACGGAGACCGAGCGCGGGTGGACCGAGGAGACCCGCCATTTCTGGCGCCACCGCGCGGCGTACGCCAAGCAGCAGGCGACCCGGCCGCAGACCGTCGGCTACGCGCTGGTCGACTCACCGGTCGGGCTGCTCGCCTGGATCCTCGACAAGTTCGCCGAGTGGTCGGACACCGAGGACAGCCCGTTCGAGACGATCTCCCGGGACCGCGTCCTCGACAACGTCACCCTGTACTGGCTGACGCGGACGGGCGCGTCGGCGGCCCGCATCTACCACGAGAGCCACAACTCGCTGGACCCCGAACTCCGGGTCGACGTCCCGTCGGCGATCACCATGTATCCGCGCGACATCGACAGGACGCCGCGCCCGTGGGCCCAGGAGCGGTACCGGAACATCGTCCGGTGGCGGTCGCCCGAGGCCGGAGGGCACTTCCCGTCGCTGGAGATGCCCGGACTCTTCGTCGCCGATCTGCGGGAGGGTCTCGCGGCGGTGCTGGCCGCCCGGCGGTGAGCGGGGTCGCCGTTCACCGAGGATCTTCGGTCAGCTCATCTCCCTTCACAGCCGTTTCGGGCCGGTCCGGCAGGAGCGCGGAGAGCCGTGAACCACGGCTCTCCGCGACGCGCACGATCTGCCGCAGCGACTCGGTCAGCCGGTCGGCGAGGAACCGGACCTGGGGCCCGGTGGACGCGTCGTCGGCCAGCAGGTCGGCGGCGTGGCCGAGCAGTTCGTCCGCCATGTCGAGCTGGATGCTCTCCACGTCGTCGGCCATCCGCGAGACGTGGCCGGTGCCGTCCCCGACGACGTAACAGGGCTTTCCGCCCGCCCCCCTCCACGGCAGCAGCCGCATCGCGGAGGCTCCGGGGAGGCCGGTGCGTTCGCCGCTCGCCCTCATGCCACAACCCCCGCCATCCGGTCGAGGTGAAGGCCGTGGGCGGCAACCAGCAGCGCCCCGTCCCGGATGCGCCGCCGCCTGGCCTCGGCGTGCTGCTCGGCCACGCGCTGCTCGTGCGCCACGACGTACGGGCGCACCAGGGGACTGTCCTCGCCCCGTGGAGGGCGCTCGCCGGTGCGGTGAGCCGTCGGCCCGCCCACGTAGGCGCAGGAGTAGGGGTAGACGTGGGCGTACGGGTCGAGCGGGTACCGGTGCCGCCTTACGGGGGTCAGCAATCGCTGTACCGGCTTCAGGAGCCGGGCGATAGCGTGCTTCATGTCAGCCTGCTTTCTGGGGGGTGACCATGCCCCCGGACCGGTTGCGTCGGTCGCGGGGGTCTCTCGGGTTCCTCGTTCGAGGCTTCCGCTTCTTTCCGTAGCGAACTCATCACAGAGTGGGGTCGCCCGTCGCTACGCTGCCAGGGGGTCGGGGATGACAGCGGGTCCGTCAAGACGGGAAGTTGGAGCGCATGGGCACGAAGCAGGGGCCGCGCACGCCGAGGCAGAAGTACGGCGAGGAGCTGCGGCTACGACGTGTGGCAGCGGGGCTGACGCAGGAGGCCCTGAGCGAGATGGTCGTGTGCTCACCGACCCTCATCAGCCACTACGAGGCGGGGCGGCGGCTGCCGAGTCCGGAGGATGCCCAGCGGATCGATCGGGCGTTGGGCACGGACGGGTTCTTTGGGCGGTGGCTGGAGGACCTGGAGACCAAGTACACCGACCACTTCGCGGCCGTGGCGGAGCTGGAGCAGCAGGCAGTGCTCATCCAGCAGTTCGCCCTCTCGCTCGTGCCCGGCCTGTTGCAGACGGATAGCTACGCTCGGGCCCTGTTCCAGGCGTACCGGCCCAACCACCGCCGAGCGGAGGTTGACAAGGACGTCGTCATCCGAACAGAACGTGCCCGCGTGCTCGATGGGCCGATGAATCCGGTGGTGTGGACCCTGCTGGACGAGGCGGTGTTACGGCGGCGGGTCGGCGGCCCTCAGGTGATGGCTGCGCAGTTGCATAAGGTCGCGGACATGGCCGAAGCCGGACGACTGCGGCTGCATGTGCTGCCGTTCGAGGCCGGTGCACACTCCCTCCAACAGAGCCTACTGACGTTGATGAGCTTCACGGATTCCGCACCAGTGGCTTACGTCGAGGGCTTTCAGACGGGCAACTTGATGGACAACCCGCGCCTGGTGACGTCAAGCCGTACCGCCTACGATCTCGCTCTGGGCGATGCGTTGTCGCACCAGGAGTCGGTGGCCCGCGTGCGGGCCGCAGCGGAGGAGCACGAGCATGGTCAGCAGTAGGCGGAGCATCGCGGACGCGGTCACCCTCACGGGCTGGTTCAAGTCCAGCTACAGCGGCGGGGACCAAGGCGAGTGCCTTGAGGTCGCCCGTGGCCACGCCGCCGTCCCCGTCCGAGACAGCAAGGCCGCCGACGGTCCGGCCCTCGTCTTCTCCGCCGACGGCTGGTCGTCTTTCGTCACCGCGATCCGAAGGGGCGCGTTCCCCTCCTGAAGGGAAGAAACCTCCCTGGCACACTGGCCCCAGAGGGCGAGGGGGGCCATATGAACGAGCGGGAGATCGACGCACGGGTCGAGGAGCTGAGCCGAGGTCTGCGGCGGATGGCCGCGGGGCTGCTCGAAGCGGCGGCCGATCATCCGGACGGCGTACGGGCGCGAGAACTGTCGGCGGCGGCCCGGGTGTTGGCCAACGACGTCCTGCCCCGAGTGGATGGGGAAGCCGGCGCCGCCCGGCCGGGCGAACCCGAAGTCCAGGACGCCCCTCCTCGGACGAAGAGCACGACGGTGAACGCGCCGGTTCGGCCGGGGTCGGCCCGTGAGGAGCTGGTGGAGATGTATCTGCCGGACTACGAGCGCCACCTTCGCGAGGACGACGACCCGTTGATGATGGACCCCGATCTCTCCTACGCGCGGTGGAAGCACCTGCATCGGGCCAAGCACGGGCGCGGCAGGCCGTTCGGGGACGCTCCGCTGTGGAACGACACCGTACCCAGCCGGGGAAAGGCGGTGGTGCGCGGCGTGACCTCCAAGGCGGAGATTCTGCGCCGCCTGCACCACAGCTACGTGACCCTGCGGGACCTGAAGAGCCCGGACGGCGAACTGGCGGTTGAGATATACCAGGGGTGTCAGGCCATCGAGCACTCCCGCGCGATCAGGGACGGCGACTTCGTCAACACGTCGGATCTGCGTCTGAAGCTGCAGGACCTGCGGTGGCGGGCCCTGGTGATCGGCGCCGGCCGGGGTGAGCACGCCCGTTCCGAGCTCCTCGCCCGACTACGGCAGTTGGACGTGCTGGCATCACCGCTCCTGGAACTGGACACGGCGTTCCGGCAGTGCGACAGCGACCCCTCCCTGGGCTCCAGGATCGCCGGGGCGGCGCACGGAGTGAAGGCGGTGCTCCACCACTGGTCGCCGAATCCCGCAGAGTCCTTCACGGAACCGGAACAGCTCTGACGTCGGCCGGTCCAAGCCGGCGCCGACCCTCTACCGCACGAGAGCCGGAGCCCCCGACCGACCGGAGTACGCGGGACCCGACCGGGTACTCAGCCGCTCAGCCCATGCTCGCCGCGACCTCGCTGCGGAGCTGCGGCAGCTTGTCGTGGAGGACGCCCGGGCAGAGGGTGTCGCCGAAGTCCTTGTGCCCGTAGATGCGGCTCGGCGCGATGCCGTACTGGGCGCAGGTGTACGCGCAGAGCGTCACCAGGACCTCCCACTGGGCACGTGGCGGCTGTGCGCCGTCGTGGTAGGCGCCCTCGTTGGCGATCCCGATGCCCGCTCCGTTCTGGCCGGAGGTGTGCGCCCCCAGGACGAAGTCCCTGCCGCCCCGCAGCGTGCTGAGGCTCTGGTGGCGGCCCTCGGTGATCCAGCCGCCCCGGCTGACGAGGAAGTGGTAGCCGGTGTCGGTCCAGCCGTTCTTGTCCATGTGCAGGTCCTGGACCCAGTGGGCGTGCTTGTGGGCCTGGGCGCGGGAGACGTCGGCGCTGTTGACGCTGACCGTGTGGTGCACGACGATCATGGTCGGCCGCTTTCCCACCAGCTCGACCGGGCTCCGTGGCGGACGGGCGGTCCACCGGGACGTGCCGTCGATGTCCGGTTCGACGGCGTCGAGGGCGTGGGCCGTGCCGGGTAGGGCGACTGCCGCCAGGCCGCCGGCACCGGCGAGGAGGACGTGGCGGCGGGACGGCTGCGGAAGGTTCACGGAGGACTCCTGATCTGTGGTCGTTCCGGCGGCCGGGCCGACCCGGCCGCCGCGGGCGCGAGGAGGTTACGCCGTGTTGTTGGCGAGGGCCTGGAGCCGGGCCAGGGAGCCGTTGAACTTGTTGCGGTCCACGTCGCCGGAGACCCCGGGGACCCGGCCGGTGGCCGTGTACTGCCAGATCGTCCAGGTGGGGAAGCCGGCGGGGATGCTCGGGCTGCTGGTTCCCCAATGGGCGACCCAGAGGGGCGACTTGGCCGCCATGCCGGACCAGCTGCCGGTGCAGGTGTTCCACCAACTGGCCGTCGTGTAGATGACGACGTCACGGGTGGTGCGCGCCTTGTAGGTGTTGTAGAAGTCGTTGATCCATGTGCGCATCTGGGTCGTGGAGAGGCCGTAGCACATGGCGCCGTACGGGTTGTGCTCGATGTCCAGCACCCCGGGGAGGGTCTTGCCGTCCTTGGACCACCCTCCACCGTTGCCCGCGAAGTAGCCGGCCTGCGTCGCACCGTTGGAGACGTCGGGGCGGGCGAAGTGGTAGGCGCCCCGGATCAGGCCGGCGTTGTAGGAACCGGTGTAGTTCGCGCTGAAGCGGCTGTCCTTGAAGGACGTGCCCTCGGTGGCCTTCATGTAGGCGAAGTCGATGCCCGCGGCCTTCACCGAGCCCCAGTTGATCGCCCCCTGCCAGTGGGAGACGTCGACGCCCTGGATACCGCTGGTGTCCATCGGCGTCACGCCGCCCGGAGCCGGGGAGGCCGGGCCCTGCTCGATGCGGGTCCCCGCACCCATCCACGCCTGCCCGGGCCGGACCGGCTCATCGGGTGCGGGCGGCGCGGCGGCGGCCGTGCCCGTGGCGGTCAGGATCAGCGCCGCGGCACCGGCGAGGGCGCCGGCTGCGAGCAGGGCCCTCCGGGATCTCTTGAGTCGGCGGGAGGGAGAACGGTACGCGGGCATAGCCACCTCCAGGCACGTTGACGGGGAGAGATCCACGGCATCCGACTGCCATCCGATAACCGGACGCCATGGACATGTCATGAGTAACGCACGGGCAGCGAGAGGCGTAAAGAGGCCATTCGGTCTAGACCTGTGCCGCCCCACCCCACCTGCGAAAACGCGCGTGAGCGGCGAGAACTTTCACTCGTGAAGGCCCCGGCGCCCGATCCCGGCCCGCGGGCGCACCCGGCCGCGCGGACGCGGCGGCCGGGCACCGAAGGCGCCTTGCCTCCGCTATTCAAATTTGACTACGCTGCTCGCATGACCGAGACGACCATTCCGATGCTGCCCTGCCGCACCTCGCTGATCGAGACCACCGTCGGCTTCTACACGGCCCTGGGCTTCGAGACCACGTACCTCCAGAAGAGCCCGTACGCGTACGCCGTCGTCGAGCGGGGATCGGTCGAGCTCCAGCTGTACGGCATGAAGGAGTACGACCCGGCGTCCTCCCACTCCGGGTGCTACGTCCTCACCGATGACGTGGACGGCCTGCACGCGGCGTTCCGGGCGGGCCTCAAGAAGGCTTACGGGCGCGTGCCGGCACGGGGGCTGCCGCGCATCGGCCCGCTGAAGGACATGTCGTACGGGGTGCGGCAGTTCCTGGTGACCGACCCGACCGGGAACACCATCCGGATCGGGCAGCGGATCAGCGAGGACCAGAACCACCGGCCCGCACCGAAGGAGACCTTCGCCCGCGCCCTGCACATGGCGGACCTCTTCGCGGACTCCAAACAGGATCTGCCGGGCGCGGCGAAGATCATCGACCGGGCGCTGGGGCTGACGGACGAGCACCCGACTCCGGTGCAGAGGCTGCGCCTTCTCGTCCTGCGCGGGGACATCGCCCAGCGGCTGGGCGACGCGGAGCAGGCGGCGGAGCTGCTCGAAGAGGCCGCGACGGTCCGCCTCGGGGCCGAGGAGCGGGAAGCCGCCGCAGACACCCTGTCCCGGCTCGCCGAGCTGCGGGGCTGACGCCCGGCCGCCCGGTGAGGCCGCCCGGCGGACAGCGCCCGCCCTCGCCCGACACCGCCGCGCGGGCGGCGCCGTCAGGCGGACGGCGTCAGGCGGACGGCGTCAGGCGGACGGCGTCAGGCGGACGGCGTCAGGCGGACGGCGTCAGGCGGACGGCGTCAGGCGGACGGCGTCAGCTTCTGCGCGGTACTGCAATGACTGGTCCGCGCGTGCCTCCACAACTGCACGATCGTCAGGGTGAACAGCGCCGAGAACGCGACCAGGAGCACCGTCACGATCACCGCCTGCCGTCCGCCGGCCCCCCGCTCAGCCTGGAGCACCAGCCCCAGCAGGCAGAGCACCGTTCCTGCGAGGTACACGGAACGGATGCGGCGGAGCTGCCGCACAGCGCGAGGGGCGAGGGCTACACGCTTCATGAGGGCCATGCCCGCCGGTTACCCCGAGGTGGGCCGCTCTACGCCGCGGCGGCCCGCCCGGTCGCGGTTGCTCCGCTCGACCCGGGCGCCGGGGCCGACGGACGAGCACAGGACTCCGGTGCGGAGGCTGCGCCTTCTCGTCCTGCGCGGGGACATCGCCCAGCGGCCGGGCGACGCGGAGCAGGCGGCGGAGCCGCTCGAAGAGGCCGCGACGGTCCGCCTCGGGGCCGAGGAGCGGGAAGCCGCCGCCGACACCCTGTCCCGGCTCGCCGAGCTGCGGGGCTGCCCCCTACTCCGCAGTCCGGCCGGACCGGCTCCGCCGCCCGCCGGGTCCGGCCGTGCCGCGCCCCGGCTCACCTCGGCGGGTCCTCGCCCGTCAGCCCGTCGACCGACTCGCGGATGAGGTCGGCGTGGCCGACGTGGCGGGCGTACTCCTCGATGAGGTCCAGCAGGATGCGGCGGAGGTTCGGGCGTTCGCCGCCGCGCGTGACGTACGCCCCGAGCTGGTCCAGGCCGCCACCCGCGCTCAGCGCCGCGTCGACGACGGCCCGGGAGCGGGCCGCCGATTCCCGCCAGAGCGCGCACAGTTGCTCAGGGGTGTCCTGGGCGGCGGAGCGGTAGGCCCAGTCGGGGTCGCCGTCCCAGTCGACCGCGTCCCAGGGGGCGCCGACCGGAGCGCCGAGCCACAGGCGGGCGAAGTGGCTGTCCTCCACGTGGGCCAGGTGCTTGAGCAGGCCGCCCAGCGTGACGGCGGACGCGCCGACCGTGGTGTTCAGTCCGGCGGCGTCCAGGCCGGAGCACTTCCAGGCGAGCGTGGCCCGCTGGCGCTCCAGGGCGCCGAGGACGGCTGCCGCCTCGGTGCCGGCGAGAGGCGGTTCGGGCCAGGCTTCCGCCGTGTTCTCGGGCATGGCTTCCGCCACGCGCTCGGGCATGGCTTCCGCCGTGGCCCCCACCGTGTTCTCCGTCATGACGGAGAACGGTAGCGGAGCCGGAGAAGCGGAATGGGGCCCGGCCTCGCGGCCGGACCCCCTCGCTTTCCCCTCCCGTCGGGCCTTCCCGTTCCCCCCGGACCCCTCCCCGGAAGTCCCGACGCCATGTGTGACCCGGGAGGGTACGCAAAGGTTGCATCCCTTGACGATCTCTTTACCCGAGGCTCTGTGCGCGGCTCTCAGCAGGCATGTTGCACATAGCGCTCCGCCACTTCCGCCAGGGCCTCGGCCCCGTCGCGGGCCCACAGCGCCTCGTTGAAGATCTCCACCTCGATCGGCCCGTCGAAGCCGGCGGCCTCCACCCGGCGGCGGAACGCGCGGAAGTCCACGCTGCCGTCGCCCAGTTGGCCCCGGCCCAGCAGGACGCCCGCCGGGAGCGGGGTGATCCAGTCGGCCAACTGGAAGGAGTGGATGCGGCCGCCCGCACCCGCGCGGGCGATCTCGACCGGGGCCCGGTCGTCCCACCAGAGGTGGTACGTGTCGACGACCACCCCGACCTGCTCGGCCGGGAAGCGCTCCGCGAGGTCCAGGGCCTGGCCGAGCGTGGAGACGACGCAGCGGTCGGAGGCGTACATCGGGTGCAGGGGTTCGATCGCCAGGCGCACACCGCGCGTCGCCGCGTACGGGGCCAGTTCCGCCAGCGCGTCGGCGACCCGCTCCCGGGCCCCGTGCAGATCGCGGCTGCCGGGCGGGAGGCCGCCGGAGACCAGGACCAGGGTGTCGGTGGACAGGGCCGCCGCCTCGTCGATCGCCGCCCGGTTGTCGTCCAGGGCGCGGGCGCGGGCCGCCGGGTCGAGTGCGGTGAAGAAGCCGCCCCGGCAGAGGCTGGTGACGGTGAGCCCGGCATCCGCCAGGAGCCTGGCCGTGCGCTCGACGCCGTACGCCTGCACCGGGGCCCGCCAGAGGCCCACCATGCCGATGCCCGCCTTGACGCAGCCCTCGGTCAGCTCGGGCAGCGACCACTGCTTGATGGTCTCCTGGTTGAGCGAGAGACGGGAGAGGTGGTCGTCGCTCATCGTGCGCCTCCGTGGACCGTGAGCAGGGAGCGCATCCGGTGTTCGGCCAGGTCCGGGTCCGGGAACAGGCCCAGACCGTCCGCCAGTTCGTACGCCTTCGCCAGATGCGGGAGCGAGCGCGCCGACTGGAGTCCGCCCACCATCGTGAAGTGCTCCTGGTGGCCGGAGAGCCAGGCCAGGAACACCACACCCGTCTTGTAGAAGCGGGTCGGCGGCCGGAAGAGGTGGCGGGAGAGCTCGACCGTGGGGTCCAGGAGGGCCCGGAAGCCGTCCACGTCTCCCGTGT
This sequence comes from Streptomyces sp. NBC_01116, assembly GCF_041435495.1. Classification (NCBI taxonomy): domain Bacteria; kingdom Bacillati; phylum Actinomycetota; class Actinomycetes; order Kitasatosporales; family Streptomycetaceae; genus Streptomyces; species Streptomyces sp. NBC_01116. The sequence continues at coordinate 2,774,042 of NZ_CP108644.1, forward strand.
CCAGCACCCGTACCGCGTGCGCCGCCAGCGGTCCCAGCGGGTCGAAGATGCCCAGCAGCGCGTGGCTGAAGCCGCGTTCGTCGCCCGCGATGAGTTCCGGGTAGTTGAAGTCGTCGCCCGTGTAGCAGCGCACCCCGCCCGGGAGGCGGCGGCGTACGTCGATCTCGCGGGCCGCGTCCAGGAGGGAGATCTTGATGCCGTCGACCTTGTCGGGGTGTTCGGCGATGACCTTGAGAAAGGCGTCCGTGGCCCCGTCGAGGTCGGTGCTGCCCCAGTAGCCCGCGAGGGCCGGGTCGAACATCGGGCCCAGCCAGTGCAGGATCACCGGCTCCGACGCCTGGCGCAGGAGGTGGGCGTAGGTGGCGAGGTAGTCCTCCGGGCCCCGCGCGGCGCGGACCAGCGCGCGGGAGGCCATGAGGATCGGCTGGACGCCGTTCTCCTCGGCCAGGGCCAACTGCTCCTCGTACGCCGCCGTGACCTCGGCCAGGGTGGGCGTCCCGGCGCCGGACAGCTGGTCGGTGCCCACGCCGCAGGCGATCCTGCCGCCCACCGCCCTCGCCTCGGCGGCCGAGCGGCGGATCAGTTCGGCGGCGCCCGCCCAGTCCAGGCCCATGCCGCGCTGCGCGGTGTCCATGGCCTCCGCGACGCCCAGGCCGTGCGCCCACAGGTGGCGGCGGAAGGCGAGCGTGGACTCCCAGTCGACGGCGGCCGGGTCGTCCGGGCTGATGTCCGCGTACGGGTCCGCGACCACGTGCGCCGCCGAGAAGACCGTACGGGAGGTGGGGGCCGCCGCTCCCGGAGCGAGGTCGAGCGGTGTGGCGCGGGGCGTGTAGGGGCCCTGCGGGAGGTGGATCGTCATGTCAGCGGCCTCCGGCGGCGCCGCGCACCGGTCGGGCGGGTCACAGGGTCAGCTCCGGGATGTCGAAGCGGCGGCCCTCGGCGGACGACTTCAGCCCCAGCTCGGCCAGTTGGACGCCCCGGGCGCCGGCCAGCAGGTCCCAGGTGTACGGCTCGCCCAGGGCGACGTGGCGCAGGAACAGCTCCCACTGCGCCTTGAACCCGTTGTCGAACTCCTGGTTGTCCGGGATCTCCTGCCACTGGTCGCGGAACGGCTCGGTGACCGGGAGGTCCGGGTTCCAGACCGGCTTGGGGGTCGACGAGCGGTGCTGGACACGGCAGTTGCGCAGCCCGGCGACGGCGGAGCCGTGGGTGCCGTCGACCTGGAACTCCACCAGCTCGTCGCGGTTGACGCGGACCGTCCAGGAGGAGTTGATCTGCGCGACGGCCCCGCCCGCCAGTTGGAAGATGCCGTACGCGGCGTCGTCGGCGGTCGCCTCGTACGGCTTGCCCCGCTCGTCCCAGCGCTGCGGAACGTGCGTCTGCACATGGGCCGTTACGGAGGTGACCTGGCCGAACAGCTCGTGTAGCACGTACTCCCAGTGCGGGAACATGTCGACGACGATGCCGCCGCCGTCCTCCGCGCGGTAGTTCCACGACGGGCGCTGGGCCTCCTGCCAGTCGCCCTCGAAGACCCAGTAGCCGAACTCGCCGCGCACGGAGAGGATCTCGCCGAAGAAACCGCCGTCGATCAGGCGCTTCAGCTTCAGCAGGCCCGGCAGGAAGATCTTGTCCTGGACGACGCCGTGCTTGATGCCCGCGTCCCGGGCGAGCCGGGCCAGGTCGAGGGCGCCTTCGACGTCCGTGGCGGTCGGCTTCTCGGTGTAGACGTGCTTGCCCGCCTCGATCGCCTTCTTGATCGCCTCCACCCGGGCCGAGGTGACCTGGGCGTCGAAGTAGATGTCGATCGTGTCGTCCGCGAGGACCGCGTCCAGGTCGGTCGACCACTCGGTCAGGCCGTGGCGCTCGGCGAGCTCCTCCAGGGCGTGGGCGCGGCGGCCGACGAGCACGGGCTCGGGCCACAGCACCTCGCCGTCGCCGAGATCCAGGCCCCCCTGCTCGCGGATCGCGAGGATCGAGCGCACCAGGTGCTGCCGGTATCCCATGCGTCCCGTGACGCCGTTCATGGCGATGCGCACTGTCCTGCGTGTCACGAAGGTCCCTCCATACAGCCGTAGCAAGCGCTTTCTATCCGAGATGACGCTAGCCTGCCGACAGCGGCCGGACAAGAGGGGGCCGCACGTGATCTCACGGAGGACAGCGATGACAGTCACCCTGGCGGATGTGGCGGCCCGCGCCCGGGTGTCCCCGGCCACCGTCTCGCGTGTGCTGAACGGCAACTACCCGGTGGCGGCGTCGACCCGGGAGCGGGTCCTGCGCGCGGTGGACGACCTGGACTACGTGCTCAACGGGCCCGCGAGCTCGCTCGCCGCGGCCACCTCGGACCTGGTCGGCATCCTGGTCAACGACATCGCCGACCCGTTCTTCGGCATCATGGCGGGGGCGGCCCAGACGCAGATCGGCGGCCCCGGGGACGGTTCGGGACGGGCGGGCGGCGAGAAGCTGGCCGTCATCTGCAACACCGGCGGCTCCCCGGAGCGCGAACTCACCTACCTCACCCTTCTCCAGCGCCAGCGCGCCGCCGCCGTCGTCCTCACCGGCGGCGCGGTCGAGAACCCGGCGCACCAGGCCGCGATGTCCGCGAAGCTGGCGAAGCTCGCGGACGCGGGCACCCGGATCGTCTTCTGCGGGCGGCCCCCGCTGCCCGAGGGCGACGCGCTCGTCGCCGCGCTCGCGTTCGACAACCGGGGCGGCGGACGCCGGCTCGCCGAGCACCTGATCTCGCTCGGCCACCGCAGGATCGGTTACGTCGCCGGGCCCCCGGAGCGCACCACCACCCGGCACCGGCTGGAGGGCCACCGGGAGGCGCTGCGCGCGGCCGGACCGGACACCGCCCCGGGCGGGGCAGGCGGGGGCTCCGACGATCAGGAGCTGCTCACCGTGCACGGCCCCTACGACCGGCGCTCCGGCTACGAGGCCACCCTCGAACTCCTGCGCAGGGCACCGGACGTGACCGCGATCGTGGCCGCCAACGACACCGTGGCGCTGGGCGCGTGCGCGGCCGTACGGGACCAGGGGATGCGGATCCCCCAGGACATCTCGGTCGCGGGCTTCGACGACCTGCCGTTCTCCGTGGACGCGGTGCCGGCCCTGACGACGGTGCGGCTACCGCTCTTCGAGGCGGGCGCGCGGGCCGGCCGGCTGGCGATGGGCAAGGAGGACCCGCCGCCCGGCGGCATCGCGACCATCGCGGCCGAGCTGATGATCCGGGGCTCCACGGCGGCGCCCCGGGGGTGAGCAGGGTCAGGGGCGCCTCGCGCATGAGCAGGGCCCGGGGAGAGCCCGAGGACCGGTGCCTCGGACTCTGCCGGACCCGCGGGAAGCCTCTGGGCCCCGGGCCCTAAGGGCTGTCCCGCAATTCCCGGCGGGCGCGCGACGACAGCTACGGCACCTCGCCGCGTTGTCGGAACGTCCCCATACATCCAGTATGCGGACGTCCCTCCGCCTTGCGATGCACCGCATCCGACGCCGCACGCCGATCCACCGGGGATTGCGGGACAGCCCTTAGCCCAGCAGACCGAGCACCCGTCCCAGCGCGTCCGCGACCGGCTGGGCCATCGGGCCCACGCTGCTCGCGATCTGGCCGAGCCTGGCCAGGGTGAGGCCCCGCTCCGTCATGGCCTCGCGGTCCAGGGCGAGCACGGGCAGGGTCTCCTCGACCGTGCGGGCCTGTTCCGGGGTGAGGTGAGCGGTGAGGTCACGGAGGCGGGCGGTCAACTCCTGTACGGCAGCGCGGAGTTCCGGGTCCTGGGTGGTGGATCCGACGATGCCGTAGTTGATCCCGATCACCTGCTCTCCCCGCTGGTTGAAGACGGGGCCGTTGTAGGTCGTGCGGTGCGTCGGTTCGGTCACAGCTTGATCCCCGTGTTCGTCCCGCCGTTCTGGTTGAAGACGGGGCCGTTGTAGTTGTTCAACTCGTTGACGTACGCCGTGAACTCGGCCTCCGGGTGGTTGATCGCATGGACGATCTGCCCGGCGATCGTCCGCAGCTCGTCCACGGTCGGCAGCGTCACGACCGCCAGGGAGCCGCCGGCCGTCTCCACGGCCAGGATCGGCTTCGCCGGCTCGAAGAGTTCCTTGATGAAGTAGACGGCCAGACCGATCACGAAGACGAGGAACATCGGATTCCCGTTGTCCTTGACATCCGGGTCACTTTCGCTCGCCGCGATCACCACCACATAGAAGACGCCGGTGAGCGCCAGCCACTTCACGAAGCTGAGAAAAGTCGCACCTCGTTGCGGCTTGAGCTTCGTGGCCTCCACCCGGGTGAGATTCTCCAGCGGGAAGGCCGCCGATCCGATCCAGAGCATGCGTTGGTTGACCGCGACCTCCAGGACTCCGCCGGGACGCGGCAACGGCGGTATGGGTGGCCGCTCGTGCGGAGGTCCGGCCGGAGGACCCGGCGGCGGCGGTGGTGAGGGCTGCGGTGGCGAGGCGGGCCGCGCCGGTGGTGGCCCGGACAGCTGTCCGGACGGTGGCGTAGATCTCTGCGGCCGCCCGAAGCTTCCTGTGGTGTCCATGTGCTCCCCCGTGCACTCGTTCACTCACCCCGCGCTCGCGGGAGCCCTATTAAGCAGCACCGCGGCTCCGCACGGGAGGCGAGAAGTAGCCATTTCCTGAATACGCCGCCGCCCGTGGCCGGTGCCTGCGGGACCGGAGGGGCGAAAGATGGGGGCGACTCCCCCATGCGCCCGCACCCACTCCCCCACCACGATGGACGCGGGCGGCCCGACCGGGGCCGGCCCAGGACCGGGGAGGTGCGGAGCGATGGCGGAGAAGGATCTGATCGACAGAGGTACGAGTCGTCGCCTCGCCCCCGCTGCCGCCGTCGGGTCCGCCGCTGTTCCCGCCGGTCCCGTCGCCGCTGCTCCCTTCGATTCCGTCGCCGCCGTCTCCGCCACCGGAGAGCCGTGGTGGCTCCCCGGGGTCGTCGGCGGCAGCCCCTCCGGCGAACCCGGCTGGGCGGTCTTCGCCCGGGAGGCCGTCGCCTCGGCGCCGCGTGACGTGGCGGTCGCCGACCGGGCGTACCCCGGACTCAGCGGCTTCGGGCCGGTCGTCGCACCGCTCGTGGAGGCGGCGGCCCGGCGGCTCCGGGACGCGCTCGCGAAGGACGGCGCGGCGGCAGACGGCTCCTCGCCCCTCCTGGCGGACTTCCGGCGGCAGCTGACGCGCCGGCTGTCCCGGATCGCGGCGCGCACCCTCGTCACGGAACTGCACGAGGCCCGGCGGCTGGGCCGGTTGAGCGGCGAGGGGCCCGAGGAGCGCTTCCGGGACTTCGTGACGCTGACCGCCCGCCGCGACGGCCTCGCCCTGCTCGTCACCGGCTACCCCGTGCTGGCCCGCCTCCTCGCGACGGCCTGCCTGAACGCCGGGGACGCGTTCGCGGAGATGGCCGTGCGGCTCGCCGCCGACCGGCACCTGCTGGCCCCGTCGGGGGTGCTCGGCGACCGGGCCGGTTCCCCGGAGGGCGGGCTCGGCGGGAGCGCGGGCCCCGGGGCGCTCATCGGTGTCGAGGCCGGGGCGGGCGACAGCCATCGCGGGGGCCGGTCGGTGATGCTGCTGCGGTTCGCCGACGGCACCCGGCTCGTCTACAAGCCGCGTCCGCTCGCCGCGCACCGGCACTTCAACGCCCTGGCCGAGTGGTTCGGTTCGCTGCCCGGCGCCCCGGAGCTGCGGGTGCTGCGCGTCCTGGACCGGGGGGAGTACGGCTGGGCCGAGTTCGTCGAGGAGCGGCCCTGCGCCTCGGCGGCGGAGACCCGGCAGTTCTACCGGCGCCAGGGTGCGCTGCTGGCCCTGCTGCACACGCTGGACGGTACGGATCTGCACCACGAGAACCTGATCGCCTGCGGCCCGCACCCGGTGCTGGTCGATGTGGAGACCCTGTTCCACCCGCCGCTGGGGCCCGCCCGGTCGCCCGATCCGGCCGCCCGGGCCCTGCACGACTCGGTCCACCGGGTGGGCCTGCTGCCGCAGTTGCTCGTCGGGGACACCACCGCGCTCGACATGTCCGCCATCGGCGGGGGCCGGGCCGCGTCGTCGCCGATCGAGACCGCCGACTGGGCGGACGCCGGAACCGACCGCATGCGGCTGGTGCGGCGGGCGGGCCGCTTCACCGAGTCCGCCAACCGGCCCCGGCTGGGCGGCGTGGCGGCCGACCCCTCCGCGTACACCGAGACCCTGTGCGGCGGCTTCCGGGCCGGATACACCGCGATCAGCGAGTATCGGAGCGAACTCCTCGGCACGGACGGGCTGTTGCGGCTCTTCGCCCGGGACGAGGTGCGCGTCGTACCCCGGCCGACCTGGACGTACACGACGCTGCTGGACGAGTCGACCCACCCCGACCTGATGCGGGACGCCACCGAACGGCACCAGGTCCTCTCGCTGCTGCGCACCCCGCTCCTGGGCGTGCCCGTGCTGCCCGGCGTGGAGGACGAGGAGGTCGCCGAGCTGTGGTGCGGTGACGTACCGGTCTTCGGCACCCGGCCGGGCTCCACGGAGGTGTGGAGCGGCACCGGCCGTACGGTCCCGGGGCAGCCCGGCGGCGACCCCGCCGGCCCCACCGGGCTGGCGCGCGTCGAGGCGAAGGTGCGCGCGATGGACACCGTGGACCGCCAGGACCAGGAACGGATCATCCGGGCCGCCATGGTGAGCACCTCGCCCGAGCCGCCGCACCGGGCGGCGCCGGGCGGCCGGTCGCGGAGCGCGGCGACCGCACCGGAGCCCGAGCAACTGCTCTCCGCCGCACGGTCGGTGGGCGACCAGCTCGTCTCCCTCGCCTACCGGCACGAGCGCCGCACCAACTGGATCGGGCTCGAACTGCTCGGCGAGCGCTACTGGCGGCTCACGCCGATGGCGGCCGACCTCGCGGGCGGTTACACCGGGCCCGCGCTCTTCCTGGCGCAGCTGGCCGCGCTCACCGGCGCCTCCCGGTACGCGGAGGCGGCCCGCGAGGCGCTCACCCCGGTCCCGGGGCTGCTGGACGCGCTGCACGGGCGGGCCGAAGAGCTCGGGTCCCTGGGCTCCGGCGCCTTCGCGGGCCTCGGCGGCATCGCGTACGCGCTGACCGAGGTGGGCACGCTGCTGGGCGACCGGGAGGTGCTGGACCAGGCCGGTCCGGCCGTCCGGCTGAGCTGCGCGGCGAACGCGGCCGAGGACGGGTACGGGGTGCGCGGCGGGGCGGCGGGCGGGCTCGTCTCGATGCTCGCGGTGCACCGCGCCACCGGCCGCCCGGAGGCTTGGCGTGGCGCCGAGCGCTGCGCCGAGCGGGTCACCGCCGCCCCGCTCCCGGACACCGGGGGCTTCGCCGACGGGGCGGCGGGGATCGGCTGGGCGCTGCTGCGCTTCGCCGGGGCCGGGGGCGACGCCCGCCACCGGAGCGCCGGGCTGGCGGCCCTGCGCCGGGCGACGGCCGGAGCCACCCGCGTGACCGTCGCCACCGCCGCCGGAGCGCCGAACGGTACGGCTCCCGGGGCGACCCGCGAAACGGCGGCCGGACCGGCCGCCGGGCCCGCCTGGTGCGACGGGGTGGCCGGAATCGCGCTGGCGATCGCGGACAGCCCCGACGCGCTGGCGGACCCGGAGCTGTCCGGCTGGCTCGCGGCGCGCTCCGGCGAGCTGGCGGGCATCGGGCCGCTCGCCGACGACAGCCTGTGCCACGGGGAGTCGGGGCTGCTCGAACTCCTCGGCCACAGCGCGCTGCCCACCGCACGGCCCGCGTGGATACGCCGCGCCGGGACGCTGCTGGCCTCGGCGGACCGGGCGGGCCCGCAGTGCGGGACTCCCGGCCACGTACCGCACCCGGGGCTGCTCACCGGGCTGTCGGGGATCGGGCACGGGCTGCTGCGGGCCGGGTTCCCGGACCGGATCGGGTCCGCCCTGCTCCTGCGCCCTTCCGGCCCCCCGGCCGAACCACGGCTCTGACGACGACCACCTCACCAGGACCACGACCGGCAACACCACGACCATCACCACCAGCCGCACCACGACCAGCCGTACCAGCAGCACCACCACCATCACCATCACCATCACCATCACCCAGAGGATGAGGCAGAGATGAAGCAGTTCGGTGACATGGCCCTGCAGGCGTCCGGCGAGATCGCGCACGAGGGCGCCTCCGAGCACCCGGCCGGGCAGATCTCCTTGGGGTCCACCGGAGGTCTCGGTGCGCGCGGCAGACTTCTCAGCGCCTCGGAGGGCGAGAGCGGCTACAGCCACGACCTGCCGTGGACCACCATGACGGCCCCTTGGTGAACCGTTCCAGCCAACTCAACCGTAAATGAGCCGAATTGGCCCGCTGCCGTAGGGGTTGGGCCTCCAGTAACCTGCGGCCATGCGAGCCACTTCGCCGGTCATCGTCGGGCGGGACGAGGAGATCGGACTGCTGAGCAGCGCCCTGGACGCCGTGCGACGGCGTTCGGGGCGCGCGCTGTTCCTCCTCGGGGAAGCCGGTATCGGCAAGTCCCGGCTGGTGGGCGAGTGCGCCTACCGGGCGTACGGGCTCGGCATGCCGGTGCTGCGCGGCCGGGCCACCTCGACCGGGCTCGTCGTCCCCTTCCGTCCGCTCGCGGAGGCGCTGGCCTCCCGGTTCCGGGCCGCGGGCACGCCGACCGATCCGGAGCTCGCGCCCTACCATCCGGCGCTGGCCCGGCTGGTCCCGGAGTGGCGCAGGGACGGGTCCCCCGGCTATCCGGAGACGGTCGTGGAGCTGGCCGAGGCGCTGCTGCGGCTGCTGTCCGTGCTGGGCCGGGAGGCGGGCTGCGCGATCCTGCTGGAGGATCTGCACGACTGCGACACGGAGACCGTCGCGGTCGTCGAGTACGTCATCGACAACCTGGCCGATCTGCCCATCCTGTTCCTGGGCACCCTGCGTCCGGAGCCGGGCGCCGCCCTGGACCTCGTACGCTCCGCCGAGCGCCGGCACACCGCGGCGGTGCGGGAGCTGGGCCCGCTCCGCGACGACCGGGTGCGGGCGCTGACGGGCGCGTGTCTGGAGGCACGTCCGGAGGAGATACCCGAGCCGGTGCACCGGCGGCTGGCCGAACGCGCGGCCGGCAACCCGTACTTGCTGGAGGTGCTGCTGGCGGATCTGCTGGACACCGGGCGGCTCCGGCGGACGGACGAGGGGTGGGAGTCGGCGGAGCAGCCGGGCGGCGCGGTGCCCTCGGACATCGTCCGCAGCTGGGCCCGCCGGCTGGAGCGGCTGGACGAGCCGGTGCGGGACCTCCTCCTGGCGTCGGCGACCCTGGGCAGCCAGTTCTCGGTGACGGTGCTCCAGACCGTCACCGGGTTCGAGGACCGGGCCCTGTTCACGCATCTGCGCTCGGCGGTGGAGGCCGGTGTCATCGCCCCGGACGGCGCGGCCCCCGACCGCTACACCTTCCGGCACTCGCTGACCGCCGAGGCCCTCATCTCCTCGCTGGCGCCGGCCGAACGCGCGTCGCTCGCCCGGCGCGCCGCCGCGGCCATCGAGCGCTCCGGGCAGCCGCTGGACGAGGACGGCCGACAGCTCGTGGCCTCGCTGCAACTGGCGGCGGGCAACCGGACGGGGGCGGCCCGCCAGTTCGCGGAGGCGGGAAGACGGATGCTCGCTTCGGGGGCGCACGGTTCCGCCGTGGTGCTGCTGGAGCGGGCGCACCCGCTGGCCGCCGAGACCGACCGGGCCGCCGTCGCCGAGTCGTTGGCGGTCGCCCGTGCCGAGGGCGGCGATCTGGACGGCGCACTGGCGCTGGCGGGCGCGCTGCCGCCGGTTCCGGCGCGTTCCGAGGCCGCCGCCCGGCGCGGCCTGATCCACATCGAGCTGGCCTGGGCGGCGGTCATGGCGGAGCGCACCGCCGACGCGGCGCTCCAGGTCGAGGCGGCCCGGATCCTGCTGGGCCCGTCCCCGCCGCCGGGCCGCCGGGCCGCGCTCGTGGTGGTCGACGGGTATCTGGCGCTGCTTCCCGGGCACGGGCAGAGACCCCGGGATCCGGCGGATTCCGAGCGGGCCGTGCGGGAGGCCGCGGAGACCGCCGAGGCCGAGGGGCTGCCCGTGGTGGCCTGTCAGGCCTGGCAGTTACTGGCGCTGCTGCGGCGCGAGGAGGGCTTCGACGCCGCGGACGCCGCACTGGAGCGGATGCTGTCGATCTCCACCGAACACGCCCTGCCGGTCTGGCGGGTGGAGGCGCTGGTGCGGCTCGGGGCGAACGCCTTCATGCGGACCGGGGACGCGGCCCGGCTGCTCTCCGCGCGGGCGGCGGCCACCGAACTGGGGGCGCTGCGGCTGACCCGCACGGTCGACGGGCTGCTCGCGATGAACGCGGTGATGTGCGCCCGGTGGGAGGAGGCGCAGGAGATCATCGACCGCTCGGCGGAGGCCAGCGCCCGGGTCGGTGACCGGTCCGCCCACCGCTATCTGCTGCTGACCGGGGCGACGATGGCCGCGCACCGGGGGCGGCGGCGGGACATGGACCGGGCACTGGCCGCGTTCCGGCGGGCCGGGGGCGAGCAGTCGCTGCTGGTGCCGCTCCGGTCGGGGCTGTGCCGGGCGTTCGGGGCGCTCCTGGAGGAGGACCGGGAGCGGGCGGCGGCGGGTCTGGACGAGGCGCTGGCCTGGGAGGCGGACCACCCGAGCTACTACTACCTGAGCGGGCGGTACGGGCTGCGGCCGCTGCTGCGGGTGCTGTCGGGCGAGGCGGGCCGGGCGGAGCTGGCGGAGGCGCGGGGTGCTCCGGGGGGCGCTCTCGCCTGGAACCGGCAGTTCCTGGAGCTGGCGGAGGCGGTGCTGCTGGGCCGGGAGGGGGACCCGGCCGGGGCCGGCCGGCTGATGGTCTCGTTCGATGTGCGGTCCGCGCCCTTCCCGGTCGTCCGCCACCTGGGCCTGCGGCTGGTCGCGGACGCGGCCCGCGCGGACGGGTGGGGCGAGCCGGTGGCGTGGCTGCGGTCCGCCGAGGAGTTCTTCTACGGGGCCGGGGTGCAGCCGGTCGCCTCCGCGTGCCGGGCGGCGCTGCGGCAGGCCGGGGCGAGCGTGGGCCAGCACCGGGGCGGCTGGGACCGGATCCCGTCGCCGCTGCGGTCCAGCGGGGTGACCCCGCGCGAGTACGAGGTGTTCGTGCTGCTTCCCGAGCGGCCCGGGAACCAGCAGATCGCCCGGCGGCTGTCCATCTCGCCCCGCACGGTGGAGAAGCACATGGCCAGTCTGCTGAGCAAGACCGGGCGCGCGGACCGGGCCGCGCTGTGCGAGTTCGCCGCCGAGTGCGCGGTCGAACCGGCCTGAGGCGGGGCCCACCCGGGCCGGCCTGGGGCGGAGCCCGCCCGAACCGGCCTGAGGCGGCGGGTCGTACCGGTCTGCGGCAGGGGCGCCGAACCTCCCGGGGCAGGGTCCGTTCCGGGGGTCATGGGGGCCGGGGCGGGCAACATGGGGGCACCGGGCGGTTTCGGTCGGGTGGCCGGGCGGAAAATGCGTGCGGGGCCCCGATGTGCGGGGGCCGGGGCGGCGGCAGGATCGGGGCGTACGTACGGCCCAGTCCGCCGCCCGTCCCCCTCCCGGAGGCCCGCTGATGACCCGACCTCCCGTCCGTACCGGCTCCGCAGGTGCGGTGTACGTCTCCCTGCTCGGCCCGCTCACGGCAAGCCTGGACGGCCGTGAGCTGCCGCTCGGCCCGCGCAAGCAGCGCCTGGTCCTCGCCACCCTGCTGGCCCGCCCCAACACCCCCGTACCGGTGGGCGTGCTGACCGACGCGGTGTGGCCGGACGATCCGCCCCGCACCGCCCGCAAGAACCTCCAGGTCTACGTCAGTGCCGCCCGCGCCCTCCTGGGGCCCGCCGGGGAGGAGGGCCGGGAGCGGGTGGTGCACGGCTGCGGGGGCTACCTCCTGCGCATCGCCGAGGGCGAGCTGGACACCCTGCGCTTCGGGGCGCTGGCCCGCGCGGGCCGGGCGGCGGCCGGGCGGGGTGATCTTCCCGGTGCGGCCCGGCTGCTGCGCGAGGCGCTGGACCTGTGGGAGGGGCCGCCGCTGAACGATCTGCGGGACTCCGCCGAGGTCACCGAGGAGGCCGACCGGCTGGAGGCCCGCTGCCTGACGGTGTTCGAGGACTGGGCGGAGACCGAGATCGAGCTGGGCCGGGCCGCCGTCGCGGTGGACGGGCTGCGGGATCTGGTGGAGCGCCATCCGCTGCGGGAGCGGCTGCGGGCCGCCTGGATGAACTGCCTGCACCAGTCGGGCCGGCAGGCCGAGGCGCTGGCGGTGTACGACGACTACCGGCAGCTGATGGCGCGGGAGCTGGGCCTGGAGCCGAGTCCGGCGATGGCGGCGCAGTACCGCTCGATGCTCGGCCGGGGCCGCGAGGCCCGGCGGCCCGGCGCCGCCCGGGAGGCGGGGAGCGCGGGGGCGCTGCCCGCCTGTACGGGGGCCTTCACCGGTCGTCGCGACGAACTGCGGGACCTGCTCGGCGTGCTGGGCGGCGGCGAGGAGCGCGTGGTGGTCGTCTCGGGCCCGGCCGGGGCGGGCAAGTCGGCTCTCGCGGTCCGGGCGGCCCATCTGCTCGCCGACCGCTTCCCCGACGGCCGCGTCCGGGTCCGGGTGCGCCGGGAGGACGGTACGGCCCGGAGCCGGGCGGAGGTCCTGGCGGAGCTGGGACGGCTGTGCGGAGTGGCCGGCGCCGCTTCCGCGGGGGCGGAGGGCGGGCCGGCGGACGTCCGCGTGGCGACAGCCGCCCTCGCGGACGCCTGGCAGGAGTGGCAGGCCCGGCGGCGGGCGCTGGTCGTCCTGGACGACGTGCCGGACGAGGCGTCCGTACGGGGGCTGCTGTCCCGTTCGGGGAAGTGTTCCGTACTGATCACCGCCCGGGGGCAGTTGGCGGGTCTCGCCCCGGTGCACCGGATCGCGTTGCCCGCGCTGGCGGACGGTGAGGCGCTGGAGCTGCTGGGGAAGCTGATCGGGGCGGGGCGGCTGCGGGCGGACCGGGCGGCGGCGTTGCGGATCGTCCGGGCCTGCGGGGGGCTGCCGTTGGCCGTGGAGGTGAGCGGGATGCGGCTGGCGGTGCTGCGGCATCTGCCGCTGGCGGAGTACGCGGCCCGGCTCGACGACCCGTCGGCCGCGCTGGACGAACTGGTCGCCGGGGACGTGTCCGTACGGCATCGGATCGCGTCCGGCTGGCAGGACCTGGCGGACGGCGACCGGTCGGTGCTGGGGCGGCTGGCGGGGCTCGCCGAGGACGGGGGCTTCACCCTGGACCGGGCCACGGAGGCGCTGGGCTGCGGGGAACGGGCGGCGATCCGGGCCGTGGAGTCGCTGATCGACGCGGGTGCGGTGACCTCGCCCGCCGGGGAGGTCACCGCGCACGCCGCGCTCTACGAGGTGCCGCGCCTGCTCGGCCTGTACGCCCGCGAGCGGGAGGCCGCCGACCGGCCCGGTGGTCGGGCCGAGCGGGAGGCCGCCGACCTGCTGGGCGTGGAGGCCGCCGCCCGCCCCGGAGTTCCGGCCGTGCGGGAGGCTCCCGACCGGGCGGGCGCGGAGGCCGTGCGGGAGGCCCCCGGCCGGGCGGGCGCGGAGGCCGTGCGGGAGGCCCCCGGCCGGGCGGGCGTACCGGCTTCCGCGCTCATCCCAGGGTGAGCAGTTCCAGCAGATCGTCCGGCCGGTCGCCGGCGGGGGCCCCGCACGAGGGTCCGCCGGCTTCCGCGCCGGCCAGGAAGTGCAGGGACATCAGCAGCCCCGCCGCTCCGGTGGCCAGGTCGGCGGAGCAGCGCATCAGACCCGCCCCCGGGACGAGCAGCCGGTCCTCGTCGGCGACCAGGTGCCAGGACAGGTTGCGTACGGAGGCCAGGACCCCGGCGTCCGTACGGCCGTCCGGCGACAGGGCGCCCGCCACGGCCATGAGCCCCGCCCGGCCGGTGAACAGGCCCGGCTCGCGGACGAACTCGAAGGCGCAGCCCTTGGCGACCCCGGGCAGCAGGGCGGCGAGTCCGGGAGAGTCGCGGCGGGCCAGATAGGCCCGGGCCACCAGGGCGAGACCACCGCTCCCCTGGTCCAGGTAGAGGAAGTGCCGCCGGCCGTCCTTCACCTGGACGGTGCCGTCCGGCATGGTCACGCAGTGGGCCGCCTCCGCCTCCAGGGCCCGGCCCGCGGCCGCCAGGAACCGCTCGTCGCCGGTCAGGGCGTGCAGTTCGAGGTGGAGCAGGGCCGCTCCGCTCAGCCCGCGCAGCAGCCCCGCCGACGCGGGCGCGCGCAGCCCCGGCACGGACTCGCCCCGCACCAGCCGGTCCAGGTCGTGGGCGGTGCGGGCGGCGGCGTCGACGAGGTCGTGGTCGGCCTCGGCACCGGCCGGCCCGCCCCCCGCGAGGTCCGGCCGGGCCAGGCGCAGCGCGGCGAGCGCGATGCCCGCGCGGCCGTTCATGAGGTCGGCCGAGGCGGGCTGGGGTGCGGCGGCGGACCGTTCGAAGAGTTCCCGGCCCTCCTCGCGGCGGCCCAGCGCGGACAGCACCACCGCCGTGCCCGGCAGCCCGCCGTAGAGGCCGCCCGGCGCCGCCGGGTCCCGTCGCCGGGCCGTGTCGGCGAGCCAGTCGGTCCAGGCGCGCGGCACCGGGGCGCCGGTGCGGTGCAGGGCGTGGAGCACCCCGGCCGCGCCGTGCGCGACATCGCTCCCGCCGGTCGAGAAGACCTCGGGGTCCCCGGGGAAGAGGCGGTCGGTGCGCTCGGGCGTCGCCCCCGCGTGGATGCCCCGCAGCAGCCTCTCCCGCAGCCCGGCCCAGTCCGGCTCGGGTCCGTCGAGCAGCGCGGCGGTCTCCCTCTCGCGGGCGTCGGTGCTCTCCGCGGCCCGCAGCGCCGCCGGCCGGGGCGGTCCCGCCGCGGCGTCGAGGCCGTACCTCCGGCGGGCCCACCGTTCCAGGGTCAGGGCCTTCGCCCGGTCGTGGCCGGCCATCTCCATGATGGGCATCAGCATGTAGAGCCAGGTCGCCCAGAGCGCGTAGGCGTCGGCGTCCGCGCCGGTGGTCCCGGCGGGCGCCTGGAGTCCCGGGGCGCCCGCGACCGGGGTGTCCCGGTCGTCGAGGGCCGTGGCGTACTCGAAGTCGATCAGGGCCACGCGGCCGTCGGGGCGGATGATGATGTTGGAGGGGTGGAGGTCGCCGAAGCGCAGACCGCGCGCGTGGACGGCGGCCAGCGCCTCGGTCAGCCGCTCGGTCACGGAGTCCACCCAGGCGGTGTACGGGGCGAGTTCGGCGGCCGTGCCGGTGCTGTGGAGCAGCGCGAAGCGGCCGACGATCTCCTCCAGGAGGGTGGTCCCCCCGATGTGCTCCTCGATCAGGAAGTGGTGCTCCCACACGGTCCGTACGCCGTACACCTCGGGAACGCAGTCCAGCCCGGCGAGCGCGGTCAGGGCCCGGTGCTCGCGGTGCAGCCGGGTCACCGCGTCGTCGCCCGCCTCGTCCAGCCCGCTGTGCGGCCGGGCCTCGCGGAGCACCACCTGACGGCCGGTCTCCCGGTGCCGGGCCAGGTAGATGCCGCCCGCGTTGGAGAACTGGAGGGACTCGGAGACGTCGTAGGGGAAGGCGGCGTCCCCGGCGGCGGCGCGGGCCGCCAGGTGCGGGCGCAGTGCGTCGGGCACGGTGACCCACGGCGGCACCCGGAACACCACTCCGCGCTCGTCGGGCACCAGCTCGCCCGAGGGGTGGCGCAGGGCCAGCACCCGTTCGCCGTCCTCGTCGAGGCACCAGCGGGAGACGAACGCCCCGTACCGGACGTACACCGGGGCGTCGCCGATCCGCAGGTCGCTGAGGATGTAGGGGCCGCGGCGGCCGGCGAGGGCGCGGGTCAGCTCGTCCAGCACCCGCAGGAACACGGTCTCGTCCGGCGGGTAGAGGGTGATGAACTTCCCGGCGCCCGCACGGGACATGTACTTGCCGGACATCAGCAGGAGCGCCCGCTCGCTGCGGAGGAACTTGAACGGCACTCCGTGGGCCCGGCAGATCCGGGCGGTGTCGAGCAGGGTCTTCTCGGCCTCCTCCGGGACGGTGGAGACGTGGATCTTCCAGCCCTGCCCGGCCGGTTCGCGGTCCTCGGGGAGCAGGGAGGTCCACAGGCCGCCGGCCACCCGCCGCCAGCCGTCGGCCGGTGGTTCGGAGTCCAGCGGGTAGCGGGTGCCCGCGTCCTCCAGCCGGGCGGGGGTCTCGTAGTACGTGCGGTCGGCGAGGCAGTAGAGCTGGGTCTGGTGGAGACCGGGCACGGGTTCCTCCTCAGGGTGCGCCGGAGCCCGCGGCGTCGGGGGCCGGCCCGGCCGCGGCCCGCTCCGGGGCGGTCGCCGGGCGGGGGGAGACGGTTCCTGCCGGTTCCGGGTGGTCCGGCTCTTCGGGCGTCGCCGGCGTCGGCTTCTCCTCCGCCGGCTGCGGTGTCCCGGCTCTCTCCCGCCCTCCGGCCGCCGCGTCCGGCTTCTCCCGGGACGCGCCGGCCCCGGCGCGGACGGAGGGGGCGAGCGTCACGACGGCCGCCGAGACGGCCAGCACGCAGCCGATGACGCCGAAGGCGGTGCTGCTGCCCAGCGTCGTCAGCAGGAAGCCGCCGACGAGCGGTCCGAACGGCTGGACGATAGAGGAGAGGAAGCCCGCGGCGCTCTGCACCCGCCCGATCCGCTCCTCGGGAGTGACGACCAGCAGGGTCGAGAGGAAGCCGATGCTGGCGACGGTCGAGAGGCACATGCAGAGCGCGCAGAGCAGCCCGGCCACCAGCGGGCTGCTGAGCCAGGCCAGCACGGCGGCCGTTCCCACGCAGCTCCAGCAGGTGATGACGATGAGCGTCCGGACATGGCGCTCCGCCGCGAACCGGGGCGCGACCAGGGCCCCGACGAGGGCTCCCGCCGAGACGCAGGTGATGACGAAGCCGCCGCCGAGGCCGGAGCGCCCGCCGTCGGAGAAGACGGCGAGCGCGGTGAAGGTGAGGGCTCCGAAGGAGAAGTTCATGCCCAGCCCGAAGACGAGCAGCACCGTGCGCAGATAGGGCAGTTGCCACAGGAAGGAGAGACCCGCGGTGAGTTCCCGGCGGCTGAACACCGAACCCGCCCGGGTCCTGGCCTCCGAGCGGGTCCGCACGAGCGCCACACAGACGGTGGAGAGGAACAGCCCGAGGAACTGGGCGGTGAAGGGCAGGGCCTCGTGCACGCCGAACAGCGCGCCGCCGACGAGCGGGCCGACCAGCCGGGCCGTGGAGGTGCGCGCCTGGAGCCGGGCGGTCGCCGTGCTCATCTGGTCCGGCGGCACGACCGCGCGCATCAGGCCGAAGGCGGCGGGGGCGTAGACGCTGTTCAGCACGGCGCCGGAGGTCGCGACCAGCAGGACGAGGGCCATCGGGGCGTGCCCGTTCCACACGGCGACGGCCAGGGCGGTGACGGCCGCCAGGCCGCCCGCGTCGCACAGCCGCATCAGACGGCGGCGTTCGACCCGGTCGGCCATGACACCGCCCGGCAGCATCGTGATCAGCACGGCGCAGACGGCCACCGTTCCCACGGCGCCGGCCTGCACGGCGGAGCCGGTCTCCTTGAGGATCAGCAGGGGCAGCGCGATGGCGCTCATCTGGCTGCCCAGAACGGCGAAGAGGCCGCTCAACCAGAGCAGCCGGAAATCCCGGTTGGAACGGAGCGGCTCGGCCATCGTGGGCTCCCGTCGGTGGTGGTCGTTCGGCTGCGCGGGACGGGGCGGCCTCCGTGGTGCGCGGAGGCCGCCCCGGCTTCGGCCGGCGCCGCGACTGCGGGGCTCGGGCCCCGTCGGACGCGGCTACGACCGCACGGTCCGTTCGGTCAGCCCAGGACGAGGCTGACGGTGCTGACGCAGTTGCCGGGGGGCTGGATGATGTCGTGGTTGTTGGCCGTCTCCTGGAGGTCCAGGACGGAGTGCGCCTCGACCTCGGGGGTCTCCTCGGAGTCGTCGGCGGCGGGCTTGGTGTTCTCGGACATGGTGGTCTCCATCCACTCGTCACAGCGGGGCCCGGATTCCGTCGGGGATCGCCCCTCGGTGTCCGGTGCGGCCGGCCGTTGCCTGCCGTTGCCGAGAACGTTAGGAAGCCGGGCCTGGCGATCGCTTCGGCGGCGGTATGGCCCCGGTATCGGGCCAGTTGACGGCGTACGGCGGCCGGTCCGCGACCCTCGGCGGCCGCCCGGGGACCCGCCCCGACCTGGGCCCATACCGCCGCCGAAGCATCGGCGGACCGTCCGCGAACCGCTGCGGCGGAGCCTTGGGGACGCGCCCTACGCGCCCCGGCCCCGAAGGAGGCGGCCCGCATGGAACTCGCCGAACTCGTCGCACGGCGGCCCTTCCCGGCCGCCGGTCTGCTCCTCGGCCTCACCCGGCGCTGCCCCCTGCGCTGCGCGCACTGCTCGACCGGGTCGGACCTGTTCACCCGGGAGGAGCCGGACGGCGGCCAACTGGAGCGCTTCGTCGGCTCGTTCAGCGCGGAGAACCGTCCCGACGTCGTCATGCTCACCGGCGGGGAACCGCTGCTGCTGCCCGCGCTCGCCGAACGGCTCAGCACGCTGGCGCGCCGCGCCGGGTCCCGTACCGCGCTGCTCAGCGGGATGTTCTTCGCCCGGTCGGGGAGCCGGAGGGGCCTCAGAGGCGCCGCGGTTCCCCCCGCGATCCTGCGCGCGATCCGCTCCGTCGACCACTTCTCGGCCTCCCTCGACGTCCACCACGAGCGCGAGGTCCCGCGCGCCGACGTGTTCCGCGCCCTGCACCGGATCCGGGACGAGGGCGTGGCCGTGAGCTTCCACCTCACCGGGACCGGGGCGTCCGACCCGTATCTCGCCGACATCACCCGGGCGGTGGACCAGGAGTTCGCCGGCCGGGTCCCCTGTCTGGTCAACGAGGTGCGGCCGTTCGGCCGGGCCGCCTCCTGGGCCAGAGCCGCCCGCACCGGCCCCGACCCGGCGGCGGCTTCGCCGTGCTCGATGGCCGCCTGGCCGGTGGTCGCCTTCGACGGCCGGGTGCTGGCCTGCTGCAACCAGGACACCGTCGACAAGCGGCCCGTCCCGGCCCACCTGGACCTCGGGCACATCGGCGTCGACGACTGGGCGACCGTACGCGGCCGGGCACTGGAGTCCCCGATGCTGCGCATGCTCCGCACGGTCGGGCCCACGCATCTGGCCGCCCGC
This sequence comes from Streptomyces sp. NBC_01116, assembly GCF_041435495.1. NCBI lineage: Bacteria > Bacillati > Actinomycetota > Actinomycetes > Kitasatosporales > Streptomycetaceae > Streptomyces > Streptomyces sp. NBC_01116. The sequence continues at coordinate 2,793,170 of NZ_CP108644.1, forward strand.
TACGGCTCCGGCGCCGGGGCGGGCTCCTACTGCGACGGCTGCCGGGCGCTGGGCGACGACGAGGCGGCGGCGGCCGGGGCCCTCGCCGTGGCGGGCGGGGCGGCCGGGGAGCTGCTGGACCTGACGGCCGCGGTGCGCGGCTCCCGGGAGGGCGCGCAGGGCGTCGTGCGCCGCCACGGCTGCGCCGCGTACGCGCCCCTGGTCGTCACGGGCGGGCCGGGGCTGCCGGAGACCGACGGGCAGGACCTCCGATGAGCACCGCGACCGACGGCACGCGGCTCGGCCGGGCGGGGGCCTCCGCGCGACTGCGGGTCAAACTCCTCCTGCTGGAAACGGAGTTCCGGGACGCCACGCACCACATGTGGCGTTCCGAAGGGCTGCTGCCGCGCTACCGGACGTATCTCTGCACCATGCACGCCGTCATCCGCGCCTCCGTCCCGCTGATGGAGCTGGCCCTCGACCGCGCCCGCGGCCTGGCCGCCTCCGGCGATCCGCTGGCGGCGCCGCTCGCCGCGTACCTGGAGGAGCACATCCGGGAGGAGGAGGGCCATGACGCCTGGCTGCTGGAGGACCTCCGGGCGGCGGGCGGCGACCCCGGGGACGCGCTCGGCCCGCTGCCCCCACCGCTGGTCGCCTCGCTCGTCGGGGCCCAGTACTACTGGATCGAGCACCACCACCCGGTCGCCCTGCTCGGTTACATCGCCGTGCTGGAGGGCTACGCGCCCGCGCCCGGTCTCACCGGCCGCATCGCCCGGCTGACCGGGCTGCCCGCCGCCGCGCTGCGGACCGTGCGGGAGCACTCGGTGATCGACACGGAGCACCTGGACGAGCTGTACGCGCTGCTGGACCGGCTGCCGCTCGGCCGGGAGCCGGAAGCGGCCGTGGCGGTCAGCGCGCTGCACTCCCTCGACGCGCTCACCCGGCTTTTCGTCCGGCTCGGGCGCTCCGCACCGGCGCCGTCGCTGCGGGGAGCCGGACCCGTCCCACTGATGGGAGTCACACCATGACCGGACCACCCGAGAGAGACGAACGGCCCGCTCTGCCCGCCGCGTTGTACGAGGCGGGCTTCCCCGTCGACCTGCTCACCGAGGAGCAGCGCGAGGTGCTGATCGGGCTGACCCCGCAGGAGCTGGCGGTGCTGCTGGACGTCAAGGGACGGCTGGACGCCGTGGGGCCGGAGGTCCAGGCGCACGGCGAGATAGCCGGCGGCGCCCTGTTCTGACCGGCGGCCGGTGACCGATCACCGTGACGGGCCCGGCGCCGGGGTTCACCGCCGCCGGGCCCGTCCCCGCCGGGGCGCGACCGCCCGGTGATCCGCCCGCCCCCTGGCCGCACGGCCCCTGAACGCGCGGCCCCTGAACGCACGGCCCCCGACCGCACGGCCCCCGGGAGAGAAGGACCCGCCATGAACTGCTCCTCGTGCCAGCAGGATCTGCCGCCCACGGCCCGGTTCTGTTCGTCCTGCGGGACGCCGTGCGCGACCGGCACGGCCCCCGGGTCCGGCCCGGTCCCCGCCGCGCCGCCCGGGGACGAACGCAAGCCGGTGACCGTGCTGTTCTGCGATCTGGTCGGATCCACCGCGCTCTCCGGAGTGCTCGACCCGGAGACGCTGCGCGCGGTGACCCTGCGGTACTTCGAGGCGATGAGCGCGGAGATCGTGGCGCGGGGCGGCACTCCGGAGAAGTTCATCGGGGACGCGGTGATGGCGGTGTTCGGCGTACCGGTGGTCCGTGACGACGACGCCCGCCGGGCGCTGGCCGCGGCGCTCGGGATGCGCCGGGCGCTGGCCCGGCTGAACGAGGAGCTGAACGCCACCCTGGGCATCGAGCTGGCCACCCGGATCGGTGTCAACACCGGGCAGGTGGTCGCGGGTTCGGACAACACCGCCCGGCAGGCCCTGGTCTCCGGGGAGACCGTCAACATCGCCGCCCGGCTGGAGCAGAACGCGGGCCGCGGCGAGATCCTGATCGGCCCGGGGACCCTGCTCGCCGCCGGCCCGACGGTGAGCGCCGAGCCCACCGGGCCGCTGCGGCTGAAGGGCAAGCGGGACAGCGTGGAGGCCTACCGGCTGCTGGCGCTGGGCGCGGACGACCCCGAGCTGCTGCGCCGCTTCGACGTCCCCTTCGTGGGCCGCGACGCCGAGCGGCGGGCCCTGGACGCCGCCCTGGAGCGGTCCGCCCGCGCCGGCGGGGCCGGGCTGCTGCGGGTCACCGGGGAGGCGGGCATCGGCAAGACCCGGCTGGTACGGGAGTGGCTGGCGGGGCGTTCGGCGTCCGGGGCGCTCACCTACGGCGCGGGGCGGTGCCGCAGTTACGGGGACCACGGCACCCTCGCCCCGCTGGCCGACGCGGTGCGCTCGCTGCTGGCGGCCGGGCCCGCGTCAGGTCCGGGACCCGCTTCCGGCCCCGGGCCCGCGTCGGGTCCCGGGGACGACGAGAGGGACGCGGGAGACGGGGTGGACGTGGGGGACACGGACGGCGGTCTCGCGGTCGACGACGCGATGGCCCTGCTGTCCGGCGGCCTGCTGCGCGACGGCACGCCGAACGCCCCCTTCGAGGACATGTGCGCGGCCCTGACGGCCGTCCTGGAGCGGGCCGCCCGGTCCCGCCCGGCCGTCCTCGTCCTGGACGACTGGCACGCGGCGGCCCCGCTGCTGGTCCGCACGGTGCGCCGGCTGACGGACGGCTCGGGGTGCGCGGGCGTGCTGGTGCTCTGCGCCGGGCGGCCCGACGGACCGGACGACAGGGGCGGGCCGGGCGAGGCGGCCGAGGGGGACCGGTCCTCCGCCGGTGCGGGGGCGCATCTCCAGCTCACCGGTCTGCCGCCCGGGGAGGCCGCGCGGCTCGCCTCCGGTCTCGCCGGTCCGGACGGCGAGCCGGCCCCGGTGGACGACCGGCTCCTGGCGCGGGCCGGGGGCAATCCGCTCTACCTGGAACAGCTCCTGGTCGGCGACCGGGCGGACCCGGCGGTCGCCACCACCGGCCCGGGCGAACCGGCCGCCGACGAGGATCTGCCGCCCACGCTCCAGGCCCTGCTGGGCGCGCGCATCGGGGCCCTGGCCCGGGCGGAGCGCGGGGTGGTGGACCTGGCCGCGGTGATCGGCCGGGAGTTCACCGCGCCGGAGCTGGTCCGGCTGGAGCTGTCCCTGCGGGCCGGCGAGGGCCAGGACGCCGCGCAGCTCGCCGGGGCGACCGGCGCGGCCGGGGCGGCCCCGGAGCAACGGCGGCACGTCGAGGAGGCGTTGGCGGTGCTGGGCCGTCGCCGCCTGGTGGAGTCGGGGCCGTCGGGGGGCCGGGAGGCGGCGGCGTACCGGTTCAGCAGCGGTCTGGTGCACGAGGTCGCCTACGCCTCGCTGTCCAAGCGGGCCAAGGCGGAACGCCACGCCTGGGCGGCCGAGCTGCCCAGCGTGCTGCGGAGCGGCGACGGCGCGGTCGGCGGCCATCTGGAGCGCGCCTACCGCTACCGCGCGGAGCTGGGCCTGCTGGACGATCCGGCCCGCCGGCTGCGCGAACGGGCCGCCGCGGCGCTGGGCCGGGCCGGGGCGCAGGCCGCCGCCCGGTCCGACCTGCACTGGGCCCACGGCCTGCTGGAGCGGGCGGTGGACCTGTGCCCCGGGGACCCGGCGGCGACGCGGCGGCTCGGCGAGGTCCGGGTGGCGCTGGGCCGCACCGGGGAGGGGGCCGAACTGCTGCGCCACGTAAGGGACTCGGGGTCCGACCCGGTGGAGGCCGCGCATGCCCGCCTGGCGCTCGCGGTGCTGGATCCGGGCGGCCCGGGGCCCGGCCCGGCCGCCGTGGCCCGGGCCGTGCTCCCGGTGTTCGAGGCGGCCGGGGACTCGGCGGGCCGGGCGCGGGCCCATCTGCGGCTCGCCCAGCAGTTCCAGCGGTCCGGGCGGCACGAGGAGGCGGAGCGGGACCAGGCGCGGGCCCTGGAGCACGCGGTGCTGGCCGGCGCGGAGCCGGAACGGGCCGGGGCGCTCGGCGCGATCGGCGTCTCCCTGTGGCGGGGGCCGGTCCCGGTGCCCGCCGCGGTGGTCCGCTGCCGGACGCTGCTGGCGGCGCACGGGGCGGGCCGGCCGACGGTCCGGGTCACCCTCAACTGCCCACTGGCGGTGCTGTACGCGCTCCACGGCCGGCCCGACGAGGCGTACCGCTGCCTGGCCGAGGCGGAACGGCTGGCCGGGAAGCTGGGGTTCGCCGAGGCGGAGGTCTTCCTCCCGGTGTTCCGGGCGACGGTGGAGGCGCTGCTCGGCAACGGCTCGGCGGCCCTGGAGCTGCTCGGCACGGCGGATGCGGCGGCCCGGCGCACGGGTGCGGTCGGAATGCGGACGGCGGTGGCCCTGGACGCGGCCCGGCTGGAGCTGGACGCGGGCCGGGAGGACCTGGCCGCGGCCCGGCTGGCGGGCGTCGGGGACACGTCGGGGCTGAGCCGTGCGGACGCGGTGGACCTGGCGGGGCTGCGGGCCCGGCTGGCGGTGCGGGACCGCCCGGAGGAGGCGGCGGAGCACGCGGACCGGGCGGTCCGGGCCTCGCTGCTCACGGACTCCCCGCTGGTGCAGGCGACGGCGGAGCTGGACCGGGCGCAGGCGCTCGCCGCCCTGGGCCGGTGGCCGGAGGCCGGGGCCGCGGCCCGGTCGGCCGGGGCGCACTTCACGGGCAAGGGGCACCTGCCGGGGGTGCGCCGGGTCGCCGGGTTCCTCGCGGACCCGCCCCGGCCCATGGCCACCACGAGGGAGAGGAGCTGACCGATGACGACCACGGAACCGGAACGGACGGGGCCGGGAGAGCCGCGGACGGCCCCGGGGGCGCGCAAGGCCCCCGGGCAGGGGCTGACCTGGAGTCTGCGCGGGCGCGGCCCCGAGGACGTACCGGTGCTGGCGGACCCCGGGCCGCCGCTCGGCCACCCCGCCGGGCCCGCCACCGGGCGCGGGGTACGGGTGTGCGTGGTGGATTCGGGCGTGGAACGGGACCATCCGCTGATCGGGCCGCTGGCCGGTTCCTGGGTGGTCGTCAAGGACCCGGAGAGCGGCGTGATCACGGTCGAGCCGACGACCACCGGGGACACCTGCGGGCACGGCACCGCGTGCGCGGGCATCGTCCGCCGCACCGCCCCGGAGTGCGAGATCCACAGTGTGCGGGTGCTCGGCGAGCGGTTCTCCGGCACCGGCGACGTCCTGATGGCCGGGCTGCGCTGGGCGGTGGAGCAGGGCTTCGACGTGGTCAACCTCAGCCTGTCGACCACCCGCACGCGGTTCGCGCAGGAGCTGCACAGCCTCGCCGACAACGCCTACTTCGCCCGTACGGTGATCGTCGCCTCGGCCCACAACACCCCGGTGGAGAGCTTCCCCTGGCGGTTCGCGTCGGTGATCTCGGTGGGCAGCCACCAGGAGGACGACCCCGAACTGCACCTGTACAACCCCGACCCCCCGGTGGAGTTCTTCGGCCCCGGCCAGAACGTGACCGTGCCGTGGCTGGGCGGCCGGACGATCCGCACCACGGGGAACAGCTTCGCCACGCCGTACGTCGCCGGGCTCTGCGCCCGCGTACTGTCCGCGCACCCGCGGATGACGGCCTTCCAGCTCAAGAACGCCCTCTATCTGTCCGCGGCCAATGTGCGCCACACGCCGCGTCCTTCCACTGCGGCAGGAGATGTCCGTGATGACTCCGAGATCTGATTCCGCCCCCTCCCTCTCCCCCACCGCCGCCGCGGTCGCCGACGCCGAGGTGGCGGACGCGCCGCGCAGGGAGTTGCTCCAGTCGGTCGTCGACGTGGCCCGCGCCATCTTCGGGGCCGAGGCCAGTTCGGTCTTCCTGCTCGACGAGGAGGCGGACGAGCTGGTCTTCCAGGCCGTGTCCGGGCAGGGCGAGGAGTTCCTCGTGGGCCGCCGGTTCCCGGCCGGCCGCGGGATCGCCGGGTGGGTGGCGACCTCCGGCGAGCCGATGGTGGTGGACGATCTGAGCGCCGATCCGTCCTTCGACCGTTCGCTGGCCGAGTCGACCGCGTACGTGCCGAACGCGCTGATGGCGGCCCCGCTCATCAGCGACTCCCGGATCCTCGGCGTGCTGGAGGTGCTGGACCCCTCCCCGCAGGCCCGGTCGGGGGTCAGGGAGCTGGACCTGCTCGCGATGTTCGCCCGGCAGGCCGCCGCCGCCCTGCGGGTGGTCACCCCGGAGCGGGTGCGGGAGGCCGAGCAGCGCGCGGCGTCCGGCGCGGGCCTGCTGGAGGGCGCGCGCCGCGAGGACGCGCTGAAGCTGCTGGGTAGCCTGGAGCGACTGCTGCGGGGCGCCGGCTGAGGAGGCCGACGCCCGGGAGCGGCCACGGGCCCGGCGCCCCGGAGCGACCACGGTCGGCGCCCGGGAGTGACCCTCGGCCCGGCGGGCAGGAGCGGGGCGAAGGCACTAGGGAAGGACCTGCACGATGAAGCTCGCATTCTCCACGCTCGGGGTGCCGGGAACGCCGGTCTCCGAGGTCGTCCGGCTCGCCGCCGGCAACGGCTACCAGGGGGTGGAGCTGCGCGTCCACCCCGAGGAGCCGGTGCACCTGGGGCTCTCGTCGCTGGAACGGGCCGATGTGGTCGAGGCGTTCAAGGCCGGCGGGGTGGAGATCCTGGCCCTCGCCGGGTATGTGAAGGCGGCGGCCGAGGGCGACGACGAACCGGTCCTGGCGGAGCTGTCCGACCTGGTGAAGCTCGCCCGGGACCTGGGCGCGTCCTACGTCCGGGTCTTCCCCGGCGGCGGCGACCAGGAGCAGGCGGAGGCCGACGCGACGGCCGCCCGGCGGCTCGGCGCTGCCGCACCGGCCGCCGCCGACATGGGTGTGAGCATCCTGCTGGAGACCCATGACTCGCACCGGGCGGGCCTCGACGCCGCCCGGGTCGTCGCCGCCGTCGGGCACCCCCGGGTCGGCGCGATCTGGGACGTGCTGCACACCTGGCTCGCCGGTGAGGAGCCGGCCGCCAGCCATGCGGTGCTCGCCCCGCACCTGGGATACGTCCAGGTGAAGGACGTGGCATCGGCGGACGACCTCACTCCGGTGGCGCTGGGCTCCGGGGTGCTTCCGCTGGCGGACTGCCTGGACGGGCTCGATCCGGACACGTGGGTGTGCTGGGAGTACGAGAAGCGCTGGCACCCGGGAGCGCCCGAGCTGCCGGGCCTGCTGGGCGCGGGGCGCGAACACCTGCTGCGACTCGGCGCGCCGAAGCAGTAGCCGGGGCAGGAGCGGCGGGGCGTCACGAGGGCTGGGGCAGGGTCGGTACGAGGGAGTGGGGCCGGTGCGAGGCGGCGTGCGCGCCCCGGCCGTCGGTGCGGGACGGCGCGGCCCCTTGACCGGAAGTTATTTTCCCTATAAGCGTACTTCCTTGAAAGTTTCTTTCACCCCGGGAAGGAGCTCACGTGCCCCACCGCACCTCAAGACGCACCCTCCTCACCGCCACCGCGGCCGCCACGGCGGCGGCGGCCACCGGCGCCCTCGCCGTCCCCTCCCCCGCGTCCGCGGACTCCGGACACGCCTCCAGCGACCGCCGGCTGCGACGGATCATCGCCGGAATGAGCCTGGAGGAGAAGGTCGGCCAGCTGTTCGTGACGCGGGTCTACGGGCACTCCGCCACCGACCCCGACCAGGCCGACATCGACGCGAACCTCAAGGAGATCGGGGTCCGTACGGCCGCCGAGTTGATCTCCACGTACCACGTCGGCGGCATCATCTACTTCACCTGGGCGCACAACACCCGCGACCCGCACCAGATCGCCGACCTCTCCAACGGCCTCCAGCGTGCCGCGCTCGCCGAGCGGTCCCGGCTGCCGCTGCTCGTCTCCACCGACCAGGAGCACGGCATCGTCTGCCGGGTCGGCGAACCCGCCACGCTGCTCCCGGGCGCGATGGCCCTGGGCGCGGGCGGCTCGCGCTCCGACACCCGCCGGGCGGCCTGGATCGCGGGCGCCGAACTGGCCGCGCTCGGCATCAACCAGAACTACGCGCCGGACGCCGACGTCAACGTCAACCCGGCCAACCCGGTCATCGGCGTGCGGTCCTTCGGCTCCGACCCCGACGCGGTCGCCGCCCTGGTCGCGGAGCAGGTGAAGGGCTATCAGGGCGCGGGCGTCGCGTCGACCGCCAAGCACTTCCCCGGCCACGGCGACACCAGCACCGACAGCCACACCGGGCTGCCCGTCATCAGCCACACCCGCGCGCAGTGGGAGGAGCTGGACGCCCCGCCGTTCCGCGCCGTGATCCGGGCCCGTATCGACTCGATCATGACCGCGCACATCGTGGTGCCCGCGCTCGACCCGTCCGAGGACCCGGCCACGCTCTCCCGGCCGATCCTCACCGGCATCCTCCGCGAGGAGCTGGGCTACGACGGGGTGGTGGTCACCGACTCGCTCGGCATGGAGGGCGTGCGCACGAAGTACGGCGACGACCGCGTGCCGGTCCTCGCGCTGCTGGCGGGCGTGGACCAGCTGCTGAACCCGCCGAGTCTCTCCGTCGCCTGGAACGCCGTGCTGGAGGCGGTGCGGGGCGGCGAGATCAGCGAGGCGAGAGTCGATGAATCGATCCTGCGGATCCTGCGGCTGAAGAGCCGACTGGGTCTGTTCCGCGACCCGTTCGTCAGCCGGCGGGGCGTCGAGCGCACGGTCGGCAGCCGCGCCCACCGGGCCGCCGCCGACCGGATCGCCGAGCGCACGACGACCCTGCTCGCCGACCCGGGAGCCCTGCTGCCGCTCTCCCGCCGCAGCCACCGCGAGCTGTTGGTGGTGGGGGCCGATCCGGCCTCCCCCTCCGGGACGACGGGCCCGCCGACCAGCACCCTGCGCGACGCCTTCGGCGAACTGGGCTTCAACGCGACGGCGCTGTCCACCGGTACGGCTCCGAGCCGGGCGAAGATCGTCGAAGCGGTCGCCGCCGCCGGGGGCAGGGACGCGGTGGTCGTGGCGACGTACAACGTCACGGCGACCAGCTCGCAGCGCACCCTGGTCACGGCCCTCGTGGCGACCGGCGTCCCGGTGGTCACGGTCGCCGTCCGCAACCCGTACGACGTCGCCCACCTCACCGGGACCGGAGTCGCCGCGAGCCTCGCCGCGTACTCCTGGACCGACGTCGAACTGCGCGCCGCCGCCCGGGTGATCGCGGGCCACGCCGAACCGGAGGGCACCCTCCCGGTCCCGGTGCAGCGCGCGGACGACCCGACGCAGGTGCTGTATCCGGTGGGCCACGGGCTGTCGTACTAGCCCTACGGCGACCGGACGGCCCCGCCCTCCGGCCCCGGACGCAAAGCACCCCGCGCACCTGGCGTGGCCCCGCTCCGGCGGGCCGCGCCGGGTGTACGTCTGTACGGACGTATCGGGGGTTTCATCATGGACGAGCGCACTTCCCCACGGGCCCGGCGTCGACCGCCGGTTCCCCTGCGGGTCCGGGTCGGCGTCCGGTTCGGGGTCCGGGTCGGGGTGCTGGCGGCCGTGGCCCTGCCCATCGCCGCGCTCCTGCTGACCGCCTGCCGGGGCGGCCCGGACCCGGCGGCCGTCGACGACCGGGGGCCCGCCCCTGCTCCGGCCTCGCCCGGCCCGTCACCGTACGGCGTGGTCTTCCTCGGCCCCGGTGACTGCAGTTCGCGCGGCCCGGAGATCCGGGAGGTGTTCTGCCGCAGCGAGAAGGCCGAGGCCACCGTGCTCGCCCGGCACCTCGGCGCCCTGTCGTCGGGCCCGCCCTGCCCCGACGGGACGGACTTCGTCCTGCACGTGTCGGAGACGGGCACCGGGGCCCGTTCCCGGCTCACCACCGGCTACGCCTGCATGCGGAACCTGGAGCCCCCGCATCCGGGCGATCCGGGGCGGGGAGGCGGCCCGCTGACGGTGGTCGGGGACTGTGTCACGGCCTCCCGCGCGGGCGAGGTCACCGAGACGGCCTGCACGGACACGGGCGGACGCGCCCCGCGCTACCGCGTGGAGTCGGCGGTGCAGCGACGGGCGCAGTGCCCCGCCACCACGGACCTGTTCGTCGCCCTGGGCGGGGACAGGCCGGTGGGCTGCGCCCGCCGGTCACCGGGAGAGTGACCGGAGGACGCAGCCCGTGTGAGCCTCCGAGGACGCCCGTACGGAGACCGTGCGGGGTCCGCTGCGGGGCCCGGGGCGGGGTCCGCTACGGGCGCAGCGTCGCCTCGTCCCGCTCGATCTCGCCGTTGCGCTTGTCCAGCCTCTTGTCGAACTTCGCCAGCGGCTCGGCCTTGGCCGGGTCCGCCTCGACGGCCGCCGGGGCGACGCCCGCCCACCGCAGGATGTCGGCGGTGGCCTTCGCCTTCTGGGCCTCCGGGAGACCGGAGACCTTCGAACCGTGGTTACCGCCGGGGACGGTGTAGACGTAGCTGTCCTTCGCACCGCGTCCGAGACGGAACGGCTCCGCGCTCCACGGGTCGTTCCCGCCGTTGACCCACATCATCTGCCGGGCCTCGCGCTTCACCCAGCGGTCGATGTCCCGCATCGCGCCCCGGTCGAACTTCATGGGAATGGAGCGCGGCACGAAGTTGCGCGGGGGCTGGTAGCCGTAGCGGCTCAGGTTGCCGAGCCAGGGCTGCTTGATGTCCGGCGACCCGAGCTGGGTGCCCGCCTGGTAGTAGTACGGGGTGTACGTCTCCAGGCCCTGGTCGATGTAGCCGGAGAAGCCGGCGATGGCGTCGACGGAGTTCCAGATGTCCTCGTCGGTGGCCTTCTTGGCGTCGGCCGGGATGTCCACGCAGTCGGCGAGCAGGCTGTACTGCCAGAACGCGAACGTGTAGTCCATGACCGTGGCCTCGTAGGCCCGGTCGAGGGATCCGACGGTGTTGAAGGTCCAGCCGTTGGCGTCCGCCTGCTCCTTGTACTTCTTCTGGAGCGGGGCCCGGCGGATCAGCGCCTCGCGCTGCACACCGGCCAGCCGGTCGCGGCACTCCTTGGTACCGACGTTGCGGAAGAACCGGTCGTACGCCGAGTCCTCCTTGTCGACGACGTCGTTGGGCGCGACGTAGGCGACGACGCCGTCCATGTCCTTCGGGTAGAAGCGCTCGAAGTACGTGGCGGTCATGCCGCCCTTGGACCCGCCGGTGGCCAGCCACTTCTTGTCGTAGATCTTCTTCAGCGCCGTGAACACCCGGTGCTGGTCGCTGGCGGCCTGCCAGATGTCCAGCTTGGACCAGTCGGCGGGAGCCGGCCGGGACGGGGTGAAGTAGCGGTACTCCAGCGAGACCTGGTTGCCGTCGATGATCTGCGTCGGCTCGCTGCGGCTGGGGTTGGTGGAGACGTTGTAGCCGCTGGTGAAGAAGACCGTCGGGCGGCTGACGTCCTTGTGCAGCAGGGTCAGCCGCTGCTGGAACGTGCCCTTGGACGGGCGCTTGTGGTCGACCGGCTGGGTGTAGTTGAGGACGAAGTAGCGGTAGCCCGCGTACGGCTTCTCCTGGATCAGACTCATGCCCGGGATGGCCAGGATGCGGTCCTTGATGTCCTCGTTGCTCGCTTCGCTGCCCGCGACGGTTCCGCTGCTCCGCTTCGCGGCCGGTTCCGCGGCGGTGGCCGCACCGGCCGAGGCCCCCGTGGCTCCGACCGTGCCTATGAGCACGGCGAGCGAGAGAACCCCTGTGAGTGACTTGCGCATGCACGCTCCCCTTGATTCACGACAGTCGCCGTGAACTTATCGGGGCACCACACGCCACGCCAGACCCGGTTGTTCGTGTCAGTGGAGAAGATCCGTCTCCGTGGGGAGGATCGGTGCCGCGGGAGGGCCGGTGCGCGTGGGAAGGATCGGTGCCGTGAAGAGGGCCGGTGCGCGTGGGGAGGGTCGGCCGGCCGGCCGGATCAGCAGAGAATCCATCCGGTGGCGGCGGACTTCCTGCCGATCGCGCCGGTGGCCCGGACGCAGCGGTTCAGCGCGCTGACCGTGACCGGCCCGGCCATCTTCGTGTACGAGCCCTTGTCGGTGACGGCCCGTCCGCCGCGCGCCTGGAGCGTGACGCTCATCGTCCGCCGCTTGCCGGGCTTCTTGGCGACGGTCACCGCGCACGCCTGGGCACGGCTCTTGTAGACGCGCAGTTCTCCCGTCGAGAACTCGACGGTCTTCGCGGGGCGGCCGGAGCAGCCGGCGGCGGCCTGCGCGGTGGCGGGGACGGCGAGCAGCGGGACGAGCCCGGCGAGGAGCGGCAGGACGAGAAGGCGGACGAGGAGGCGCCGCGTCCTCCGCCCGCCCGGTCCGCCCGGTCCGGCGGGTCCGCCCGGTCCGATCGGCCCGGCGGGGGCCGTCACCGGACCGTCCGGCAGCACCGGTCCCGTCGGCCCCGCAGCCTTGTCGAACACGTTCGCCCCCACCTGACGTCTGTACGCACCCGCGCGTCTCTGGCTACGACGCAGCGGACCGACGGGAGGTTGCACGGCGGCACCCGGTCGGCCCCCTCGCGCTCGCGGCCGGAGTCCTGGACCGTCCCGGGGCCCGCGGGACCCGGTGGACCCCGTGGACCCGGTGGACCCGGTGGCCGCTCAGACGCCCGCCGGCTCGTCCTCCCCTATGCCCTCGCCTATGAAGGTGCGCCACAGCCGGGCGTACCGCCCGCCCCGGGCGAGCAGCTCGTCGTGCGTGCCGTCCTCGACGACACGCCCGTGGTCCATGACCACGACGCGGTCGGCGCGGGCGGCGGTGGTCAGCCGGTGGGCCACCACCAGCGTGGTGCGGCGGCCGGCGAGGCGGTCGGTGGCCTGGTTGACCAGGGCCTCGGTGGCGAGGTCCAGGGCGGCGGTGGCCTCGTCCAGGAGCAGGATGTCCGGATCGACGAGTTCGGCGCGGGCCAGCGCGATGAGCTGGCGCTGCCCGGCGGAGAGGTTCCGGCCGCGCTCGGCGACCTCGTGGAGATAGCCGTCCTCCAGCGTGGCGATCATCTCGTGCGCGCCGACCGCGCGGGCGGCGGCCTCCACCCGGGCGTCGGTGGCGTCGGGCAGCCCGTAGGCGATGGCGTCGCGGACCGTGCCGGCGAAGAGGTACGCCTCCTGCGGGACGACGCCGAGGCGGTGCCGGTAGGCGGTCATGTCGAGGGTGCGCAGATCGGCTCCGTCGGCGGTGACCCGGCCGCCCGTGGGGTCGTAGTACCGGGCGACGAGCTTGACGAGGGTCGACTTCCCGGCCCCCGTCTCCCCGACGAACGCCACCGTCTGACCGGCCGGGATGCGCAGGTCGACACCGGTCAGGGCCTCCTCGTCGGAGCCGTACGCGAAGGAGACGTCCTCGAACGCGATCTCGCCGCGCAGCGAGAGCACGTCGAGCGGCTCGTCCGGGTCTTCCGTGGAGGTGGGCTCGCGCAGCAGCTCCTGGATGCGGCCGAGGGAGACGGTCGCCTGCTGGTAGCCGTCGAAGACCTGGGAGAGCTGCTGGACGGGGGCGAAGAACAGCTCGATGTAGAGGAGGTAGGCGACCAGCGCGCCGACGGTCAGCGTGCCGTTGTCGACCCGGCCCGCGCCGACGATGATCACTGCGGCGGCGGCGATCGAGGCCAGCAGCTGGACGAACGGGAAGTAGACGGAGATCAGCCACTGGCCGCGTACCCGGGCCTGGCGGTAGTGGTCGCTGCGCTCGGCGAAGCGGGCGGCCCCGTCGTGCTCGCGGCCGAAGGCCTGGACGATCCGGAGGCCGGAGACGGACTCCTGGAGGTCGGCGTTGACGGCGCTGATGCGGGTCCGGGCCAGCTCGTACGCCTTGACGCTGCTGCGCCGGAAGAAGACCGTGCCGATGATCAGCACGGGCAGGGTGGCGAAGACGACCAGGGCGAGCTGGACGTCCAGGACGAGCAGCGCGACCATGATGCCGAAGAAGGTGACCACGGAGACGAACGCGGTGACGAGCCCGGTCTGGAGGAACGTGGCGAGCGCGTCCACGTCCGTCGTCATCCGGGTCATGATCCGGCCGGTCAGTTCCCGCTCGTAGTAGTCGAGGCCGAGCCGCTGGAGCTGGGCGAAGATCTTCAGGCGGAGCGAGTAGAGGATCCGCTCGCCCGTCCGGCCGGTCATCCGGATCTCGCCGGTCTGCGCCACCCACTGGACGAGCACGACGGCCAGCGCGATCAGGGAGGCGGCCCACACCGCGCCGGTGGAGAGCTGGGAGACGCCCTCGTCGATGCCGTGCCGGATCAGGACCGGCAGCAGCAGGCCCATGCCGGCGTCGACGGCGACGAGCCCGAGGCTGATCAGCAGGACCCCGCCGAAGCCGCGCAGCAGTCGGCGCAGCCCGTAGGAGTCCTCCGGCCGTACGGCGGCGGTCTCGTCGACCTCGGGGGTGTCGGTGGCCGGCGGCAGGGCCTCGACCTGGGCGAGCAGCTCGGGCGTCGCGGGCATCCCGGCGACGGTGGTGTCCCGCTTCTCCTCCTCGCGGATCCAGAGCGCGGGGGTGATGCCGCGCTCCGCGTCGAACTCGGCGTCCAGCTCCTCCTGGAGCGCGCGGTCGTCCTCGGGGTCCGTCGCGGTGCGCAGCGGCCGGTGGCCGGGCGAGGCGCCGCCCAGCTCGTCGGGGTCGGTGAGGAGGCGGCGGTAGAGCGCGGAGGTGCGCTCCAGCTCCTCGTGGGTGCCGATCGCGGCGAGCCTGCCGCCGTCCAGGACGGCGATGCGGTCGGCGAGCTGGAGCGTGGAGCGGCGGTGGGCGATGAGGAGCGTCGTACGGCCCGCCATCACCTGCTTGAGGGCCTCGTGGATCTCGTGCTCGACGCGGGCGTCGACGGCGGAGGTCGCGTCGTCGAGGAGGAGGAGCCGGGGGTCGGTGAGGATGGCGCGGGCGAGGGCGACGCGCTGGCGCTGGCCGCCGGAGAGGGTGAGCCCGTGCTCGCCGACGGTGGTGTCGTAGCCCTTCGGCAGATCGGCGATGAACCCGTCGGCCTGGGCGGCGCGGGCGGCCTGTTCGATCTGCTCCTGGGTGGCGTCGGGGAAGCCGTAGGCGATGTTGGCGCGGATGGTGTCGGAGAACAGGAAGCTGTCCTCGGGGACGAGCCCGATGGCGGAGCGCAGGGACGCCTGGGTCAGCTCGCGGACGTCGTGGCCGCCGATGAGGACGGCCCCGTGGGACACGTCGTAGAAGCGGGGCACCAGGAGCGAGACGGTGGACTTGCCGCTGCCGGACGCGCCGACGACGGCGACGGTCTCGCCGGGTTCGACGGTGAGCGAGAACCCGTCGAGGACGGGCCGCTCCTCCTCGTAACCGAAGCGGACGTCGTCGAACTCGATGCCGGCCGGGGCGTCGGCGGGCAGCTCCTTGGCGCCGTCCCGCATCGAGGGCTCGGTGTCGATGAGCTCCAGGACGCGTTCCACACCGGCCCTGGCCTGCTGGCCGACGGTGAGGACCATGGCGAGCATCCGGACCGGGCCGACGAGCTGGGCGAGGTAGGTGGAGAAGGCGACGAACGTGCCGAGGGTGATCTCGCCCCGGGTGGCCAGCCAGCCGCCGAGGGCGAGCATGGCGACCTGGCCGAGCGCGGGCACCGCCTGGAGGGCGGGGGTGTAGCGCGAGTTCAGCCGGATGGTGCGCAGCCGCCCGGCGAACAGCCGGCGCCCGACCTCGCGGAGCTTGCCGGTCTCCTGGTCCTCCTGGCCGAAGCCCTTGACGACCCGGACCCCGGAGACGGCCCCGTCGACCACTCCGGCGACGGCGGCGGCCTGGCTCTGGGCGTACCAGGTGGCGGGGAAGAGCCGGGTGCGGGAGCGGCGGGCGATGAGCCAGAGGGCGGGGGCGACGGCGAGGGCGACGAGGGTCAGGGGCAGCGAGAGCCACGCCATGATCACCAGGGAGATGAGGAAGAGCAGGACGTTCCCGATGGTCATCGGGAGCATGAACAGCAGCCCCTGGATCAGCTGGAGGTCGCTGGTGGCACGGCCGACGACCTGCCCGGTGGACAGATCGTCCTGACGTTTCCCGTCGAGCCGGGTGATCGTCGTGTACATGTCCGTACGCAGGTCGTGCTGGACGTCCAGGGCGAGCCGTCCGCCGTAGTACCTGCGGATGTAGGTGGCTATGTAGACGAGGACGGCCGCGCCGATGAGCAGTCCGGTCCAGACGGCGAGGGAGCGGGTGTGGTCGGTGACCACGTCGTCGATGATCACCTTGGTGATGAGCGGTACGAGGGCCATGACGGCCATTCCGGCGAGCGACGAGCCGAGAGCGAGCACGACGTTGCGCCGGTATCGCCACGCGTACCCGGTCAGCCGCCGGCCCCACCCCTGTTGCTCTGCGCCCGTCACGCGTTGCCTCCCGTTCGCCCCGTCCGCACGCGTCCGGTCACCCGGACCCGCGGGCCTGATCTTCCGGAAGGCTCCAACGCCGCGGGCTGCGGATTTCATCCCGCCGCAACAAAGGGAGCGGTGAACCGGGCCGATGGTCGGGGGCGCGCGGGGCCGGAGTCCTAGGACAGGTTCGGGGCCCGGCCGGGCGGGTAGTCATCCGCGGCGGCATGGCCGGCCTCCTCGTCGGAAGGCCGTCAGAAGGGCCGTCGAAGGGGGCAGGAACCATGGCGAACGACCGGCTCACCGAGGCCTACCGCTGCGGACAGCTCTACGCGGCGCTCGCCGCGCTGGAGCGCCTCGGGGGCACGCACCATTCCCTGGGGAAGCCCGGGACGCGGCGGCAGGTGTCCACCGAACCGCGCAAGCACCTCACCGTGCACCTGTGGCAGGCGGGCCGGTATCTGGCCGCCGCCGCCAACCAGGGCGAGGGGCCCGCCGCCTCGGTGGTCTTCCGGCAGCTGCCGGACCTTCTGCCACGGCGCCGGGAGCTGCCCGGGGAGATCCGGGACCCGGCGGAGCGGGCCCGGTTCCAGGAGGGTCTGCAGGCGCAGGAGGCCGCGATCGGGAAGGCACTCGCGGAGCTGTGAGCGGGAGGGGCGGGCCGGGTTCACACCCGGCCCGCCCCTCCCCGCGCTCCGGACCCTCCCGCCGCGCTCCGGACGCGTATGGCCGTCTACAGGTGCGTCGGCTCGAACATCCGCAGCAGGGCCGGGAGCACGACGACGGACGGTCCCGGGGCCGCCAGCGCCTTGCCGAGGTCGGTGGCGAGGGCCTCCGGTGTCGTACGGACGGCGGGGACGCCGAAGGACTCGGCGAGCGCGACGAAGTCCGGGCGGGACAGCTCGGTGCCGGTGGCCTCGCCGAAGGCGTCCGTCATGTACTCGCGCAGGATGCCGTAGCCGCCGTCGTCGACGATCAGCCAGGTCAGCGGCAGGTCGTACTGGCGGGCGGTGGCCAGCTCCGCGATGGAGTACATCGCGCCGCCGTCGCCGGAGACCGCGAGCACGGGCCTCGTCGGGTCGGCGGCGGCCGCGCCGACGGCCGCCGGGAAGCCGTAGCCGAGGCCGCCCGCGCCCTGGGCCGAGTGCATGGTGTTGGGGCGGCGGGCGTCGAACGCGGACCAGGCCCAGTAGGCCAGGATCGTCATGTCCCAGAAGCTGGGCGCGGTGTCGGGCAGCGCCTCGCGGACGGCGGCGAGGACCTGCTGCTCCAGGGTCAGTTCCTGGGCGTCGATCCGCGCCCGTACCTTCTCCAGCACCGTGGCCACGCGCTCCGCGGCGCCCGCGTCCTCGCGCCGCTCGACGGCCTCCAGGAGGTCGGACAGGGCCTCGCGGGCGTCGGAGTGGATGCCGAGCGCGGGGTGGTTGGACTCCAGCTTCCCGGCGTCCGCCTCGATCTGGATCACCCGGCCGCGCGGGCGGAAGGTGTGGTAGTTCGAGGAGAGTTCCCCGAGCCCCGAGCCGACGACGAGCAGGACGTCCGCGTCCTCCAGGAAGTCGGTGGTGTGCCGGTCCTCCAGCCAGGAGCGGAGCGACAGCGGGTGCTCCCAGGGGAAGGCGCCCTTGCCGCCGAAGGTGGTGACGACGGGGGCGTCGAGCTTCTCGGCCAGCGCGCGCAGCTTGCCGGAGGCGTCGGAGCGGACGACTCCGCCGCCCGCGATGATCACCGGGCGTTCGGCGTTCGACAGCAGGTGCGCGGCGGCGATCGTCAGCTCGGGGCGCGGGTAGAGCTCGCGCGGGGTGGCGTCCATGGCGCTGACGACCGGGAGCATCGTCTCGGCGAGCAGCACGTCCTGCGGGATCTCCACCCAGACCGGCCCGTGCGGGGCGGTCAGCGCGGACTCCCAGGCGGCGGCGATGGCGGAGGGAATCTGGGAGGCGCTGCGCACCGTGTGGACGGACTTCACGATGTCGCGGACGGAGGCCTGCTGGTCGCGCAGCTCGTGGAGATAGCCGTGCCGCCCGCCGCCGAGCCCCGCCGTGGGGATCTGGCTGGAGATGGCGAGGACGGGCGCGGAGGCGGCGGCCGCCTCCTGGAGCGCGGCGAGCGAGGTGAGCGCCCCGGGCCCGGTGGACAGGAGCAGCGGCGCGACCTCCCCCGTGATCCGGCCGTACGCGTCGGCGGCGAAGCCCGCGTTGTTCTCGACGCGGAGCCCGACGTAGCGGAGGGAGGAGCGGCGCAGCGCGTCGAACATGCCGAGCGCGTGCTGGCCGGGCAGCCCGAAGACGGTGGTCGCGCCGAGCCCCTGGAGGGACTCGACGACGAGGTCGCCGCCGGTGCGGCCGGCCGGCGGATTCAGGACTGCGGCGGCCTGGGCGGCGGTGAGCTGCGGCCGGTCGTCGTGGTCGTGGCTCACTTGGCGCCCTCGGCTTCCTTGGCTTCCTTCGCTTCCTTCTGCGCCGCGATCTGGCGGGACATGATCGTCGTCAGCTCGTACGCGGCGTGCGAGGCGGCCACGGAGGTGATCTCGGCGTGGTCGTACGCCGGGGCGACCTCGACCAGGTCGGCGGAGACCAGGTGGCAGGAGGAGAGCCCGCGCAGGATCTCCAGCAGCTCGCGGGAGGTGAGACCGCCGGCCTCGGGGGTGCCGGTGCCGGGGGCGTGCGCCGGGTCCAGGACGTCGATGTCGATGGAGATGTACAGCGGCCGGTCGCCGATGCGCCGGCGCAGCTGGTCGGCGATCTCGTCGACGCCGCGCCGCATGACGTCGGCGGAGGTGACGATCCCGAAGCCCATCTTCTCGTCGTCGGTCAGGTCCTGCTTGCCGTACAGCGGGCCGCGGGTGCCGACGTGGGAGAGGGCGGAGGTGTCGAGGATGCCCTCCTCGACGGCCCGGCGGAACGGGGTGCCGTGGGTGTACTCCGCGCCGAAGTAGGTGTCCCAGGTGTCCAGGTGCGCGTCGAAGTGGAGCAGGGCGACGGGCCCGTGCTTCTTGGCTACGGAGCGCAGGAGCGGCAGGGCGATGGTGTGGTCGCCGCCGAGCGTCATCAGGCGTGCGCCGGTGCCCAGCAGGTCGTCGGCCGCGCCCTCGATGGTCTCGACGGCCTCGTTGATGTTGAACGGGTTCGCCGCGATGTCCCCGGCGTCGGCGACCTGCGCGAGGGCGAACGGGGAGGCGTCCTGCGCCGGGTTGTACGGGCGCAGCAGCCGGGACGCCTCACGGATCGCGTTGCCGCCGAAGCGGGCGCCGGGCCGGTAGGAGACCCCGGTGTCGAAGGGCACGCCGACCACGGCGACGTCGGTCCGGCCGACCTCGTCGAGCCGGGGCAGCCGGGCGAACGTCGCGGGCCCGGCGTACCGCGGGACGCGGGAGGAGTCGATGGGGCCGCGCGGCGCATCGGTGCTGCTCATGGGGGTGTGCCTTTCCTTCGGTTTCGTACGGTGTCAAGTGTGCGGGCAGTCCAGACCGTCCGGCGATTGAGGACGTCTTTGAGCTCGGCCGACCCGCCGCGACGGTTCCGTCCTCAAACGCCGGACGGGCCGGGTCACGCGCCGGACGGGCCGGGTTACGCGCCGGAACGGCTGGGTTCGACCGGGGCCTCGGCCTCAGGAGCGCCCCGCCCCGCCAACCGCGCGCGCCAGGCGTCGAGCACCACCGCGTCCGTCGGCGGCGTCGCCAGCGAGACGACGACGTACACGGCCAGCGACGCCAGCAGCCCGTAGTAGATCGGCTGGTTGGCGAGGATCCCGTAGTACGCCATCAGCCCGATCACCGCGACACCCCCGACGCACACCGCCGACAGCGCCCCGGCCGCCGTGCCGCGCCGCCACAGCAGCCCGCCGATGATCGGCACGAGCAGCCCGCCGACCAGCAGGTTGTACGCGACGGTCAGCGCCTCGACCACGTCGTTCAGCGCGATGGCGATGAGGATGACGCCGATGCCCATGATCAGGATGAAGACCCGGTTGCCCTTGACCTCGTCGTGCGGTTCCTCGCCGCCCCCGCCCCGGCCGACCGCCCCGCGTATCCGGGACCAGATGTCGTTGTTGGCGACGGTGGCGCAGGCGATCAGCGCCCCGGAGGAGGTCGACATCACGGCGGCCAGCGCGGCGGCGAGCACCAGTCCCCGCACACCGACCGGCAGCTCGTCCTTGACGATCGTCGCGAAGGCGGCGTCCGAGCTCGCCAGGTTCGGGTACATCACCTTGGCGGCGGTGCCGATGACGGCCCCGGCGATGGCGTAGACGAGACAGTACGTACCGGCGACCGTGCCGCCCCAGCGCGCCGTCCTGTCGCTGCGCGCGGTGAACACGCGCTGCCAGATGTCCTGCCCGATGAGCATGCCGAACGTGTAGATCAGCACATACGTGAAGATCGTCTCGCCGCCGATGCCGAGCGGGTCGAAGTACTCGGTCGGCAGCTGGGCCTTCATCTCGCTGAAGCCGCCCGCCTTGACGACGGCGATCGGCAGCAGGAGCAGCAGCACCCCGATGGTCTTGACGACGAACTGGACCATGTCGGTGAGGGTGATCGACCACATGCCGCCGAGCGTCGAGTACGCGACGACGATCGCGCCGCCGAGGACGATGGCGACGGTGCGGTTCACGTCGAAGAGGACGTCGAAGATGGTGGCGTACGCGATGGTCGAGGTGACCGCGAGCATCAGGGTGTACGCCCACATCACGACGCCGGAGATGATCCCGGCCCGGCCGCCGTAGCGCAGGTCGAGCATCTCGGAGACGGTGTAGACCTTCAGCCGGGCGATCCGGGCGGAGAAGAAGACGGACAGCGCGAGCAGGCCCAGGCCGATGGTGAAGACCATCCACGCGCCGGAGAGGCCGTACTGGTAGCCGAGACCGACGCCGCCGATGGTGGACGCGCCGCCGAGGACGATCGCGGCCATGGTGCCGGAGTACATCCCCGGCCCTAGACGGCGTCCCGCGACCAGGAACTCGCTCTTCGACTTGGCGCGGCGCATGCCCCACCAGCCCATGGCGAGCATGCCGGCCAGGTAGACGACGATCACGGCGTAGTCGACAGCCATGGGCTTCCCTCCGTCTCGCGCAAACAGATGTACGTGCGAGGAAGACGGTAGGTGGCCGAAAGCCGACGCTGAAGTGTACGTTTCCTCCATCTTCGACGCACTGAATGGATGAACCGTCCATGCCGAACCCTTCCGCGGGCACCCCGCAGCCGACTCCGCCCGCCGGCCCGCCGACCCCGCCCATCCCGCTGGCGGAGCTCCTGGCGCGCGAGGAGCTGGGTCTGCGCCGGATCGCCGGCCCGGCCGACGCCGATCTGCTCTGGGTGCACACCTCGGAGATGGCCGACCCGTATCCGTATCTGCTCGGCGGCGAACTGCTGCTGAGCGCGGGCGTGCTGCTGACGGACCCGGACCACTACGTCGGCCGGCTGGTGGAGGCGGGGGCGGCGGCGCTGGGTTTCGGGGTCCGGCCGGTGCACGAGACGGTGCCCCGGGCCCTGATCGAGGCGTGCGACCGGGAGGGCCTGCCGCTGCTGGAGGTGGGGCCGGAAACCCCGTTCACCGCGATCGCGCGGGCGGTCTGGCGGCTGATGGCCGAGGCGCGCCACCGCGAGCTGCGCCGGGTGACCCGCGCCCAGCAGGCGCTGGCGACGGCGGCGGCCCGCCCCGACCCCGTGCCGGCGGTCCTCCACCAGCTCGCGACGCGGCTCGGCGGCCGGGCGGTCCTGCTGACGGCGCGGGGCGAGGAGGTCCACGCGGCGGGCCGCCGCCCGGACCCGGAGGCCGCGGGGGCCCTGACCCGGCTGGCCCGGGTGGTCGCCCGCGAACGCCCCGGCTCCCCCTCATCGGCCACCGACACCCACGGCGGCACCCACCTGTCCGCGTACGCGCTGGGCGGCGGCGAGGGCCTGGTCCTGGCGCTGGCGACCCGGCGGCGGGAGTCCGGCGACCACACGGTGGCGGGCATCGCGGTGGTCCTCCTCTCCCTCCTGGCCGCCCCCCACCAGGGCGCGGACGCGGCGGGCCGTTCGGCGGCCCTGGTCCGGATGCTCCTGGGCGCCTCCCCCGCCGAGGTGGCCCCGCTCCTCGGCCCCACCGGCCCCTGGACGGTGATCCACGCCCACCGCACGGACGGCGCCCCGGCGGACGCCCTGACGGCCGGGGCCCTGGGCGCGTCGCTGGGCACGGCCCTGGTCGACGCGGGGCGCGGGGCGGGCGAGGCGGTCCGGCTGCTGCTGCCGGGCGACGTGGAGGGGCCGGCGGCGGGCGGGGAGCCGCTGAACGACGATCCGGCGGGGACGGACGCACGGCCCCGGTCAGCCCGGCCCGCCCCGCAGCCCGGCTGGACGCTCGGCGCGTCCGCGCCCACCCCCGTCACCGCTCTCGCCGCCGCCGACACCCTGGCCGCCCGCGCCCTGGCCCGTGCGCGGGCGACCCGAGCCCCGTTGACGGTGGACGCCCCCACGAGCGGCCTCGCCGCACTGGTCCCGCACGAACAGGCGGTCGCCCACGCCCGAGCCCTCCTCGCCCCGCTCACCGCGCCGCTGGCCGACACCCTGCGCTGCTGGCTCTCCCTCCACGGCAGTTGGGACCGTACGGCGGTGGCCCTGGGCGTCCACCGCAACACCGTCCGCCAACGCATCGGTCGGTGCGGGGAGTTGCTGGGCTCGGACCTGGACGACATGGACGTACGGACGGAGTTGTGGTTCGCGCTGCGGCAGCTCTGACCACCTCCCCGGACACAAAAGCCTTCCCGCGCCGGCGGCGCGGTCACCTTCAACGCCCTGACGACGATCTTCACGGGCGGCACCGGAGGTGCGGTCTCCGGCGCGGGCAAGGCGGCGGCAGCGGCCAAAGCTCTGTCGTTCGCGAACAAGGCGGCCGCTACGCCGACCCGACGACGTACCTGTTCAAGGGCGCCGGGGCGGGCCTGACCAAGATCAGCGATGTCATGGCCGGCCTCAGGGGCACGGGCAGCGTCGAGATCCCGACGCTGCCGCCGGGTGCGATCACTCTGCCGGACGGCGGGTTCAAACTCGCGGACGGCACACTGCACCTTCCCGAGGGTGCGACCGTCCCGGAGGCCGCGTTCACCATCCCGAGGAACTCGGTCAAGCTCCCGGAGGGAGCCGAGATCCCCGCCGGAGCGATCGACCTCGGCGACGGCGTGGTCCACCTCCCCGAAGGTATGACCCCGCCCGCAGGATCCCTACCGATCCAGGAAGGCGCCCTCAAACTCCCCGAAGGCACCACCGCCCTGCCCGAGATCGTCTTCAAAGGCACCGACAAGGACGGCAAGACTGTCTACTTCGCTCATGAATATATCGAGAGCCATCTGATGGAGGCGGGCATACCATACTTGCGCGAGTATCCGGACGCGTGGGACCGTTTCTCCAATGACGACGGCAAAACGTTTGATTATTACCATGTTTGGCCCCGGGATGCGTTCGACGCAGGCGCCCATGATCTTTCCTTGAATGAAGGTAAGGGCGGGTTCGGCCATTGGCGCTCATTGGGCATGGATGCTTCGCGGGTCGAGGTGGCACCTCAACTGGCAAATATTGACGACGTCGTTGCATCCCTCAGGCAGGAGCTGCTTTCTAAAGGGATTGATCTGAAGTGACTGACGGAAAAGGCGAACAGACGAAATCAAAGGTGATGGAGCGCCTCTACGCGGTGAAATGGGATGGTGATTGGGATGAAGTCTTCGGGAAAACAATGTCGCGGCGACTGTTGATGCGCGAATACCTGAGACGGTCCGCACTGTGGGCCCAGACGTACTCCGCAGAGAGCGTCTGGCCGTTCTACGACATTACGGAGTTCATGGACCCAGAATTCAAGATTTCGCCCGGCATCGCACACGAATTGGATAAATTCCTCCGTGCGCGCATGAGCGCAGACGTCAAAGTAACCTGTCGCGGCGCCGTACGGCTTGCGGAACTACGCTTGCAAAACCCTACAAACAGATCTGATAATCTCCCTGACCTCTATGAGCCGCTCATTCGCCTTTATGAGCGAGGTGGCGAGTTCATGACAGACAATGCCGGAGCCTTGGATCTTACAGGTGTCTCGTTTCGCCCCGGAAGCTTGCAGGGCAACGCGAGCAACACCCCCGTTGTCGCGCTCCACAACACCGTGCTCGACGCTCTGGACGTTGAAGGACGCGTTACCTTCTATGCCTCTGATAGTGATCGAGGACCCGTCTTCAGGCGCCTTTTGCCGCAGGGGGGCGGGCAGCGCGACGAGGTATTCAGCGGAAAGCTGGGATGGCAACCGACAACCCAACCATTCGCCTCGGATGGCGATAGAGGCTATGCGCGGATCTACGACCAGGAAGCCGCCCGGCTCATTGAGGTGGCCGTACTCAGCGCGCCTCGATGCGCAGGGCAGGAACAAGCCTGACCATCCGCAAATGAATATTGCAGGATTCTTCGAAGAGCTCTGGCCATTGCCACACTCCCGCATCATCACATTCTGCGATCGCGTTCCCGGGAACCTCCCAACGAGCCGGACCTCTCGGGGTGATAACCTTTCCCGGTATCGGTATGTCACGAAGGGCCAGACAGGCCTCCGGCGGCGAAAAAAGGAAGACGACTTTGATCGCCAGCACACCGGTCGCTCAATGGAATTGGGGCGACCGCGGGTACGACACCGACCTGATCCACGAGGCCGTTCGCAGATTTTCGGCTGCCCTTGAGGTTCTCGACCGCCACCGCCTCGGAACACCGCACAGCGGTCAAGGTCTCCGTGAAGATTCCGGAGCCAGGGCACAGGAGTTTCCTGACACAGCAGGAATATCCAGCCACCAGCGGCCTTTTGGGCGCCATAGAAGAAGGCACAAAGGCGGGAAACATCAGCGGCGTGGAGATGTTCATGACGTGCGACGGCGTCCTGGAAACAGAAGATGGACCCGTGGCGACAGAAGGGCTTTTCAACCTCTCTGTGGATGTATCTGAAAGTTACTTCACCGTAGCGCTGGCGACATTTTCAGACGCTTGGATGCAATACGACCTCAAAGGCAAGGAGAATGATTCTCTGTTCCAACTGAATCGACCACGCCTCGCGGATCTCCTGAAGGATATTTCGGTAGCACTAGGAACGGAGGTAGATCCAGACAATCCAACCCGGCTTGGTATTGCTACCGAAGAAGGGGTGAACAATCATTTCGATGACGATGGATCCGCCTCCAATGTGTGGATTCGCTTCGAAATCCCTCAGCGAAACAGCGTGTTCAGCCACACTCCACCGTTCCAGTCAACGTACAAGCGCGAGGCCACAGGCCGAGTTTCCTACCTTCCCGTGCATGGCGAGAACGAGATTCTGGGCTACTTGTGGGCATCGGAGGCTGAGGGTGCCGCGAGCTTCGAGCCACACGATGATGCCGATCTAGCCGGATATCACGCAGGGCTGGCTTGGCTGAAGAAACTACATGAAGCTTTCGGGCGTGGCTTGACGCCCTCGGCAGCCCTGGAGAGCTTCAGGGATTCTCCCGCTGCCAGAACTTCAGGACATATCGTGAGTGAATCACCGACTGCGACAATCGAGTTCTGGGCGCTCCGAAGGATGGCCGGCGAATAGAGCAGTCATTGCGCCCTTGTCGGGGCCCGGAAGGTGCGCGCTCCAGGCCCCGCAGAGCCCCTCACCCCAGCCAGCCCCCGAAGCGGACCGCCGACGGCGTCACGCCCAGGCTCGACTCGCCGAAGGAGACGCTGCCCTTCGTGACCGGGCCCGTGCGGCTGCCCTTGAAGAGCCAGACGCCGCCCTGGTTGGTGTTCTCCCCGGGGGCCGCCACCGCGAGCGTCGCCGGTACGCCCTTGGCCGGGGCCACCACGTGGACCTCGCCGCCGAACGCGTCGCCCTGCTCGTCGGCTCCGGGGACGTTCGCCGTCGACTGGCCGATCACCTTCGTGTCGGCGCCCGTGATGCCCGAGGCGCGGCCCTTGAAGACCAGGACCCCGCCGGCGTCCTTGGCCGTACCCACGTCCTCACCCGGCAGGCCCACGACGACCTCGCCGTAACCGTCGCCGTCCAGGTCTCCCACCGAGGCGCTCGCGCCCAGGCCGTCGCCCGTCTCGTCCGCACCCGGCACACCTGCGGTGTCCTGGTTGATCCACTTCGGCTTCACCGCGGTGTTCTGGCCCTTGGGGCCGCCGAGGACGACCGCCACGGCGCCGCCCTTGCTCGGGAAGTCCAGGTCGCTGTCCATGCCGGTGGGCCGGCGGGTGAAGACCAGGTCCGGGTAGGCGTCGCCGTTGACCGAACCGACCGTCACCGTGGAGTGCTCCAGGTACGTCCCCGGCGCGGTGACGATGGGCGTGTAGGTGAAGCCCGTACCCGTCGACAGGTACAGCGACCGCCCGCCGCAGTCCGGCTCGTCGTCGCAGCCACTGCTCACCAGCAGGTCGTCCTTGCCGTCGTTGTTCATGTCCACGGCCTGCACTCGCTCGAAGACGGTGACGCCGTCGGCGGTGAGCGCCGTGCGCGTGCTGCCGACCGAGCCGTCCGCGCCGATGTTCTCGTCCAGCACGATCTTTCCGACCCACTCGGTGCGGTCGATGCCGGCCGCGTCCGTCCGGCCGTCGCCGTCGAAGTCGCCCAGCGCGTATCCCTGACCCCGGAACTCGACGGCCCGGGTGCCGAGGCCGCTCTTGCCGCCGAACAGGATGACCTTCGGGCCGCTGCCGGGCGAGACCAGCAGGTCGGTGTACCCGTCGCGGTCGATGTCCGCGGGCGTTCCCGCCCCGAAGCGGGCGTTCGCGGCGGCCGTGCCGGGGACCCCGGACGTGTTCTGGTTGATCACCCGGTGCCGGGCCGGGCTGATGCCCTTCGCGTCGCCCGGATAGACCACCAGGTAACCGGCCTTCTTGAGGCCGGACACGGTCCCGTCGGGCACCGACGCGTACATGTCCTCGTATCCGTCGCCGTTGAAGTCGACCTGCTGGCGCTCGGCGGCGACCGGTGCGGCCGCCACCGCCGCACCGGAGAAGGCCGGTACGGCCGCCGTGGCCGCGAGCGTCACGAAGATCGCCGAAGCGATGCGGAGTCGAGAAGTCTTCATCGTTGTTCCATCCCCCAGATGTGCGCACGTGAGCACGTGC
Source organism: Streptomyces sp. NBC_01116 (assembly GCF_041435495.1). Classification (NCBI taxonomy): domain Bacteria; kingdom Bacillati; phylum Actinomycetota; class Actinomycetes; order Kitasatosporales; family Streptomycetaceae; genus Streptomyces; species Streptomyces sp. NBC_01116. The sequence continues at coordinate 2,820,458 of NZ_CP108644.1, forward strand.
TCACGTGCTTAGGAAGACCATCCGCACCGCGAATGGTTGTGCGCTCCGGAACCAACTCGATCTCCTTGCGTGCGAGGGTGGCTCCGGAGCCTTCTTCTTGCGTTATCAGCAAGCTTGCGTGCATCTAGCGCAAGGGACCGTACGCTCGATCCCATGGCTCACGAACACCAGCAGCAGCACGGGCACCAGCACCAGCACCAGCACCAGCACCAGCACCGACATGCGGCTCACTCCCACGGTTCCGATGCGACGCCGAACGGCCTCCCCGAGATCCTCGACCTCGACGCCGCCCTCTTCGCGCCCCACCTGACCGCCCTCACCGGGCGTATCGCCTGCCTGGCCGGTGACGACGTCCGGAACGTCGTCGACCTCGGCTCGGGCACCGGGACCGGCACGTTCGCCCTGTTGGAGCGGTTCCCGACCGCCCGGGTGACCGCTGTCGACAGCTCCCCCGAGATGCTGGAGCGCCTCACCTCCACGGCCCGGGACCGGGGGCTCGGCGACCGCGTGCGCACGCTGGAGGCCGACGCCGGCGCGGGGCTGCCCGGGGTCGTCGACGCCGACCTCGTCTGGGCGTCGGCGTCCCTGCACCACCTGGACGACCCCGCCACCGCCCTGGCCGGCATCCGGGCCGCGCTGCGTCCCGGCGGGCTGCTGGCCGTGGCGGAGGTGGACGGGATGCCGACCTTCCTGCCCAAGGATGGGGAGCCGGGCGCGCTGGAGCGCCGCTGCCGCCAGGCCCTCGACGGCCTGCACGCCGAGCAGTTGCCGCACCGGGGCGCCGACTGGGGCTCCCTGCTGGCAGCCGCCGGCTTCTCCGTCGAGCAGGAGCGCGCCGAGCCGTGGGAGCTGCGCGCCCCGCTGCCCGAGGGCGCCGGCCGGTACGCCCTCCTCGTCTTCGAGCGCATCCGCGGCAACCTGGTCGGGCGCGTCTCGCCGGAGGACCTGGCCGCGCTCGACCGGCTCATCGGCGGCGGGCCCGAGGACGTACGCCACCGGGACGACCTCGTCGTACGGTCGATCCGTGAGACGTGGATGGCCCGCCGCCCCGCCTGACGTCTGGCGCCTGACGCCGGGGCCGCACCGGTCCGGCCCCGGCGTCAGGCCCAGGTCAGGCCCCGGCTTCAGGCCCCGGTCGGGCCTCAGACCGTGCGCAGCTCCCATCCCCGGGCCGTCCGCGTGACCTCGCGGAAGCCGTGGCGGTGCAGGGCCTCGATCTCGTCGACGTCCTCGGGGTACGCGCAGGTGATGAGACGGTCGATGCCGCAGAGAGTCAGCCAGTCCCGGGCCTGGGCGAGCAGCCGGGCGAGAGTCCTCTCGGCCTCCTCCGGGGCGTCGGTGACCAGGTCGACATCGGCCAACTCCGCCAACCCGCCGCCACGGCCGACACGTTCGGGGCGGTCGAGCGTGGTGTCCAGCTCCACGTGGCCCAGCACGCGGTCACCGGCGAGGGCGGTGAAGCGGGTACCGAGGGAGCCGAGCGTACGCAGCAGGGCCGGGCCTTCCCGCCCGGCCTGCTCACCGGTGTCGGGAAGGCCGCTCACCTCGGCAAGCAGCAGCACCTCCGTGCGCCCGTGTGCACGAGACCTGCCCGCTCCAGCGCTGAGCGGACGTGCGGCCAGGCGGCGGGTACGCCGTACACACCCGGGCAGGGAAGTGTTCCGTCGGCGTGGACGCTGCGCGACCGCCACCGGGTGACGGTCGCCAGGCACGCGGAGAGCAGGAGGTCCGCCGCGTCCGAGGAGACGGTGTCGCCGTCGCCGGGGTGGTGCACGACCCAGGGGATGGCCGCGGCTCCCCGGTAGTCGGGGCCGACGTCCGGCTCGTCGCGGTAGCGGTGCAGATGGGCCGCCGCGACGACGCGGCCGCGGTGCTCGGTCACGAGCGTGAGGCGCTCCGCGACCCACGGATCGACGATGTACTCGTCGGGCCGGGCCTCAAGGCTGCTCAGGACGGTGTTGACCGACGTGCTGACGCCGGGAAGCACCGCGGAGACATGGCGGTTCACCAGGTCGGTCAGCTGGTGGCGGTCACTGCGGCGGAAGGTGCGCACGGCAGGTGAGAAGGACATGGCGATCCTCTGGAGTGGAGTGAGGGAAGACCGCCATGCGATGCGGCACACCGCGACGCCAACAGACGCGTGGAAGGGGCCACCGGCCCGGATGCGACGGCTTCCGCGGAACGGTGCACTCCGGTCACGTGGTGACCGCGACGACCGTTCCCGCCGAGATCGCCGCCACGGTCCGCATCACCGCGGCGTTCACCGCTTCCGCGCCCCAACTGCTCCGCTCCAGTTCCTTCGCCCGCTTGTGGACCTTGCCGGACCACGGGACGGAGCGGTGCAGGGTCGGCAGTGTGCCGCTCGCGGAGAGCAGTCCGACCAGCGCCGCCGTACGGGCGTCGGGTTCCGCTCCGTCGATCAGGACGGCCCGGACCTTCTCCACCAGGGCCTTCTTGTATCCGGTGTCCGCGACCGTCGTCGACGTCGTACGGAACAGACCCAGCGTCTTCCTGGTCTCCCGGCGCAGCACGCCCCGCTCGACGAGCCGGTCGAGGACCGCCTCCCGCGTGACCACCCCCGTACCGATCTCGATCAGCAGCGTCTGTACGCCGCGCACGCGCTCCCCGACCTTCGCGTGGGCAGCCCGGAGCAGCGGATCGGACGGCGCACGGCCGGTCACGGCGTGGACCTTGACGCCGTTCAGCCCCTGGTCGCCCTCGTCGGCCCTGGTGTGGCCGCCGAGGCCCAGCTCCACGAGGACCGCGCCGCCCAGCGTGTAGTACAGCGTGCCCGCCCCCGCGATGGCTCCGGACATGTCGTCCATCATCAGCAGCGTCAGGTCTTCGACGATGAGCGTCTCGTTCTCGGTCTGCATGGTCGTTTCCCAGCGTCGGCGTCGGATGTACGCGGCTCTCCCGGCTCTCCCGGCTCTCCCACCCGAGCCTGCCCCGCGGAGAGCGAGCCGGGCGGTGTGAGCTGTCACCACTGTTCATGACAGACGTCATGAAGGGTCGGGCGGTCGTCGTGTGTCCCCGATGAGTTTTCCCACCCGCCCCGGTCCTACTGGTGAACGGCAACGACGACGGCGAAGGCTTCGCATCGCAAGCTCCCGGACAGGCGGTATCCATGATGAACAGCACCATCGGCAAGCAGTTCACCGCGACCCTGCGGAAGAGCCCGGAGAAAGGCGGCTGGACCTACGTCGTGTGGCCCTGGTCGGCCGAGTTCTTCGGCACCCGCGGCCTGGTGAAGGTCCGGGGCACCATCGACGGTCATCCCTTCCGCAGTTCGTTCATGGCCCTGGGCGACGGCACGCACAAGCTGCCGGTGAAGGCGGACGTACGCAAGGCGATCGGCAAGGCGGAAGGGGACAGCGTGACCGTCGTCCTGGAGGAGCGGTTGGACGCTTGACCTCCGCATAGATCGCCCTGTCGTGGCAGCAGCGATCACCGCAGCGGTACCGAACCGTGCCCCACGATCCGCCGCTACATTGGCTGCCGGGCAGGCAGCCGGGTCGAGCCGGAACAGCTGAGCCAGAACAGCTGAGTCAGGACGGCTGGCCAGGACGACGGATGAGGAGCGACGCGTGCGATTCGCGCTGGAAGCACTGCTGGTCGACGTGCCCGACGAGCAGGTCGCCGAGGCTCGCGCCTTCTACCGGTCGAGGGTGGCAGGCCGTGGGGCCGCCTCGTACGAGGAGCTGGAGGAGGCCCGCGCGAAGAAGCCCGCTCCTCGTGCCGCCGTTCCGCCCGCCGTCGAAGAGACGGTCGAAGCCGCCGGAGTACGGGCCCCGGTCCGGATCTTCCTCCCCGCCGGCGGCCCGCCCCGGGCCGTCTACCTGGGCATCCACGGCGGCGGCTTCTACATGGGCTCAGCAGCACAGGGCGACGAACGCCACCGCGAACTCGCGGACGCGCTCCAGATCGCCGTCGTCGGCGTCGACTACCGGCTCGCGCCCGAGCACCCCTGGCCTGCCGCGCCCGACGACTGCGCGGCGGTCGCGCTCTGGCTCGTCGAGGAGGCCGAGGCCCGCTTCGGGACCTCCCGGCTCGCGATCGGCGGAAGCTCGGCCGGGGCCACCCTCGCCCTGGCGACCTTGCTCCGGCTGCGGGACCGGGGCGTCGTCGAGCGGTTCGTCGGGGCCGCGCTCCGCTTCGGTACGTGGGACCTGAGTGCGGGAACCCCGGGCGGCCGCCTCATCGCCGACGAGTACTTCCTCCAGGCGTACGCCGGCCACGTGGCCGACCGCACCCTTCCCGACATCTCGCCCCTCTACGCCGACCTGAGCGGGCTTCCTCCGACGCTGCTGGTCGTGGGCAGCGAGGACATCCTGCTGGAGGACAACCTGACGTTGGCCGGTCGGTTGTCGGCGGCCGGCAACGACGTGGAGCTGCGCGTCTATCCCGAGGCGCCCCACGGCTTCACCGGCCACCCCACCGCCCTGGCCGCGACCGCGCTCGAAGGCATCCACTCCTGGCTGCGCGACAGGATCAGTCGCCCCTGACCCGGGCGTGCAGATGCATGTCGTGCCGGCCGTCGTCATGCACGGCCGCGTTGCGCTTGGTGCCCTCCAGGCGGTAGCCGGCCCTCGTGGCGACCCCGCACGAGGCGTGGTTGCGCGTCGAGTGGTCCAACTCCAGGCGGTGGAAGCCGATGTCGTCCAGCGCCCACGCGCTGACCGCCGCGAGTGCGCGGGTGGCGACCCCCGCGCCGCGTGCGTCCGGGAGCACCCAGTACGCCGCGTTCGCGACGCCGTCGTCGAAGTCCAGGCCGCGCAGCGCCATCCGGCCGAGCACCTCGCCGCTGTCGCGGGCTACGGCCCAGTGGCAGCCCTTCTCCCGCTCCCAGTCCCGGCGGTAGCCGTCGAACCACTCCCGGACCCGGTCCTCGGTCGAGGGCCGGTGCGTGTGCCAGCGGCGGGTCTCCTCGTCCTCGTACGCGGAGAGGAAAGCCGCCGCGTCCCTCCGCTCCCAGGGGCGCAGCAGCAGGCCGTCGCCGCCGCTTACCGGGAGCACGGGCTGCGGAGCACCGGCGAGGCAGCCGGAGATCATCGCGGGCGGTGTCGACAGGACGCGGGTCATGGCTCCCATTCTCCTTACGCTTCCCGCGTGAACACGTTCCACGGCGGTAACGGCCGATACCTGGAGATGACCAACGGCGGCACGGCGGTGTTCGTGGATGTGCTGATGCTCGCCGTGTCCACGCTCGCCCACGACCCGTGGGACTTCCGGTTCGCCGCTCTGCTGACGCTCCAGGACCAGAGCATCATGGGGCGCGGGGTGGTCGGCTTCGGCCTGGCGGATCTCGACTGGGGGGACACTCCGCAGGAGCGGGCCGCGGCGAAGGACTTCCTGCTCCGCGTCCTCGATCTGGCGCTCTCCCGCCACCGGTGGGAGGAACTGACGTACGAGCCTCCCCGCGCCGAGGGCTACCTGCGCACGTACCGGTCGATGGTGGAGGAGTTCGACCCTGCGACGGCGAAGGCCGACGCGGCTGCTCTGCCCGGGCCGGAGAATGCCGCGATGGCCTCGTGCGTACGTCACCGGGTGCTGGACGGGTCGCCGTTCTGGGACGTGTGCGTGTTCTGCTCGGCCGGGGTCTGAGTGCCCGTGTCCCGCCCTCTCAGGAGCGTCCGCCGCGCTGCCAGCGCTGCGCCCCGAGGGGCGTGGGTCCGCCCGAGAGCCGGTCCGCGAACGGCTGGACCAGGTGCCGTGCCTCGTCCGGGAGCGCCTGTACGGCCGCGACCACTCCCGTCGTGCGGGCCCCCTCGTCGTCGACCAGAACCGCCACGAAGCTCAGTCGCCCGTCCGGCTCCGCGCCCAGCAGCCCCTGCCCGACCGGGCCCGAGGCACGGTCCTGCGCAGGCCACCGGGCGGTGATCAGCGTGTACGGGGCGTCCGCCGCCGGTTCGCGGCGCAGCAGCACCACCGTCGCGTCCGCCGTGAACGCCCGGTAGAGACCGGCCTTCCAGAACGGCTCCTCGGTCGCGAACCGTTCGGCGGCCGCACGGTCCGCGACGTCGACGACGTGGACGCTCCCCGTGTGCTCCTCCCCGTCGTCGGACAGGGTGGGCCCGCGGAGTATCAGCCGGCTGTCGAAGCGGTCTATGTAGGACCAGTGCTCCTCGGACAGCTCCATCAACTGGTGGGCCACATCCGGCTGGTCCTGGGCGTAAACGTAGAACGGCATGCCGCGACCGTACCGGAGCGGTCCCGGCCGGCCGCTCACGCCTCACGGCCGCAGCCGGACCAGCCCCGGGCCCGACGGGTGACCGGGCGCGAAGGCGTCGGGAATCCCCAGCCTCAGGCCCCGGCTCCGGGCGACCCGGTGGACGTCCCGCAGGGAGTGCGCCAGAGCGGCGGCGACATGGCGGAGCTGGACGCTCGTGGACCCGTCGTCCGCGACCATGTCGTCCGCTTGGGCCAGGAGTTCGTACGCCATACCGAGCTGCATGGCCTCGACCCGGTCGGCCGTACGCGAGACCTGTCCGTCGCCGTCGCCGACCACGTAGCAGGGCCGGCCTTCCGTCCCGGCCCAGGGAAGAAGGCGTGCGGCGTTCTGGGGCTGTTCGTTCATGCGGGCGTCAACTCCGTGCGCGGTGGGGGTGAATTCTTCGCTGCGTAGCGATCCACTCACAGCGTGCGAGCGGCGCGGCTAGGCTCGCCAGGGGGTTCGGGGTGACATCGCGCTCGTCGCACGGAAGTTGGCTGTGAGTAATACCTATGGCGCATGGTTGAAGGCTCAGCGGGAGGCAGTCGGGCTGACGCAGCAGCAGCTCGCGGACCGGGCGTTGATGACGCGGTCGCATATCTCGCACATCGAGGCGGGGCGTCGCATGCCGAGCGAGGAGGACGCCCTGCGGCTGGACAAAGCGCTGGGCACAGGGGATGTGCTGACCACTTTCCGGCCCCAGGCAGATGACCGTTCCGTCGCGGAACGATTCAAGGCTGCTCGGAAACTTGAGGAACAGGCGACGTTCATCCGCGAGTTCGCCATCGCCTATTTTCCCGGAATCCTCCAGACACCCCGGTACGCGGATGCGGTGCTGGGCACAGCATTTCCGCCGTACAGCGATGAGGAACGTGACAAGGCCGTCTCTCACGACTGGAGAGGGCCAAGATCCTGGAGCGTCCCACGTCGCCCGTAGTCTGGGCGGTGCTGGACGAAGCTGTCCTCCGGCGCGTGGCGGGGAGTGCGGACATCATGGCGGAACAGATCATGCATGTGGTGCGTCTGACCGAGCATGGCCGAATCCGCGCCCATGTACTGCCTCTGGGCGGTCCCATCCCTGATCTTGCGTGGGTATCCCCGGCTTCAGCCAGGGAGGGAAACGCATCCTTGGCCCGGAGGCGCGGAGCGCCGGAGTTCTCTGCACCTCTGGGGTGACGGTCAGACGGGCCGCTTCTGTCCTTCGATGTACTGGCGGATCACGGTCAGCGGTGCGCCGCCGCAGGACCCGGCGAAGTAGGAGCGGGACCAGAACACCGAGCCCATGCCGATCCGGTTGATCCGGCCGGTGTACTCCGCCCGCAGATACCTGGAGCTGACGCCCTTGAGCGAGTTGATCAGCTTCGACAGGGCGACCTTCGGCGGGTAGTGCACCAGCAGGTGGACATGGTCGGCTTCGCCGTTGAACTCGCGCAGCTCGGTCTCGAAGCTGCCGCATACCTCCCGCATGATCTCTTCACACCGCTTGAGCATGTGGTCATCGAACACATCACGCCGGTACTTCGTAACAAACACCAAGTGTGCGTGCAGGTTATAGGCTACGTGACGGCCGGTACGGATATCGGGGTTTGGTTCCCAGCGTGGTGACATATGCCAAGCCTAGTATGATCAAGCGAACTTGACCGAAGGGGGTGGGCTGGGTGATCCGTGCATACAAGTTCCTCATGCGGCCCACCGTGGCCCAGACGATCGCGCTCGGCGAGATGCTCCGTGATCAATGCTCGCTGTATAACGGGGCCTTGCAGGAACGCCGTGACGCTTACCGGCACGTTTCGAAGACGAGCGTCAAGTACGGGATGCAGTCCGCGCAGCTCAAGGAGATCCGGGCGTTCGACCCGGAGCGTCAAGGCCGCTGGTCCTTCTCCTCGCAGCAGGCGACGCTTCGTCGACTGGACAAGGCGTTCGCCGCGTTCTTCCGCCGGATCAAGGCCGGTGACACTCCGGGCTACCCGCGTTTTCGCGGGGTGAACTGGTTCGACACAGTTGACTTTCCCAAGGACGGCGACGGCTGCCGGTGGGACTCCACCCCGCACGACCCCGTCACCCGCGTCCGCTTCCAGGGCGTCGGGCACGTCAAGGTCAACCAGCACCGTGCGGTGGTCGGCAAGGTCAAGACCGTGTCGGTCAAGCGTGAGGGACGTAAGTGGTTCGTCGTGCTCACTGCCGAGCAGGAGCAGCCCGAGCCGCTGCCCGCGACGGGCAGTGTGGTCGGGATCGACCTGGGCATCGCCTCGTTCCTCACCACGTCGGGCGGCGAGCACATCCCAAACCCGCGCCACGCCCGCAAGGCCGCCAAGAGGCTCGAAGCGGCACAGCAGGCGCTCAGCCGGTTCCCCCGCCGCAAGGCCAGGGACCGCACCCGTCATCATCAGCGCGCCGTGGAGAAGGTCGCGGCCCTGCACGGCAAGGTCCGCCGCCAGCGCCTCGACCACGCGCACAAGACCGCCCTTGACCTCGTGCGCAACCACGACTTCATCGCGCACGAAGACCTCAAGATCCGCAGCATGAGCCGGGCCCCCAAGCCGAAGCCCGCCCCCGAGACGCCGGGCGGCTTCCTGCCCAACGGGGCCTCGTCCAAGGCCGGGCTGAACCGCTCGATCGCCGACGCCGGTTGGGGGGTGTTCCTCGCGATCCTGAACGCAAAGGCTGAGAGTGCCGGGCGGGATGTGATTGCTGTAGACCCCCGCAACACCTCCCGGCGGTGTCCCGAATGCGGGCACACCGACAAGGAGAACCGGCCCACACAGGGCAAGTTCCACTGCGTCTCGTGCGGCCACTCAGCGCACGCGGACACGGTGGGCGCCCTGAACGTTCTACGGGCCGGGCTGGTCCGTCGCAACGCCGACCAGGCATAGCGAGAAGCCCCCTCGTTCACGAGGGGGAGGAGTCACCTGCAATCTGCACCAGAGCATGGTGACGCTGATGCACTTCGAGGATCAGCCACCGGTGGCGTACTCCGAAGGCACGCAGGTGGCCAAGGTGCACGATGCACCGCACTTGGTCGAGCGGATCGAGGCCGCCTACGCTCTGGCCATGAGCGACGCGCTGTCCCTCCCCGAGTCGCTGAACGTGCTCAGGGCAGCGGCGAAGGAGTACGGATACCGTGAGTGAAGGCACCAACCTGCTCGCCACATGGCGGAAGTCGACCTACAGCGGCCCGGACAAGGACAGCTGCCTCGAAGTCCACGACCACCACCCCACCGCCGTCCCCGTCCGCGACTCCAAGGTCCCCGGCGGGCCCGCCCTGCTCATCCCCGCCGCCGGGTGGGCCGTGTTCGTGGACGCGGTCAAGCGCGGGGCCCTTTCCGCCTGACCCGAAGGACCGGCGGAAAGGGCCCGGGGCTCACTCCCCCACGTACTCCGCCAGGTGCTCGCCCGTCAGCGTGGAGCGGTCGGCGACCAGGTCCTCCGGGGTGCCCTGGAAGACGATCCGGCCGCCGTCGTGGCCGGCGCCGGGGCCGAGGTCGATGATCCAGTCGGCGTGGGCCATCACCGCCTGGTGGTGCTCGATGACGATCACCGACTTTCCGGAGTCGACCAGCCGGTCCAGCAGGCCGAGGAGCTGTTCCACGTCCGCCAGGTGCAGGCCGGTGGTCGGCTCGTCGAGTACGTAGACGCCGCCCTTGTCGGCCATGTGCGTGGCCAGCTTCAGGCGTTGGCGTTCGCCGCCGGACAGGGTGGTGAGCGGCTGGCCGAGGCTCAGATAGCCCAGGCCGACGTCCACGAGGCGGTCGAGGATCTTGTGTGCGGCCGGGATGGCCGCGTCGCCGGAGCCGAAGAACTCCTCGGCCTGGGCGACCGACATCGAGAGGAC